>NZ_VTLA01000004.1:0-153439 GCF_020514205.1 Synechococcus sp. MU1625
GAAGCGCCGGAGCGCTGCTGGAGGGTGGTGGTCATGAGAACGGAAAGAAATGTTCCCGAAGGAACGGTTTAAGGAAGGGCAGGAGAGCCCTGCCTGGTTCCGAGTGTAACGGAAGTTTGCGCTGTGTATCGCAAACTTTATGAAGCTCTTGTGAAGAGGGCCTCAGCGCCTTTGGCTGTCGCGCTTGTTAGCGTCCCGAAAGCTCCATGGCAGCTGACTTGGCACCACAGCAAGAACGGGTGTTACTGGTGCGGCTGCCCTGCAATCCGATCTTTCCGATCGGGCCGATCTATCTCGCCGACCATCTGCACAAGTGCTTCCCGGAGATGCCTCAGCGCATCCTGGATCTTGCGGCTCTACCAGTGCTCGACGTGCATCGCGTGCTGGACGCGACCGTTGACCAATTTCAGCCCACGCTTCTGGTGTTCTCCTGGAGAGATATTCAGATCTATGCCCCGGTCGACGGGCGAGGGGGAAACCCTCTCCAGAATTCGTTTGAAGTCTTTTATGCCCGCAACCCACTGAAGCGACTCCATGGCGCCTTAGGCGGGCTTCAGTTGATGCGGAGTCATTACGGCGAGCTGAGCAGAAACCAGCGTTTGGTGCGTCAGGGCTTGAAGCGCGCACGCCGTCACCAGCCAAGCGCTCGGGCCGTTCTTGGAGGTGGAGCCGTCAGTGTGTTCTATGAACAGCTCGGCAAGTCGCTTCCCAAGGGCACGATTGTGTCCGTCGGCGAGGGGGAGCCACTTCTAGAAAAGTTGATACAGGGTCAGTCTCTCGAGCAAGAGCGCTGCTTCGTTGTTGGTGAACCGCCCCGGTCAGGCTTGATCCATGAGCAACCGGAGAGTCGTCCCAAGACAGCCTGCAATTACGACTACATCGCCTCGGTTTGGCCCCAGCTCGACTGGTATCTCGAAGGCGGTGACTTCTACGTCGGTGTTCAGACCAAGCGCGGCTGCCCTCATAACTGCTGCTACTGCGTCTACACAGTGGTGGAAGGCAAGCAGGTGCGCCTCAATCCTGTTGCCGAGGTCGTGAAAGAGATGCGCCAGCTCTACGACCGCGGGGTGCGTGGTTTCTGGTTCACCGATGCTCAGTTCATTCCCGCTCGGCGCTATATCGAAGACGCCAAGGAGCTTTTACGCGCGATCAAGGCCGAAGGTCTTACGGGAATTCGCTGGGCGGCCTACATCAGAGCCGACAATCTCGATCCAGAGCTTGCTCAGCTCATGGTGGAGACGGGCATGAGCTATTTCGAGATCGGAATAACTTCAGGCTCCCAAGAGCTCGTGCGAAAGATGCGCATGGGATACAACCTGCGGACGGTGTTGGAAAGTTGCCGCATGCTTGCGGATGCTGGCTTTCGCGATCACGTCTCGGTCAACTACTCCTTCAACGTGATCGATGAGCGGCCGGAGACCATTCGACAGACCGTGGCTTATCACCGGGAGCTTGAGGCGATTTTTGGTGCTGATCTGGTTGAGCCTGCGATCTTCTTCATCGGATTGCAACCGCATACCCATCTCGAGCAGTACGGTTTCGATCAGGGCTTAATCAAGCCGGGTTACAACCCGATGAGCATGATGCCGTGGACAGCGCGCAAGCTTCTCTGGAACCCGGAGCCGATGGGAAGCACCTTCGGCCGGGTGTGTCTCGAGGCCTTTGATCGCAATCCTGCCGATTTCGGTCGCACGGTGATGTCGCTCCTCGAAAGGGATTACGGAGTGGCTCCACTTCAGGAAGCGTTGCGTGCTCCTGTTGCAGGCCGATCGGCCTTGGCAACGGCTGTGCGCTGAATCAGAAACAGCGTCATCAAACAAGTCAGTCCGATCACTCCCCCAAGTGGATTGGGGGCATCTCCTCCAGGACCCACAAGCCAGGAGGGAGTTTGAGGCGATAGCTGAAGCCAGTCGTTCAGCAGCAGAAACCATCCAGCTACAAGCCCTCCATGCAGGCCTATACAGCCCCAAAGCGAGCCCTGGTCAGCTTGACGTTGTCTGGCGAGAATTATTCCCAACATAAAAAGACCGACAAGGAGTCCACCCATGCCAGCCAGCCCGAGGTTGAAGCGTGTGTGGACAAGGCTGAAAATGACAGCTTGAGCGACAGCTCCACCACGTGAGCCGATGATTCGGTTCAGTTCGGTCCACAGCCAACCGCGGAAAATCAATTCTTCAGCAAAGCCCACCCCAAGGCAGAGCAGCACAGCATTGAGGACGTGAATGCCATCGATATGGCCCAGCCATCGACCCCAACCTCCGATCAGAACAATGCTCGTGATCAACGTCAGTAGCCCTGCGGCGATGAAGAGGCCTCTCAGCAATCCAGCCGCGTGAATGGACCGATTGATGGAGCCTTTCTTGCTTATGCCCAAGGCGGCCCAGGGTTGTGATGCTGACCACCTCACGGCAGCCCATCTGGGCATCACCAGCAGAAACAGCACGAAACTCATCAGCGTCCCTGTGAAGGAGACCTGATCCCCTGGCAGCCCAAGAAGTGTGAGCGGGACGGCTGCCAGCCACCCCAACGCGTAGAGCAGCGGAACGAACAGAAGTGTGGGCAGCCAGACCGGCTGAAGCAGGAGAAACCTGTCCAGCAGTTGCTTCATCTCACTAACTCTCGGGCTCGATGGAGCTGGTCAGCCCTTTGCCCTTCAGTGTTTCGCAATAGAACTCAGCTGGCTCGATGTCACACACGATCACCAAGCCAACACCTGTGTTGTGGGCTTCCAGCATCACGGCCATGCAGTCCTGCTCGCTGAGTTGGGGCACAACCTGTTGAAGGGTGGACACCACATATTCCATGGAGTTCACCGGGTCGTTGTGCAGAAGCACCTTGTAGCGAGGTGAGTACTTGCGAACCCGTTCCGGAGCTTTGTCCAGAACAGCCGCACCTCCTGGGTTTTGGCTGGGAGCATCCACGGCCATGACCATTGATCCGAGATTTTTGAAATCTAAGGGGAATGCGAAGGAGGGGCGGCTCATAGAGCCTTGATGCGGGCCATGGCCTCCTCCACATTGGCGCGACTGTTGAAAGCTGACAGGCGGAAATACCCCTCTCCGGCGGCGCCGAAACCGCTTCCGGGTGTGCCGACCACATTGGCTTTGTTGAGGAGATGGTCGAAGAATCCCCAGGAGTCCATGCCTTCAGGGGTCTTGATCCAGACATAGGGAGCGTGTTCGCCGCCATAAACAGTGAGGCCTGCCTCACTGAGTTCACGGCGAATGATCGCGGCGTTCTCCATGTAGAAGCTCACCAGGGCCTTCACCTCGGCCTGACCGGCTTCGGAGTAAACAGCTTCAGCTCCGCGCTGAATGATGTAGCTCACACCGTTGAATTTGGTGCTCTGGCGCCGGTTCCATAGCCCCCAGAGTTCAACGTCCTCACCGCTGGCTGCCTTGCCTTTCAGCCCTTTCGGCACCACGGTGAAAGCACAGCGCGTGCCAGTGAAGCCAGCGTTTTTGGAGAAGGAGCGGAATTCGATGGCGCAGTCCCGGGCGCCGTCGATCTCAAAAATGGAGTGGGGGAGGGCTGGGTCCTGGATGAAGGCCTCATAGGCCGCATCGAACAGGATTAGGGCGCCATTGGAACGGGCGTAGTCCACCCAGGCCTGGAGTTGCTCCCGGGTGGCGACTGCACCAGTGGGGTTGTTGGGGAAGCAGAGATAAATCAGATCGACAGGTTCACTGGGAATCTGCGCTGCAAAGCCGTTGTCCGCACTGATCGGGAGGTAGCTCAGGCCCGCATAGCGACCGATCTCACCGGCTTCACCGGTGCGGCCGGCCATGACGTTGCTGTCGACATACACCGGGTAGACGGGGTCGGTGACAGCCACCTTGTTGCCCTCGCCGAGAATGTCGAGGATGTTGCTGCTGTCGCATTTGGAGCCGTCGGAGACAAAAATCTCATCGGCACTGATGTCGCAGCCTCGGGATTGGAAGTCGTTTTTGGCGATGGCGTCCCGCAGCCAGCCGTAGCCCTGTTCGGGGCCGTAGCCGTGAAAGCCTTCGGCTGTGCCCATCGCATCGATAGCTGTCTTCATCGCCTCACGGCAGGCGAGTGGCAAGGGCTCCGTGACATCACCGATGCCCAGGCGAATCAGCGCTGCATCGGGGTGGTCGGTGCTGAACGCCTTCACGCGCCGACCGATCTCAGGGAACAGGTAGCCCGCCTTGAGCTTGAGGTAATTGCCGTTGACCTGAACCACGGAACCGGAAGCTATGTCTGCGAGGCATCTTGCCGTGTCGGCAGCTCCATACGATGACTTCAGGAGTAAGGACATCCGACGTGGTCGTCTCAACCCCGGATCACCCGGTTGATTTCCATGCCCTGGTGGACAGCGGCATCAACAAACCCGCCCGGTACATGGGGCATGAGTTAGGGGTCGAACCAAGGGATTGGCAAGCCGCATCGGTGCGCTGGGCGCTCACTTACCCCGAGATTTACGAGGTCGGCTCCAGCAATCTCGGCCACATCATCCTCTATTCGATCCTCAATGCCGTGCCTGGGCAATTGTGCGATCGCGCTTATCTCCCGGCCGCCGATCTGGCCGGCCGCTTGCGGGAGCGGAGTCAGGCGCTGTTTGCGGTGGAAAGCCGTCGGCCCTTGCCCGCCTTCGACATTCTGGGCTTCAGCCTGAGTTACGAACTCGGCGCCACCAACATCCTCGAGATGCTGGACCTTGCCCAGGTGCCGATTCGAGCCGCCGATCGTGGTGACTTGCCGCTGAGTGATCCTGCAGCTCCTCCGCTGATCTTCGCGGGCGGTCCTACAGCCACCAGTAATCCAGAGCCCTACGCCCCTTTCTTCGATTTCGTTGCACTGGGGGACGGGGAGGAACTGCTGCCCGAGATCGGTCTAGTGGTGGCTCAGGCCAAAGCCGATGGATTGACCCGATCGCAACTGCTCCGCGATCTGGCCCAGGTCCCTGGTGTTTATGTGCCCTCTCTCTACGAGCTGGGCGCGGACGGAGTCACCCTTCAGCCGCTCCATCCTGATGTTCCGCAGAGGGTTCTCCGGCGTGTGGCGACGCCGATGCCCCACTACGCCATGGGCCTTGTCCCCCATGTGGAAACGGTGCATGACCGTCTCACGGTGGAGATTCGACGCGGTTGCACCAGGGGATGTCGCTTTTGTCAGCCAGGGATGCTGACGCGTCCAGCCCGGGATGTTGAACCAGAGGCGGTGATCGAAGCTGTTGAAACCGGGATGAAACAAACCGGCTACAGCGATTTCTCGTTGTTGTCACTTAGTTGCAGCGACTACCTAGCGCTGCCGGCGGTAGGGGTTGAGTTGCGGAACCGCCTCGCGGATCAGAACGTCACGCTTCAGCTGCCCAGTCAGCGGGTGGATCGCTTTGATGAAGACATCGCGCACATTTTGGGTGGTACGCGGAAAGCGGGCCTGACCTTCGCTCCTGAGGCCGGTACGCAGCGACTCCGCGACATCGTCAATAAGGGCCTGACCGATGACGACCTGCTGCATGGCATCCGCACCGCCATGCAGAACGGCTACCGCAAGGTGAAGCTGTATTTCATGATCGGCCTTCCTGGGGAGACGGATCCCGATGTCCTCGGCATTGCAGAGACCTGCGTGATGCTGCAGCAGCGCTGTCGTGACCTGGGTCGGCTGAACCTCAATATCACGATCAGCAATTTCACGCCCAAGCCCCACACGCCTTTTCAGTGGCACAGCGTCTCAACAGCTGAGTTTGAGCGGCGGCAGACCCTGCTCAGGGAGGCCTTCAGGCGTTTGCGCGGCGTGAAGGTGAACTTCACCGATGTGCGGCTGTCCGCCATGGAGGATTTTGTTGGTCGCAGTGATCGGCGCCTGGCACCGGTGATCGAGGCGGCCTGGAGGGCCGGTGCCGGAATGGATGCGTGGTTTGAGTCGCTGGATCGTGCCTATGCCGCCTGGACCGGAGCTATTGCTGACGCTGGTTTGGAAGGGCGTTATCGGGAGATGGAGGTCGGGGGCTGGAGTGCCGTGGCCGCGCTGGATCGGGAGGACCTAGAAGCCTTCTGTGCCCAGCCGCTCCCCTGGGACCACATCGATACAGGCATCGAGAAGGCCTGGCTGACAGATGATCTGCAACGGGCTCTTGACGCGGCGGTTGTGCCGGACTGCTCCTTTGACGGATGCAGCAGCTGTGGTGTGTGTGGCCCGGATTTGGGGCACAACGTGGTTGTCCCTGCTCCCGAGGTGCCGATCCAAGTGCCCACGCAGGCGCCTCCAAGCGAACGGGTGTGTCGCATCCGGGTGCGATTCGCCAAAACGGGATCGATGGCGCTGCTCAGTCATCTCGATCTGATGCGAATGCTGGAGAGAGCCCTGCGCCGCAGTGCTCTCCCGATCAGCTTCACCGGAGGGTTTCATCCCCTGCCTCGCGTTCAAATCGCTCTGGCCCTTCCCCTCGGCGCCGAGGCCCAGAGCGAGTGGATGGATCTGGAATTCACCGAGGTACAGGACCCAAATCACTTCTGCAGCACGCTCCAGCCCTTGTTGCCGGATGGGATTCAGCTGTTAGCGGCAGCAGAGGTTCCCGTTCGTGGGAAAAGCCTCTCTCAAGAACTGACGGGCGCTGTTTGGTGTTTTGATCTCGTTCAGGACGAGCAGACGCAGATCCCTGTGGACTGGAGTGCGGCTGTCGATCAACTGCTGCAGGCCAAGACCTTGGTATGGCATGACACCGACAAGAAGGGGCGCCCTAGAGAAAGGGATTGCCGTCCAGCGTTGAAAGCGCTTCAAGTGACGAATCAGAACTCCAGTGGGGCCGCTCGCCTTCGCTTGGAAGCAGCGGTGGATGATATGGGCCGAAGCTTGCGCCCTGCTCAGATTCAGCACTGGCTTGCCGAGACCGTCGGGCAGCCCTTGCAAGTGCAACGGTTGACTCGTGAAGCTCTGATCCTTAGTGCTCAGTGCTAGTTTGAATACAGAGCAAGTGTTTTGTCCGTCGGGACCACCCTTGTTCCGGTCTTGTCTGATCCCACACGGATATCGAGGTCCATATCACGGCTTGCGTGGCGGTCTATTTCGGAACCCCCAAGCTTGATTCATAGGAGTGCAAGCT
This sequence comes from Synechococcus sp. MU1625, assembly GCF_020514205.1. NCBI lineage: Bacteria > Bacillati > Cyanobacteriota > Cyanophyceae > Synechococcales > Synechococcaceae > Synechococcus > Synechococcus sp. MU1625. The sequence goes on from NZ_VTLA01000004.1 coordinate 7,070, forward strand.
CCGCATCCTTTTGGTCACATTGACCAGCTCAGATCTTTCCATCAACCCGTGAGTGCGGACCGGCAGGTTCCACAACGGATATGGCCCTGAATTGGGCTCAACCAGTCTTCCTATGCCCCAGCAAATTGTCATCGCGGAGCAGCTGCGCATCGCAGCAGTGCTAACCGATGAACGTGTTGACGAATTGATCGTCGCGCAGGGTCGTTATCAGATCGGAGATGTTTATCTCGGAACGGTTGAAAATGTTTTGCCCGGCATTGATGCCGCTTTCGTCAATATCGGTGAAAGTGAGAAAAATGGTTTCATTCACGTCACCGATCTCGGGCCGCTGCGTCTGAAGAAAGGTTCCGCTGGGATCACTGAACTCCTCGAGCCTCGTCAAAAGGTTCTGGTTCAGGTGATGAAAGAACCGACCGGTACCAAGGGCCCACGGCTGACTGGAAACCTTGCCCTGCCTGGGCGCTACCTGGTGCTCCAGCCCCATGGTCAGGGGGTGAACATTTCCCGACGCATCAGTTCCGATGCAGAGAGGAACAGACTCCGTGCCCTCGGTGTTCTGATCAAGCCGCCCGGGGCTGGCCTGCTGATTCGAACGGAAGCCGACGGCATCAGTGAAGATCTCCTGATTGAAGATTTGGAGTCGTTGTTTCGCCAGTGGGAGGCAATTCAGCAAGCAGCTGAGACAGCAGCCCCCCCTGTTCTTCTCAATCGCGATGAAGATTTCATCCACCGGATTCTGCGGGATCACATGGGGCCGGATTTGGCCCGGGTTGTGGTGGACGATGCCGCTGCCGTGGGCCGTGTCAGCAGCTTCCTTGGTGCTGATGCCAACAATGTTCTTGTAGAAGCCCACGGTGAACCCAGCGAGTTGCTGGAGCACTACAAGGTCAATGCCGCCATCCGCGATGCGCTCAAGCCTCGGGTTGACCTGCCTTCCGGTGGATACGTGATCATCGAGCCCACCGAAGCGCTCACGGTGATTGACGTGAACTCCGGATCGTTCACGCGCTCGGCCAATGCTCGAGAAACCGTTCTGTGGACCAACTGCGAGGCTGCGATTGAGATCGCTCGTCAGCTCAAGCTTCGCAACATCGGCGGGGTGATCATCATCGATTTCATCGATATGGATTCCCGTCGTGATCAGCTCCAGTTGCTGGAGCATTTCACGACAGCCGTTCGTGACGATTCAGCTCGACCGCAGATCGCACAGCTCAGTGAACTTGGCCTGGTGGAGCTCACACGCAAGCGTCAAGGGCAGAACATTTACGAACTCTTCGGACGGGCCTGCCCCAGCTGTGGGGGCCTGGGCCACGTGGCTGTGCTCCCAGGCAAAGATCTTCTCCAGCCCTTGGCGACCGCCACGGGATTGGTTCGTTCCGCTGCTTCTGCGCGCGCTGAAGTGGTTTCTCCCGGAGAGAACGGCGGGAATGGCCGGAGGCGGCGTGGTGGCCGAGGGCGCGGCACTCAGGATGCTGTCCTTCCGGTCGATACCTCCGATACGACCGCTCCTGAGGTGTCGACGCAAGAGGCGCATGAGCCTGCGATAGCCCGTCGTCAGGACCCTGAATTGGTTGCCGTTCCCATGACCGACGAACAGCAGCAGTTGTTTGGCTGGCTTGGTTTGAATCCTGCCCTGTTGCTGGAAGAGACTCCTGAATCCGACAATGTTGTTGTGAGGGTTGTTAGCCCTGGCGAGGATGAGCAGGAGGTGCTGGAGGCTGCTCGGCAGCAACTGGCGGCAACTGCGGGACGGCGTCGTCGTCGCGGCGGGCGTGGTGGCCGTTCAGGTGCACGTAATGGCGTCAGTCAGCCCGCCGTGACCCCTGCTACGGAAACTCCAGTTGTCGTGACGTCTTCCGTCCCGGATGAGACTGCACCCCTGATGGTGGAGATCACCCCCTTGGAGGCCGTGACCAATCTGACGATCAGCGAACCAGAGCCAACGATCGTTACGGAACCGGTTGAGTCGGAGCCTGCTCCGGTGGCGGAACCGGCTGAATCAGAGGAGCCCCGCCGTCGTCGTCGCCGCTCCTCTGCTGTCGCCACGGTCTGAACCGGATGACTCCGCAGGAGTCGCTCCCCATCGGGAGGGATGTGGCTGGAGTGGATGAAGTTGGTCGTGGTTGCTTGTTCGGACCTGTTTTTGCGGCAGCTGTAGTGCTGGATGGCGCAGCTGCAGAACGCCTGTTGAAGGCGGGACTGACCGACAGCAAGAAACTCTCCGCCAAACGTCGGGCTGCCTTGGTTCCCTTGATTCATTCGCTGTGTGTTGCCTCCGGCATGGGCCAGGCTTCAGCGCGAGAAATTGACGCCAGTGGTATTCGCGTCGCCACTGAACGCGCCATGTTGCGTGCTCTTCAGCGACTGCCGCAATCCCCTGGCTTGGTGCTTGTGGATGGCAACCTTCCCCTCAGGCTGTGGCTGGGCCCGCAGCGCACTGTTGTTTCCGGCGACAGCCGATCACCTGCCATCGCTGCTGCCAGCGTTCTGGCCAAGGAGGCCCGGGATTCACTCATTCGGCGTTTGTCCGATCGCTTCCCCGGGTATGGACTCGAGCGCCATGCGGGCTATGGCACGGCACAGCATCGTCAGAGCTTGATGGCTTCAGGCCCCACGCCCTTGCATCGGCAGACGTTCCTGAAGCGGCTGCTGGGATGAGAGTTGCGCCTCTGTTGCACCGCACCAGCTCCGATAGTCGTCAATGAGCTGCTGGCCGACACGGGTTTTGATGCCAATGAGGATGCCGCTCAGGATGGATTCCCCTGTTGACTCCAACACTCGTTTTGGAATCAGCTTCAGCAGGGAGGGTTGACTCACGCTGACCGACAGATGCGCGTTCCCCTGAAGCCCCTCGGGTGTGCAGGCGAGTCGTGCTTCCAGATTCAGCGCAAAGTCATCAACGATCCCTAGGCCTTCCAGTTCGCAATCCAGGGCGCGCATCACCAGAGTGTCCCCTTCCCTATGGATCTGAAGCGACACCACGGGCTTCACATGGAGCTGAAAGACCTTCAGGCTGGTCACGACGTAGCGGTAGAGACCCGGCTGTAAGGGGGTGAGCTGGCGTGCGTCTAGTAGGGCTCCGAGAACCCGTTCCTCCTCAAGCAAATAGGTGGGCAGCCGCTCTGCTCCGGTTCTGACAGGCAGATCAAGCTTTTGACTGGCTTCGAAGGCCAGGGGCATGGACTTCACCTGACGCGGCATGATCTTATCGAGTCCATGCAGTGCGGCTTCGATGCCTACACGTCTCGCATTCCTTGGTCCAGCTGGGACCTATGGCGAGCAGGCCGCTCGGGTGTTGATCGACCAGGACGCCCTAAATGATGTCCAGTTGATGCCGTGCACCGGTCTTCGATCGGTTGTGGAACAGCTGGCTCAGGGGCAGTGTGATGCAGCCGTTGTTCCGATTGAGAACTCGGTTGAAGGGGGAGTGACAGCGACCCTCGATGCGCTCTGGTCGCATCCTGAGCTTTGTATTCGAAGGGCGTTGGTGCTCCCGATTCAGCATGCGCTGCTGGGGAGTGGTCCACTCAGCAGAGTCACGGAAGTGCTCTCTCATCCGCAGGCCCTTGCCCAGTGCAGTGGCTGGTTGGCGCAGCATTTGCCTGATGCCCTGCAGCTTCCTACCTCGTCTACCGCTGAGGCTGCTCGCATGGTGGCCGGCAGTCCCTTTCGTGCTGCGATTGCCTCCAAGACGGCTGCAAGCGAACACGGGTTGGATGAGTTGGCTTTTCCCGTGAATGATGTGGCGGGAAATCGCACCCGTTTTCTCTTGTTGCGCCGTGGTGAACGCAGTGAACATGGAGATGTGGCCAGTCTTGCTTTCTCGCTGCATCGCAATGCACCTGGGGCCCTGCTGGAGGCGCTGGCTTGTTTGGCTCAGCGGGGGTTGAACATGAGCCGAATTGAATCTCGTCCGTCCAAACGGGAGTTGGGGGAATACGTGTTTTTTGTGGATGTGGACCTTCCTTCAGCGCCTTCAACTGCGCTGGCTGAACTCATCGCTCAATTGCAGCCTCTCTGTGAGCATCTCGCCCATTTCGGCGCCTACCCCAGCAGCGACCTCAGTGGCTGTTGAAAATCAGTGGCTGTTGAAAATCAGTGGTTGTTGACGATCAGTCTCGACGGATCCGAAAAACGCCAAATTGCATCAGGCCGGTGGCGAAGGCCCAGTGCATGAGCAACAACGTCGGGGTTTCTCTCAGGCCTTGAAGCACTGCTTTGGGTCCCAGGCTGAGCACAGACCAGGGACGTCGGATGCCCTCGACGATGGAGTCAATCCATGAGGGCAGCGTGGCCTGGGTCCAGTCATCGGTGACGATCTGACCACGATGGTGGGCGCTGTTGTCGAGGTTTTGGCGGAACCCCTTGATGCTGGCGAATTCGGGATGGGCCCACTGGTTGAGCAACTGACGCATCACCCAGCGTTCAGGTCGTGTCATGCCGCCGTCGGATGGGTCGCGGCGGTTCCAGTCGGCAACAGCAAGCAGACCTTCCGGGCGCATCACCCGTAGCAGTTCATCGGCATAGCGCTGTTTGTCCGGCATGTGCGGGCCTGCCTCCACACTCCAGACCGCATCAAAGCTTTGATCGGGCAGTTGAAGATCCAAGGCGTCCATCACCTGGAAGCGGCAGGTCAGGTCTGATGGGGTGAGTTGCGTGGCCCGCTTCACCTGGGCTGGGCTGATGCTGATGCCGAGAACGTCCAACCCGTAATCCCGCGCCAGGATTCGGGCACTGCCACCGATGCCGCATCCCACATCCAGCACCCGGCTGCCGGCGGGAAGTAGGTCCAGACCGCTCCATCGCACAAGCTCGTGAACGAAGGCTTCCTTGGCTTCGCGGAAGTCGCAGGAGCCTGGCGGGGTCCCGTAATGGCCGAGATGGACATGTTCCCCCCAGAGTTGCTCCAACAAACGGTCTTCCGTCCAGGCGTCGTAGGCGGAGGCAACACTCTCCGACGATTCGTAGCGCCGGTCGCGACGAAGCCATAGGGCAAGCCCGGTTGCTCCAGCCGCTCCGGCCACCACAAGCAGAGATCCCAACATCACTTCAGATCCATCAGTACGGTGCGGGCCGCCAACTGGCGTCGGGTGTGGTCCAACATTTCAAACTGCTGACTCAAACGCTCTTGGGTGTCGGTCAGTTCCAGAAGACTCTGTTGCTCTGATGCGGCCTGGTCGAGATGGGCACTGATCCAGAACGACAGCTCCCGCGGTAGATCAGGGAGATCATCAGGAAGTTCCACCTCTCGGTTCTGCAGCTTGCTTGTCAGTTGAACGACGTCGTTCAAGGCTTCGCTGACCTTGTCCCGCAAGCTGTTGAGTGCCTCGGCATCGGCCACGGGCTCATCTTCCAACCAGCTCACCATGGCTGTTCGGTAGGGCGTTTCACGGGTGATGTTCAACAGGCGGAACCGCTGTTGCCCCAGCGAAACGATGTAGCTGCGACCGTCTTCAGTGGTTTGGTGCTGGAGCACCTCTGCGCAGCACCCGATTTCGGCCATCTGGCCGTTCTCAGGATTGATGCGAACGATGCCGAATCGTTTGTCGGTCTCCAGAACCGTCTGGAGAAGCATCCGATAACGCGATTCAAAAATGTGCAGCGGCAGGAGCTGCTGAGGGAACAACACGACGTCCGGCAGGGGGAACAGGGGAAGCTCCCTCACGGAAAAATCGGACACGAACGCCGTGTTGTAGGCAACTGAATCCTAGGAAAGTGAAGTCCTGATCGACTGGATCAGAGCTTCACTTCGATGTCCACACCACTGGGGAGATCAAGCTTCATCAGCGCATCGATGGTTTTGGCTGAAGGGCTGTAGATGTCGATGATCCGACGGTGCGTGCGGGTCTCGAAGTGCTCGCGGGAGTCCTTGTCCACGTGGGGGGAGCGCAGAACGCAGTAGATCTTGCGTTTCGTGGGCAGGGGGATCGGACCGATTGCAGTTGCAGCGGTGTTATCGGCCGTTTCAATGATTTTCTCGCAAGACAGATCCAGCATGCGGCGGTCAAACGCCTTAAGGCGGATGCGGATCTTCTGCTGAGCGATGGCAGTGGACATAGGAGAGAGGCGAAAGAGCTCCGAAGACGAAGCAGGACTTCAGTTGTCGAGGTTCTTAGAAATGTAGGAGATGGGGGGCGGAGCCCCTCCATCTCCTGCTTTGTGGTTCAGCTTGCGCTGATCACTCGATGATCTTGGAGACCACGCCAGCACCGATGGTGCGGCCGCCTTCGCGGATAGCGAAACGCATGCCGGTTTCCATCGCAACAGGACAGATCAGCTCACCGGTCATCTGGATGTTGTCACCAGGCATCACCATTTCGACATTGCTGCCGTCTTCAGCTGTGAAAGCGGTGATCTGGCCGGTCACGTCAGTTGTACGGATGTAGAACTGCGGGCGGTAGCCAGCGAAGAAAGGAGTGTGGCGGCCGCCTTCTTCTTTCTTCAGCACATACACCTGACCTTCGAATTTGGTGTGAGGGGTGATGGAGCCAGGCTTCACCAGCACCATGCCGCGTTCGATGTCTTCCTTCTGGATGCCGCGCAGCAGCAGACCAACGTTGTCGCCAGCCATGCCCTCGTCGAGCAGCTTGCGGAACATTTCCACACCGGTGACGGTTGTCTTCCGAGGCTCGCGAATACCGACGATTTCGATTTCTTCGCCGACTTTGACGATGCCGCGCTCAATACGGCCGGTGGCCACGGTGCCACGACCGGTGATGGAGAAGACGTCTTCCACAGCCATCAGGAAGGGCTTGTCCACTTCCCGCTCAGGCTCAGGAATGCTGGCGTCAACAGCCGCCATCAGTTCCTCGATCTTGGCTTCCCAGGCAGCCTCGCCTTCGATGGCCTTCAGGCCAGACACCTGAACGACGGGGATGTCATCGCCGGGGAAGTCGTAGCTGGAGAGCAGTTCACGGATCTCCATTTCCACCAGTTCGATGATCTCTTCGTCATCGACCATGTCGCACTTGTTCAGTGCAACAACCAGAGCGGGAACGCCCACCTGCTTGGCCAGAAGGATGTGCTCCTTGGTCTGGGCCATGGGGCCGTCGGTGGCAGCACACACCAGGATGGCGCCGTCCATCTGAGCGGCACCGGTGATCATGTTCTTCACATAGTCCGCGTGGCCAGGGCAGTCCACGTGAGCGTAGTGACGAGTCTCGGTCTCGTACTCAACGTGAGCGGTGTTGATGGTGATGCCGCGCTCACGCTCTTCGGGGGCGCCGTCGATGTCGGCATAGTTCTGAACTTCAGCCTGACCCTTCTTGGCGAGCACGTTGGTGATCGCGGCGGTGAGGGTGGTCTTGCCGTGGTCAACGTGGCCGATGGTGCCGATGTTGACGTGGGGCTTGTTCCTTTCGAACTTCTCGCGTGCCATGGGTGTTTAAAGAATCGAGGGTTGGGTTTGGAGGAGTTTAGAGATCAGGAATTGCCCTGATTCTTGGAGATGATGGCCTCGGCCACATTGCGAGGAACTTCGGCGTAATTGTCGAATTCCATCGAGAAAATGCCCCGGCCCTGGGTCATGGAGCGGAGCTCGGTGGCGTAACCGAACATCTCGGCAAGGGGCACCTTGGCCGAGATTTTGGACGTGCCGTCATCGACGGACTGGCCTTCAACCTGACCTCGACGGGAGGACAGGTCGCCGATGATCGAACCGAGGAAATCCTCGGGGACTTCGACCTCGACCTTCATCATCGGTTCAAGCAGCACAGGATTGCACTTCTTGACGCCGTCCTTGAAGGCCATGGATCCGGCGATCTTGAACGCCATCTCCGAAGAGTCGACGTCGTGATATGAGCCATGCACCATCGTGCATTTCACATCGATCAGCGGATATCCGGCGATCACACCGGATTCGCAGGTCTCTTTCATGCCCTGCTCGGCGGGCTTGATGTATTCCTTCGGAACGACACCGCCCACGATCTTGTTGACGAATTCGAAGCCGGAGCCGGGCTCACCCGGTTCCATTTCGATCACGACGTGGCCGTATTGACCCTTACCACCGGTCTGACGAGAGAACTTGCCTTCGCCACCTGCGGAACCACGGATGGTTTCGCGATAGGACACCTGAGGTGCGCCGATGTTGGCTTCCACCTTGAATTCGCGCAGCATGCGGTCCACCAGGATTTCCAGGTGGAGCTCGCCCATGCCGGCGATCACGGTCTGACCGGTTTCAGAGTCAGTATTGACGCGGAACGTGGGGTCTTCCTCTGCCAAAGACACAAGTGCCTTGGAGAGTTTTTCCATGTCGCCCTTGGTCTTGGGCTCCACGGCCACTGAGATCACCGGTTCGGGGATGAACAGGGTCTCAAGAACGATGGGATCGTCCTGGGTGCAGAGGGTGTCACCGGTGGTGGTGTTCTTCAGACCCAGCACCGCGCCGAGGTCTCCGGCTCGCAGGGCATCGACTTCTTCGCGGTCATCCGCCTTCAGCACCACAAGACGAGAGATGCGCTCCTTCTCTCCCTTGGTGGAGTTGAGCACATAACTGCCTTTCTCCAGCACGCCGGAGTACATCCGGACGAAGGTGAGTTTGCCGTAGGGATCGGCCATCACCTTGAAGGCGAGGGCACTGAAAGGAGCGCTGTCGTCGGAAGGACGCACGGCTTCGCTGCCGTCGGGAAGCACACCCTGGATGGGGGGGACATCGACAGGAGCTGGCAGGTAGTCGATCACGGCGTCGAGCACCAGCTGCACGCCTTTGTTCTTGAAGGCAGAGCCGCAGAGCATTGGCACAAGACCGTGCTTCAGCACGCCTTCGCGAATGCCTTGCTTGAGCTCATCAACGCTGAGTTCGCCGCTCTCGAGGAACTTCTCGATCAGAGACTCGTCGGTTTCGGCGACGGTTTCCATCAAGGTGTTTCGCCATTCGGCCACCTCGTCGGCCATAGCAGCCGGCACCTCGGCCTCTTCGATATCGGTGCCGAGATCGTTCTTATAGATGTACGCCTTGTTGGCAACGAGATCGATGATGCCGCTCAGTTCACCTTCAGCCCCGATCGGAAGCTGGATCGGGACAGCATTGGCTTTGAGGCGATCCTTGATCTGGCCGTGAACCTTGAGGAAGTCCGCACCGGTGCGGTCCATCTTGTTGACGAACACCATCCGGGGGACGGAGTAGCGATCCGCCTGACGCCATACGGTCTCGGATTGGGGCTGAACACCACCAACGGCGCAGAAGACGGCGATCACACCATCCAGCACACGCATGGAACGCTCCACCTCGATGGTGAAGTCCACGTGGCCAGGCGTGTCAATGATGTTGATCCGATGGTCCTGCCAAGACGTCGAAATGGCAGCTGCCGTGATCGTGATGCCACGTTCCCGCTCCTGGGCCATCCAGTCGGTGACTGCAGCGCCGTCATGCACCTCGCCGATTTTGTGCACCACACCGGAATAGAACAGGATCCGTTCGGTAGTGGTGGTTTTTCCGGCATCGATGTGAGCAGCGATACCAATATTTCTGACGCGTTCCAGGGGGAAGTCGCGGGCCACAGGAAATTCTCCGGGGGTGGGGCGTGAAAAGGCGGGGAGACTCTACAGGCCAGCCATGAACATCTGTGTTGACGGGCTGGCCTGAAAGGCTCAGTAGCGGTAGTGGGCGAAGGCTTTGTTGGCTTCGGCCATTTTGTGGGTCTCTTCGCGCTTGCGAACGGCGCTGCCAGCCTCATTGGCGGCATCCATCAATTCGCCAGCCAACTTCTGGGCCATGCTCCGACCATTACGGGCACGGGAAAAGCTCACCAGCCAGCGCAGGGCCATGGCCGTTCCGCGCTCCTGGCGCACTTCCATGGGCACCTGATAGGTGGCGCCACCAACCCGGCGAGCGCGCACTTCCACCAATGGAGTGGCGTTCTTGACGGCAGTTTCGAACAGCTCGAGCGGATCTCCGCCGGTGCGCTCATTGATCAGCCCGAACGCGTCGGACAGGATCCGTTGCGCTGTGGACTTCTTGCCGTGCTGCATCAGGCGCACCACCATCATCGTGGCGAGGCGACTGTTGAACTGCGGATCGGGAAGAATCGGGCGCTTTTCAGCGGCGTTGCGGCGGGACATTAGGGATCAGAACGTTGTGGGAATGAGGAAGAAACCGGTGATCACTCCTTGGGAGCCTTGGCGCCGTACTTGGAGCGGGACTGACGCCGGTCTTTCACACCAGCTGTATCCAGGGTTCCGCGAATGATGTGATAGCGGACGCCAGGGAGGTCCTTGACACGACCACCACGGATCAAAACGACCGAGTGCTCCTGCAGGTTGTGACCGACGCCACCGATATAAGCCGTGACTTCAAAGCCGGAAGTAAGGCGCACACGAGCCACCTTGCGCAAAGCCGAATTGGGCTTTTTCGGCGTTGAGGTGTAAACGCGGGTGCAAACACCGCGTCGTTCCGGACACGATTTCAGGGCCGGGGACTTTGTCTTGGCCTTGAGGCGTGAGCGCTCAGTGCGGATCAGCTGTTGGATGGTTGGCATCGATGGTCGGTGAGCGGTCGGACTCCCGACCTGATTCGACAATCGACCACGATACCGGGTGACGGTCCCCTTTCAGACGCGGCTGAAGGCACTGCCACAGGCACAGGGTTCAACACCGTCGCTGCTGCGGATCAGAAATCCGCCACCACTGAGGTCGCCGCGGTAGTCCAGACAAAGACCCTCGAGCAATTTGAGCTGCTCTGCAGGGGCGTGCAGCGTCACGCCATCGGCCCTTGCAATGGCAATACCGGCCAAATGTCCTGCTCGAATGCGCAGCACATGCTGTGCGCATTCCCCTGGAGTGACGTCGAGATGCATCTGCCCGGGTGTTCCCGCCACGGCAGCCTGACGCCCTAGCTCGGCAGCAGCGGCAGCGGTCAGCCGCAAATTGGCAGCCATGCTCAGTTTCTTGGGTTCCCCACTGTTGCAGGTCTCAGAGAGGGATAAGCCCCAGTCCGTTATGAACTCTCGGGGTGCTGCCACGACCGTTCATCACGGTTTGGCCTGCCACGACGAGGGTTGTCGAACTGCCGCCATCCATATTCAACGCATCACGCAGGCCCAGTTGTTGGGCTGCCAGGGCTGTTTCCACAAGCGTGGGATCACTGCCAGAGGCACCACGCAGGGTCATTAGCCATTGACCGCTCTGCCCTTGGGCCACCACGGTCCGCGGTGCCGCCAAGCTCATGAAGCCGGGACTAAAGCCTTCTTGGCGTCCATTCAGAACCACACGCCCGTTCTGCATCAGGAGTGGACCGCCGCCCAGCACATTCGGCTGTTGGGCGAGGGATGAGCTCGCCTGTGATCTCACCAGGATCCGATCGCCAGGTCGCGCTGGTAGTGGGGTGCGCCCGCGAGCCACCACCAACTCAGCGTCCTGGGGGATGGAAATCCCGCGCTGCAGGTTGGTCTGCTCGAACGTTGCCTCGACGCGGCCACCGCGAATCAAGAGTGCTTCCTCTTCACCGCTCAAGGCCCGGTATCGGGGGCCCCAGGCCGGTGTGTAAAGGCTCAGTCCTTTTTGGATGTAGCCGCTGTTGATCGCTTTGATGCCCCAGTGCTGACCGTTGTTCACCTGCAACGTTTGGTCCAGGCGAAGTCGGCCGAACTGCAGATCTCCTGACGATCCCCAAGCGATGACGCCGCGGTTCAAAATCGGTCCCGATAGCCAGACCCCCTCGCGCCGCAGGGCTCCAAGGGGGAGTTGATTGATCCGGTTGAAAAACCCTCCGTTCACGGCGACCAGCGCCCCTGCGGGTTGGGAGAGCTGCGGAAGAAACTGCAGACCCTGTTGCTGTTCGGTCTTGGCCAGGGGCTGCAGGGTGATCCCGAGGCCGCTCAGGTCACCGCCCGCACGAAACACCTGGATGGGTTTCACCCCCACCTTGATCGTGCGTTTCTCCAGCACAAAGCCCCGCCTGAGCAAAGCAGCAACAGTTGGATTGCTTAGGGGTAGGCGTGCGCTTGGGGGTTGGCGGCGGCCGCCGACCCGCACACCGTCCAGCACCAATCGCCAGGGAGACGACAAGCTCAAGCTCCGTAGCTTTGTGGCTTGTCCCTGCAGCACAAGGCCGCCGTCACGACGCTGCTGAGGAGCGAGCCCCCACGCTTTGAGCTGACGTTTCTGTGACGGCGAGACCTTGAGCTCCAGCAACAGGTCACCGTTCAGCTGCTGCACCAAGGCGGGTCCGTTCAGATCAAGCACCAAACGATCGGCTGTTGAACCCTTGCCGCGGCGCAGGTTGTTCACGGTTGGGGTGGGCAGCCGAAGCGTCAGGCTGCTTCCGTTCACTTGGGTGGTAACACCGATCTCGGTGAGCCAGTCGCTCACTTCGAGACCCACTTCATCCCCGAGCGAACGGGTCTCTAGCGAAGCCAGGGGGACGGTTCGACCGAACCATTCCAGTGCCTCTCCGTCGATGCGAGCAACGCGCCTGAAACCCAGCCGGGATTCCAGGAGCTCCAAGGGCAGCCAGAGTTCCTCTGTTGCTGTGTTGCTGCCCCTCCAAAGCCAAACCGCTTTGCTGCGCTCTCGGCCGATGAGGACTTCATCACCACTTTGCTTCGGCACAAAGCGCAGCTCTGGAGGTGGCGCGGGCGGTGGCGCGGAAAGTGGGGCAAAGGCCAGCATGAAATGCCTTGGCGGAGAGGCGCCTGCCTAGGATCGTCCCTCGAGATGGTTTCTGCAGAGCTCGAAGCTGCAGGCCCATGCGACCGTCCGGTTGAGTTCCCTATGACTGAATCCATCCGTTCCGCTGTCTGGCCTTACTGCGACAGCCCTGCGCCCGAGGTTGTTGCGGGTGAGAAGGATGCTTGTGGAGTTGGCTTTTTGGCCCAGCTCCAGGGACAGGCCAGCCATTGGGTGTTGGAGCAGGCCCTGCGTGGTTTGGGATGCATGGAGCACCGAGGCGGTTGTGGGGGAGATGGAGACTCCGGCGATGGCGCAGGGGTGTTGTGTCAAATCCCCTGGACGTACCTAAAAGCCGTCTGGCCTGAGGCGGGTGCAGCGCGGGGCCTCGGGATGATGTTCATGCCGACCGATGCCACCCGTCGTGCCGAGGTCCGAGGCCTCTGTGATGACGAGGCCAAGGCGCTCGGCTTGCAACCGCTTGGTTGGCGAATTGTTCCTGTGGACTCTGCGGTGCTCGGCCCCCTGGCCCGCGCCACCGCTCCCGTTATTGAGCAGTGGGTGCTCAACGGTGATGCGGACGACGCAGGGTTTGATGGGCAGCTTCTCCGCTTGCGGCGGCGGATTGGCGCCCGTGTGCGGGCTGCCCTTGGCGCCGAGGTGGCCCAGGACGTTTATGTCGCTTCCCTGAGCAGCCGGACGGTTGTCTACAAGGGCATGGTCCGGTCCGAGGTTCTGGCGCAGTACTACGCCGATCTGCAGGATCCACGTTTTGCGGTGAGTTTTGCGGTCTATCACCGTCGCTTCAGCACGAACACCTTGCCCCGTTGGCCTCTGGCGCAGCCGATGCGGCTTTTGGGTCATAACGGTGAGATCAACACGCTGCTGGGAAATCTCAACTGGGCCAAGGCGTCAGAAGCCAGCCTCGAGAACGTTTGGGGAGAGGCTGCAGACGACCTGATCCCAGTGGTAAACCCTGCGTTCAGTGATTCCGCCAACCTTGACGCCACCCTGGAGCTGATGGTGCGCAGTGGGCGGTCGATCACCGACAGCCTGATCACGCTCGTTCCGGAAGCCTTCCGCAATCAGCCCGACCTCGACAGCCGTCCCGATGTGACGGCGATGTATGAATTCAACGCGGGAATTCAGGAGCCATGGGATGGCCCAGCCCTGCTGGTCTTTGCTGACGGCAAGCGGGTGGGTGCCACGCTCGACCGCAATGGGTTGCGCCCGGCGCGTTGGTGCACCACCGAAGACGGCTTCGTGATCATGGGGTCTGAGACCGGCGTGGTCGACCTCAGCGGCAAGACGATTGTTCAGAAAGGACGTCTTGGCCCCGGCCAGATGGTTGCCGTTGATCTGGAACGCGGTGAGTTGCTCGACAACTGGTCGGTTAAGGAAGACGCGGCATGTCGATTTCCCTATGCCGATTGGTTGCAGCAGCATCGCCGCGGTGTGGAACCCCAGCCTTGGACTCAAAACCGACAGGTGGGTGAACTCGACCTGCTGCGGTTGCAGACCGCCATGGGCTTCACCGCTGAAGACTTCGATTTGATCATCGAAGACATGGCGGCGCTCGGCAAGGAGCCGACTTACTGCATGGGGGATGACATTCCCCTGGCGGTGCTTTCCGATAAGCCGCACCTGCTCTACGACTATTTCAAGCAGCGCTTCGCCCAGGTCACGAACCCACCGATTGATCCCTTGAGGGAAAAGCTGGTGATGAGCCTGGAGATGCATCTGGGTGAACGCCGGCCGGCCCTGAAGCCCCAGCCGGAAGCGGCTTCAGTGATCCACCTCGAGACTCCTGTTCTGAATGAGGCGGAACTAGCGGCCATCAGTCAGCAAGGTTTGCCCGTCCAGACCGTGTCCACCCAGGTGGCAGTGGAGTCCTGCGTGGGAGGCCTTCAGAAGGCCATTGATGCGCTTTGCAGCCTTGCGGAACAGGCGGTGCGCGACGGTGCACAGGTGCTGGTGCTCTCCGATCGGGTTGGCAGCACGGGGGCGGCGGCACAGCTGACGCCCACGACGGTGGCAATGCCGGCCTTGCTGGCCGTGGGTGCTGTTCACCACCATCTGTTGCGCCAGAAGTTGCGTCTGCAGTGCTCTCTTGTGGTCGATACCGCCCAGTGCTGGAGCACCCATCACATGGCGTGTCTGATCGGCTATGGCGCCAGTGCCGTCTGCCCCTGGCTCACCTGGGAGACAACGCGCCACTGGCTGGAGCATCCCAAGACCAAGAAGCGGATCGAACAGGGCAAGTTGCCAGCCCTGGATGCCGATCAGGCGCAGGCCAATGTGCGTTTGTCGCTGGAGAACGGTCTCCGGAAGATCCTCTCCAAAATTGGAATCTCCTTGCTGGCCAGCTATCACGGCGCCCAGATCTTTGAAGCGATTGGACTCGGTGCGGATGTGGTGGAGACCGCCTTCACCGGGACAACGAGCCGTGTTGCAGGCATGACGCTCTCCGAGTTGGCGAATGAAACGCTCTCGATGCATGCCAAGGCCTTCCCCGAGCTCAACCGCAGCAAGCTCGAGTTCATGGGCTTTGTTCAGTACCGCAGTGGTGCTGAATACCACCGCAATAACCCCGAGCTTTCCAAGGCGCTGCACAAGGCAGTGGCCCAGGGCCCTGGTTATGACCACTTCTCCACTTACCAGGCGCTCTTGGAGAACCGCCCGGTGATGGCCCTGCGGGACCTTTTGGAGTTCAAGCTGGCGCCCACCCCGGTGCCCCTCGACCAGGTGGAGAGTGTGGAGAGCATCTGCACCCGCTTCTGTACGGGGGGGATGAGCCTCGGTGCGCTGTCCCGGGAAGCCCATGAAGTGCTGGCCGTGGCGATGAATCGCATCGGTGGCAAGAGCAACAGCGGTGAAGGTGGTGAAGACCCTGCACGTTTCCAGATCCTCAAGGATGTGGATGGGGAAGGACGGTCCGCCGCATTCCCCAGCATCGGCGGGCTTCGCAATGGCGATACCGCTTGTTCGGCGATCAAGCAGGTTGCTTCAGGGCGTTTCGGTGTGACGGCTGAATACCTGCGCAGTGGCAAACAACTGGAGATCAAGGTGGCCCAGGGGGCCAAGCCCGGTGAAGGGGGCCAACTGCCTGGGCCGAAGGTCGACAAGTACATCGCCTGGCTGCGTAACAGCAAGCCAGGAGTGGCCTTGATTTCGCCGCCGCCTCACCACGACATCTATTCCATTGAGGACCTGGCGCAGTTGATTCATGACCTGCACCAGGTGCATCCTGCTGCTCCTGTGAGCGTGAAGCTGGTGGCCGAGATTGGCATTGGCACCATCGCTGCGGGCGTGGCGAAGGCCAACGCGGATGTGATCCAGATCTCGGGTCACGACGGGGGCACGGGCGCATCTCCCCTCAGTTCGATTAAGCACGCCGGCAGTCCATGGGAACTGGGCCTGACCGAGGTGCATCGCTCTCTGGTGGAAAACGGTCTGCGCGATCGGGTCCTGCTGCGTGCTGATGGAGGTCTGAAAACCGGCTGGGACGTCATGATCGCTGCCCTGCTCGGCGCGGAAGAGTATGGGTTCGGGTCGATCGCCATGATCGCTGAGGGCTGCGTCATGGCTCGTGTCTGCCACACCAACAATTGCCCTGTCGGGGTCGCCACGCAGAAGGAGAACCTGCGCAAGCGTTTCACCGGTGTACCTGAGCACGTCGTCAACTTCTTCTGGTATGTCGCCGAGGAAGTGCGGCAGCTGATGAGTCTGCTCGGCGTTACCCGCCTGGAAGAGCTGATTGGCCGTACGGATCTGCTCAAGGCTCGTTCTGTCGATCTGGCCAAGACAAAGTGTGTGGATCTATCTGGCCTGATCGCTCCGATCAGTGGCGCTGCGGATCGCTCCTGGCTTCGTCACAGTGATCAGGCTCACGGCAATGGTCTGATTCTTGAGGATCAGCTGCTCGCCGATGTTGACCTCATGGCAGCGCTGGAGCACCACGGTGCCGTCAGCCGCACCATCGAGATCATCAATACCGATCGCAGTGTCTGTGCACGTCTGGCTGGTGAAATTGCCCAGCGTCATGGCAACCGCGGATTCAATGGACAGCTCGATCTGACGTTCCGTGGTGCCGCGGGCCAGAGCTTTGGGGCTTTCCTGGTGCAGGGCATGCAGGTTCGTCTTGAGGGTGAGGCCAACGACTACGTGGGCAAGGGCATGAACAGTGGTCGAATCACCCTGGTGCCTTCTGACGGTTCTGCCTCTCCAGGGGATCAGGTGATCCTCGGCAACACCTGTCTCTATGGGGCCACCGGTGGTGAGTTGTTTGCTCATGGCCGGGCTGGCGAGCGCTTCGGCGTTCGCAACAGTGGAGCCCGCACCGTGGTGGAAGGCGCTGGTGACCACTGCTGTGAGTACATGACCGGTGGTGTGGTGGTTGTCCTCGGAAGCACCGGCCGCAATATCGGTGCTGGCATGACCGGTGGTGTGGCCTTCTTGCTGGATGAGGAGGGCCGTGTCGCGCCTCGGGTGAACCCGGAGATTGTTGAGGTCTGCACCATCACCACCCATGAGCAGGAGACGCTGCTGAAGGGCCTGCTGCAACAGCATGTGGATCTAACGGGCAGCGAAAAGGCGGCCGATCTCTTGGCCAACTGGTCTGCGGCGAAGCATCGCTTCAAGGTGTTGGTCCCACCAAGCGAGCGGGAACCGATGGGATTGGCCGTTAAGCAGGCTGTGGCCGCCTAGCGCCGTCATCTCTCGTGGCCTGGTTCGTCAAGACCGAAACCTTCACGGCCGCCGCCGCCGCTCTGCCCGTCGAGCAGCGGCGGCCCACCTTGGAGGCTCACCGCCACTGGGTTGTGCAGGAAGCCGCTGCAGGACGACGTCTTCATAGCGGTTATCTGGTTGATGACAACCGGCGGCCTGGTGGCGGGGGATTGCTGATGTTTGAAGCTTCGTCCTACGCCGAAGCTCGGGCGTGGGTGCAGAACGACCCGATGATTCGAGCCGGTCTGGTGGACTGGCAGTTGCACGAATGGATCCCCGTCAGCGGGGATGGCTGGTCATAAGCCGCTGCACCTCACCGGCGTGGTAGCTGCTGCGGGTGAGTGGTGTGCTGACGACCTGGAGGAAGCCCAGTTCCTCTTCGCCGACTGTTCTGTAGGTGTCGAATTGAGCAGGAGTCACAAAGCGGTCGACGGCCAAATGTTTCGGACCTGGAGAGAGGTATTGGCCGATGGTGACGATATCGACCTTGTGCTGGCGCAGATCCCGGAGCGTTTGGATCACTTCCTCATCGGTTTCACCGAGCCCGACCATCAGGCCTGACTTGCTGTAGGCCTTGGGCCATTGGTCACGCACCCGCTGCAGTAGCTCCAGGGAGCGTTGGTAGATGCCCTGGGGCCGAGCCCGGCGGTACATCCGCGGAACCGTCTCGATGTTGTGGTTCAGCACATGGGGTGCAGCTCCCATCACGCTTGCCAGAGCGTCCCAGTTACCGCAGAAGTCAGGAATCAGCAGCTCGATTGTTGTGAGCGGTGAGCGCTTTTTGACCTGTTCAATGCAGGCCACGAACTGGGAGGCGCCGCCATCAGCGAGGTCATCACGGTTCACGGAGGTGATCACCACGTGTTTCAAACCCAGACGGGCTACCGCTTCGCCGAGCCGTTGCGGTTCCGTCGGATCCAGCTCGCGCACGCTCTTGTCGAAGTCGATGTCGCAGTAAGGGCATGCGCGGGTGCAACCAGGCCCCATGATCAGAAACGTGGCTGTGCCGCCTGCGAAGCATTCCCCGATGTTGGGGCAGCTGGCTTCCTGGCAGACCGTGTTCAGGTTCAAGTCCAGCAGCAGGTCGGCTACGGCGCCGATCCGTTCGCGCTGCGGAGCCTTAACGCGCAACCACTCCGGCTTAAGCACGGCGAAGTCTCTTCAATCCATGACCTTAGACCTTGCGCCGATGGCGCTGCTGGCCTCTCCTAAACACCAATCTCCTAAGATTGACATGCCGGGATGTGGCGCAGTTTGGTAGCGCACTTCGTTCGGGACGAAGGGGCCGCAGGTTCGAATCCTGTCATCCCGATTGATGCATTCCCTTTGCCCAAAAGGATCCTGTCCGGTGGGTGAGGCAATGTCTCTGGCGCCTGCTTAGTTGAAGATCAGGATCGGCGAATAAGACCGACCGGCCCAGAGTGACCACCAACGGGTCGCATGGGCCTCAGCGATCCGACGTGCCTCCACGGCCATTCGGTACTGATGTTTCCGTTGCTCCCGCAGTTTTCGTTCCCGGGTGTCTCTTTTTTGGTCGTAGTTGGCGGCTCCTTCACGCTCCATTTGTTCTCTGGCAACAGCTTTGAAGGCTTTGAGCTGTCTGAGCTGATTCACTCTTGCGCTGTAGACAGCCTCGATTTCATCCACGCCTTCAATGCCGCGGTTTTTGCTGAGGAAGGCATTGATCCTCGCGATCGTCAGGTCAGCAATCCGATCCGCTTCTTCGAACATCAGGTTGTCGTAGAGCTGTTCGGCCCGGTCCAGTTCCCTGCTGAAGAACTCCATCTGGCTGGCAGAATCCTTGGGAGTGAGCTGGGCAACCAGCGCTGAGCTGGATTGCTCAACCGCGATAGCAGGGTTAGCTGAGCAAAGAAGCAACCCTGCAATCAGTACGGGAAGACGCATGGTGAGTTGCCCTGTTCAGAAATCCAGCACATCTTTTGTCGCTTCCCGACGCCGCTGCTCCTTCGCGTCGTATTCAGCGATGCAGCTGTTCTTCAGATACAGAACACAGTTCAGATATTCGCTGATTTCGATCATCGCCGCCCGCACCGCTTTGGAGGCGGGTACTTTCTTGCTCGAGGACTGGCTGTCACTGAAGCCGACCCCATACAAGCCCCCAGAAGTTGACTTTGATTCCGATGTGGAGGTCGCTTTGCCTTCAATGGTTCGGACGTAAGCGATTTCACCGGTGGTGGTGTCCACGACGCGCACATCCACAGCGACATAGGCCGAGCTGGAGGATGACGACTTGCGCTGGCCGAAGCCCATGACGTTGAACCCACCGCCACCACGTTTGGTTTCGGTGTTCTCGCGGTAATCGCTGACACTGCCCAGGATGTAGTACTTCGCACCGGTCATGATTCCCTTCTTGGGAGCGGTGGCTTGTCGGGTTATGCCCAGCTCAGCTAGTTCCTGCTCGCCGAGCACTTTTTTCAGCCCTTGGCGTTCGACAACAGTGAAATGCCCGGTGCTTTTCAGCTCATTGGCGAGCATCCCTGTGAGTTTGCTGGAGACCGCAGGGCTCCACCACCAGGTTCCTGTGGCCGTGTTGGTGATCTCCTTCACCGCAACGGTGACAGGACCTGACGACATTCCTGAAATCTGAGCCAAGCCGGGCTGCACTGTGGCTCCTGAAACCATCAAGGCTGTGGCGGCGATCCAGGAGAGTTTCATAAACCTCAGGGAGTGACTTTCTTACGAGAAACGTAGTCACAACCTCACAACCTGCAGGCAAAAATATTCATAGGTTCAAGCCAATGGGTACTGGACCTGCACCTCTTCTATTTCTATTGGATGCTCGCCCCGGGGTACCCCCTCGGCGTCACCATCCAGCCATCCTCTGCTCGGCTGCTGCTGTTCCCGATCAGAACCAAGGTGAGCATGTCCACTAATTCGGGCTCTAAGCGTTCAAGGCACGTCAGCTGACGAGATTCTTCTGCGCGGCCCAGCTGCCGAGCCAGCATCACCGGGGTTGTTGGGGGGCGGTGTCTCAGCAGGATCTCTCTGGCTTTCCCGAGTTGCCAATCCCGTCCTTTAGAGCGTGGGTTGTAGAGCGCAACAACAAAATCTCCTGATGCAGCGGCCTCTAGTCGCTTCTCGATCACGTTCCAGGGCGTAAGGCGATCGCTGAGGCTCACGCTGCAGAAGTCATGCATCAGTGGCGCTCCCGCTCTGGCGGCGGCCAGCTGGAATGCTGAAATTCCGGGATGCACCGTGAAGCTGGGTCGGTCCTGCTCGGGTTGCTGAAGCAGCAGCTCCAGAGCTAACCCCGCCATTCCATAGATCCCGCTATCTCCAGAGGAGATGAGAGCAACCTTGGCGCCCTGTTGTGCCAAGCGCAGTGCTTCGGCACAGCGGTCCCATTCCCGGGTGAGCTGACCATCGAACCGCATTTGATCTGGACGTCTCATGGGCTCCAGCAGATCGAGGTAGAGGCTGTAGCCGACCCAGGCGCAGCATCGCGACAGGGCCGATTTGGCGTCTCCGCTGAGCAGGGATAGATCTCCGGGGCCACTGCCGACCAGGTGCAGTTCGCCCCGACCCGGTGCGTGGGGCAGGGGAGCTTCGGCAATAGCCACCGTGACCGCGCCCTGTTCCCCCGGAGCGGGATGGCTGATTTGCTTTGGCTGGATCAGAACACCTTTGTCGCCTGCAGCCAGCAACGCCGCTGCTTCTGAAACTGAAGCTGTTCCCATTTCCCTGCGCACGACCTCGGAGGGGTTCGGTACGTCAATGGAGGCCAGCGTCTGCTCTGCAAAGGTTCGGAACGGCCATGCCCTGGTCTGGCTCAGCTTTTGCAGGGCTGGTTCATCGGATTTCCGCTCTGCGCTGGCGATGCCAGCGACAGCCTCCTTTGCCAGCCCGGCTGTTGCTAAAGCCTCGGTAATGGCCTTGTCGACCAGGGACAAACTTGTGTTGCGCTCGCAGCCGATGCCGATCCAGAGCGTTGCTGGATGCCATTGGCAATCACCCTGAAGGCGCGCT
This sequence comes from Synechococcus sp. MU1625, assembly GCF_020514205.1. Lineage (NCBI taxonomy): Bacteria > Bacillati > Cyanobacteriota > Cyanophyceae > Synechococcales > Synechococcaceae > Synechococcus > Synechococcus sp. MU1625. Next base: position 28,388 of record NZ_VTLA01000004.1, read on the forward strand.
CCGATCACAAGGTCAGCGGCCTCTGAGGCCACGGTTTCGAGCAAGTGCTCGCTTTCAGGGCCGAGCCAGGCGGAACATCCACTGCTCTGGTGAATGTTGATTCTGAATCCCTGGGCTTGCCGCACCATCAGAGTGCGCCAACCCGCCACCGACCCCCTGCGTCTCCAGCCCCAGCCTTCACCAAAGGCATCCAGGGGGAGACGTCCTTCATGGGCGCAGGCGCCAGTGATCACGGCCTGCCCTCCCAGATCCATGGCGATCTCCCGCGCGCGTTGTTCAGCACCTGCGGAATGGCCTCCCAGTAGCGGGATGATGAAATCCCCTTTTGGGTCGAGAACCAGAACGGCCGGATCCTGCTCCTTGCTTTGGATCCGCGGTGCGATAAGGCGTGTCACCGCTCCCACGGCACCCACAATCAGCACGACCTTCTGCGCCGTCCAGTGCTCATCAAGAGCAGTATTGATGTCTTGATCGGACGCCTTGATCCGGTCAATCTGGCCGCGCAGCAGCAGACGCTCCAAGAGCGGCATGGCACTGGGGGAGAGTCCTAGGCCCAGAGCGGGTACGTCGGGTGTTGGGTTCAGGGCAGGGAATCCGGGTCAGGGCTTGCGCAAGCGCCCATCACTGTTGAGCAGCTCACGCGCTGATCCTCCCAGGCTGCTGCTCGGCATCAGCTTGGCTTCTGCCTGGGCCTGCGGTTCGAACGATTCAGTTGGCTTGTCCGTCATCGGTGGATTGTTTTCGCTGGTGTTCATTGGCAGATCGTTGTCAGTGGGCTCCTCCTGGGCTGGTGTTGGTTGGCTGGCCTCTGTCGTGGCTTGGTCCTGAGCCTGGGGCGACTGTGGCGTCTCGTGATCGCTGTTCTCGGGGGCGATGGGATCGGTCTTTGCCTCTGCCTCTGCCTCTGTCTCTGTCTCTGTCTCTGTCTCTGTCTCTGTCTCTGTCTCTGTCTCTGTCTCTGTCTCGGCCTCGATCTCGACTGGTGCCTGTTGTGGCGGCTGTTCTGCTTTCTGTAGAGCCTCTTTCGGTTGTTCGACCGTTTCCGGCATCTCTGGCTCAGGTGATCCGCTCAAGCGGGCGAGCTGGCTCTCATTGAGGCGCGATCGCATCCAGCCCGGCTTGGAACCTGATGGAGCCTTCAGGTGCACCAGCTGATTGTTGAACACGGGTGTGATCGGCTCGCCCAGCCCATTCAGAAGTTCCATCTGAATGTCGTGACTGCTTGCGCCATTCGATCCTTTGAGCCACAGGGCCTCCTGGTGATCAACCAGAAAGCTGTCCCCATCAATGCTGATGCGTAGACGCCAGCGTCCATCCCCCTCACGCAGGTTTTGGAGCGGAGCATTCCAAAGGAGCCAGTCCACCAGAAGTGGTTGCAGGCCTTGTTCTCCAGCGGGTGGAACAGGAACCAGCCAGGGTGCATCCCGGTCGGGTTGCGTGCCCTGAAGTTTTTGCCAGAGGTGGACGCGGCCCTGGATGGAGGCCCCTGGTGACTGAACGGCCTCCCCCCAGGGATAAGCAGCCCATGCGCTGAACCGATGACTGCCCGCTTCCAGATCGTCAATGCGGACCGTCAGGCGGTTGCCATCGCTATCGCTCAGCCGTAGGGGAGAACGGTCATCGATCTGGATGGCGACGTGGGGGCCCAGACCCAGTTCGGGGTCGTTGTTCAGGGGCCAGTCATTGATCTCGAAACTCAGCTCAAGCTCTTGCGTCGCCACGATGGTGTCGTTGCTTGGATCCACCAACCGCAGGGATGGACGGTGCCGTTGCAGCTCCTGCCGCAGCTGTTGCACCGCCCCTGGTGGGGCCACTTCCTGGAGCTTGCCGCTGGGGGTGGAGCTCGGTAGGGGCTTCGCGCCGGTGCCGACATCTCGGTTGAAGAATCCAGGTCGTGCATGAACTGGCAATCCGGCGCTCAGCAGCACCACAGCTGTCAGCAGAACAGCCCATATCGACTTCAGGCCAGGGCGAAGCATTGGGCATGAACAGATCTGATCATTCTGAACAATCAGCCCTTCAATGTCACAGTTTTAGTTACTTAGGGAGAATATTTGCGGGAAATTGTATTGCTTACTGGTTGAGATCTTCATTGTTTGACTGATTCTCGGCCTTCTGCAGACGCCTGTCGCTGACTGGCCCGCCATGGGATTGAACCTTTGTAACTCAGTGCCCTTTAACCCCACCTCCGCACCTATGCTTCCGCCAGCGGTCCCCTCTGTGGGGCCCCAGCTTCAGTGCAGTCAAGGGGTTTCGGCTTCCTGTCTCACTGACGCCCTGACGCTGATTCCTTGTGGATTGGTGTCCGGGGCCCCGGTGGATTCCCATTCGCCGGAGGGGTGGCCCACCACCTCGAATCCCGTCCCTCGAGGAACGACTCGATGACCATCAGCCCACCAGAGCGTGGGAGTGACGCGAAGAGCCAGGTCGAGAAGGTTGACAATCCTGCAACCTTTGAATTGTTCGGTAAGCCCGGACATTTCGACCGCGCCCTCGCGAAAGGTCCCAAAACCACCACCTGGGTTTGGAACCTTCACGCCAACGCTCACGACTTCGACGCTCACACGAGCGACCTACAAGAGGTCTCTCGGCGGATTTTCTCCGCGCATTTCGGCCACCTGGCCGTCATCTTCATCTGGCTCAGCGGTGCCTTCTTCCACGGCGCACGCTTCTCCAACTATTCCGGTTGGCTTGCCGACCCCACCCATGTGAAGCCAAGTGCCCAGCAAGTCTGGGCCGTCTTTGGCCAAGACATCCTCAATGGAGACATGGGTGCCGGGTTCCAAGGCATCCAAATCACCTCAGGCCTCTTCCAGATGTGGCGGGCCTGGGGCATCACCAGTGAAACCCAGCTCATGGCTTTGGCCATCGGTGCTCTGGTGATGGCCGGCCTGATGCTCAACGCTGGTGTTTTCCACTACCACAAGGCAGCGCCCAAGCTGGAGTGGTTCCAGAACGTTGAGTCGATGCTGAACCACCACCTGGCAGGTCTGCTGGGTCTCGGTTCACTGTCATGGGCAGGCCACCTGATCCACGTCTCGGCTCCTGTCACCAAGTTGATGGATGCGATTGATGCCGGCCAGCCGCTGGTTCTCAATGGCAAGACCATCGCTTCGGCTGCAGACATTCCGCTGCCGCACGAATTCTTCAACCAGGATCTGCTGGCTCAGCTGTACCCCGGCTTCAGCGCCGGTGTCGGTGCCTTCTTCTCCGGTAACTGGGCTGCCTACAGCGATTTCCTCACCTTCAAAGGTGGTCTAAATCCTGTGACGGGAAGCCTTTGGATGACGGATATCGCCCATCACCATGTGGCGATCGCCGTGATGTTCATCGTTGCCGGTCACATGTACCGGACCAACTGGGGCATCGGTCACTCCATCAAGGAGATCCACGAAGGCCAGAAGGGCGATCCCCTGCTCTTCCCTGCCACCAATGGTCACGATGGACTTTATGAGTTCATGACCACTTCCTGGCATGCCCAGCTGGCGGTCAACCTGGCCATCGGCGGCTCAGTGAGCATCATCGTTGCTCAGCACATGTACGCGATGCCTCCGTATCCGTACCAAGCGATCGACTATCCGACCCAGATTGGTCTCTTCACGCACCACATTTGGATCGGCGGTTTCCTGATCGTTGGCGCCGGCGCTCACGCTGCCATTGCCATGGTGCGCGACTACGACCCCGCGAAGCACATCGACAACGTGCTCGATCGGGTTCTCAAGGCTCGCGACGCGATCATTAGTCACCTCAACTGGGTCTGCATCTGGCTCGGAGCCCACAGCTTCGGCCTGTATGTCCACAACGACACCATGCGTGCCTTGGGTCGTCCCCAGGACATGTTCAGCGATTCGGCCATCTCGATTCAGCCGATCTTTGCTCAGTGGATTCAGAACGTGCACGCCGCAGCTGCTGGTAGCACCGCTCCTAATGCCCTTGCGGGTGTGAGTGAAGTGTTCAACGGCTCGGTGGTCGCCGTCGGCGGCAAAGTCGCCGCGGCTCCCATGCCGCTCGGCACTGCCGACTTCATGGTCCACCACATTCACGCCTTCACGATTCACGTGACGGTGCTGATCCTGCTGAAGGGTGTCTTGTACGCCCGCAGCTCCCGTCTCATCCCTGATAAGGCCAACCTGGGCTTCCGCTTCTCCTGCGATGGTCCTGGTCGTGGTGGTACTTGCCAGGTCTCCGCTTGGGACCACGTGTTCCTGGGCCTGTTCTGGATGTACAACTCCCTGTCAATCGTGATCTTCCACTTCTCCTGGAAGATGCAGAGCGATATCTGGGGAACGGTGAATGCCGACGGCTCCGTCGCGCACATCACCAATGGCAACTTTGCTCAAAGTGCCATCACCATCAATGGCTGGCTGCGTGACTATCTGTGGGCTCAGGCCGTTCAGGTGATCAACAGCTATGGCTCGAACACGGCTGCCTACGGAATCATGTTCCTCGGCGCTCACTTCGTGTTCGCCTTCAGCCTGATGTTCTTGTTCAGTGGCCGCGGCTACTGGCAGGAGCTGATCGAGTCCATCGTTTGGGCTCACAACAAGCTGAAGGTGGCTCCCGCCATCCAGCCCCGTGCTCTTTCCATCATCCAAGGCCGTGCCGTGGGTGTTGCCCATTACCTCTTGGGCGGAATTGCGACCACGTGGGCCTTCTTCCACGCCCACATTCTTGTGGTCGGCTGACCTCACCTGACCTCTCCCTCTAATGGCAACGAAATTTCCTTCGTTCAGCCAGGGTCTGGCCCAGGACCCGACAACCCGCCGTATTTGGTACGGGATCGCCACGGCTCACGACTTCGAGAGCCATGACGGAATGACGGAGGAGCGCCTCTATCAGAAGCTCTTCTCCACCCATTTCGGTCACCTCGCGATCATCGGCCTGTGGGTTTCGGGAAACCTGTTCCACATCGCCTGGCAGGGCAACTTCGAGCAGTGGGTCGCCGACCCCCTGCACGTGCGCCCCATCGCTCACGCAATCTGGGATCCCCACTTCGGTCAAGGCGCCATTGACGCCTTCACCCAGGCGGGTGCTTCCTCCCCGGTGAACATCGCCTACTCAGGCCTGTATCACTGGTTCTACACAATCGGCATGACGACGAATGCCGAGCTGTATCAGGGTTCCATCTTCATGATGATCCTGTCGGCTTGGGCCCTCTTCGCCGGTTGGCTGCATCTGCAGCCCAAGTTCCGTCCTTCCCTGGCCTGGTTCAAAAACGCTGAATCGCGTCTGAACCACCATCTGGCTGTTCTGTTCGGCTTCAGTTCCATCGCCTGGACCGGTCACCTGGTTCACGTTGCGATCCCCGAAGCCCGCGGTCAGCACGTTGGATGGGACAACTTCCTCAACGTTCTGCCTCATCCCGCCGGTCTTGGACCCTTCTTCACCGGTAACTGGGGTGTGTATGCCGAAAATCCCGATTCTCTGAATCAGGTCTTTGGTAGTTCCGAAGGTGCCGGCACCGCCATCCTCACCTTCCTTGGTGGCTTCCACCCTCAGACAGAAGCTCTCTGGCTGACGGACATCGCCCACCACCACCTGGCCATCGGTTGCATCTTCGTGATCGCCGGCCACATGTACCGGACCAACTTCGGTATCGGTCACTCCATCAAGGAGATCCTTGAAACCCACAACCCTCCCCAGGGCACTCCTGGTGATCTGGGTGCGGGCCACAAAGGTCTCTACGACACCATCAACAACAGCCTGCACTTCCAGCTTGGTTTGGCTCTCGCCTCCCTTGGCGTGATCACCAGCCTCGTTGCGCAGCACATGTACTCGATGCCGTCGTATGCCTTCATCGCGAAGGACTACACAACCCAGGCAGCCCTGTACACCCATCACCAGTACATCGCCATTGCGCTGATGTGTGGTGCCTTTGCTCACGGTGCGATCTTCTTCATCCGTGACTACGACCCCGAAGCCAATAAGGGCAACGTCCTGGCTCGGATGCTCGAGCACAAAGAAGCGATCATCAGTCACCTGAGCTGGGTCTCCCTGTTCCTCGGATTCCACACCCTGGGTCTCTACGTCCACAACGATGTGGTCGTTGCCTTCGGTACCCCCGAGAAGCAGATTCTGGTTGAGCCCGTTTTCGCCCAGTTCGTACAGGCCGCCTCTGGCAAGGCCATGTATGGAATGGACGTGCTGCTCTCCAATGCCTCCAGCTCCGCCAGCCTTGCGTCCCAGAACATTCCTGGCGACCACTACTGGCTTGATGCCATCAACGGCAATACCGATGTGTTCCTGCCGATCGGCCCTGGTGACTTCCTTGTTCACCATGCCATCGCTTTGGGTCTGCACACCACCACCCTCATCCTCGTGAAGGGTGCCCTGGATGCTCGCGGCTCCAAGCTGATGCCCGATAAGAAGGATTTCGGCTACTCCTTCCCCTGCGACGGCCCCGGCCGTGGCGGTACCTGCGACATCTCTGCCTGGGACGCCTTCTATCTGGCAGTCTTCTGGGCTCTGAACACCGTGGGGTGGCTGACCTTCTACTGGCACTGGAAGCACCTGGCGATCTGGTCAGGCAACGTGGCTCAGTTCAACGAATCCAGCACCTACCTGATGGGTTGGTTCCGTGACTACCTGTGGCTCAACTCCTCCCAGCTGATTAACGGTTACAACCCGTTTGGAAGCAACAACCTGGCCGTCTGGGCCTGGATGTTCCTCTTCGGTCACCTGGTATGGGCTACCGGTTTCATGTTCCTGATCTCCTGGCGGGGTTACTGGCAGGAACTGATCGAGACCATTGTCTGGGCACATCAGCGCAGCCCCATCGCCAACATGATGGGTTACCGCGACAAGCCTGTGGCACTCTCCATCGTTCAGGCCCGTGTTGTTGGTCTCGCCCACTTCACGGTCGGCTATGTACTGACGTACGCAGCCTTCCTGATAGCTTCGACTTCAGGAAAGTTCGGTTGATTCTTTCCTGATTCAACCTGCTACGAGTCGTTCCTCGTTTCACTTCTCCCCATCCGCTCTTCCGGGTGGGGATTTTTTTGTGGGAATTTCATTCCATAGGAATTTGGCAACTGATCATGATCGATCAGTTGTTGTTAGCTAACTTGTTTGAGCTTGGCCTGATCCGCATCTGATCCGTCAAAACGAGTCATCATCGGTTCTGTTGCCCTGTTGTGACCGTTTATTCAACAGTGCTGAGGAGTGTGCACGGTTGTGGAAGCAGCTTGGCTGTGATTACAACGTCGTGCAGGTGTCGTCAGGCCCCCTTCGTGGACGTCTAAGGGTCGATCATCAGGATGGAATCTTGCTTGTTTCGATGCAAGCAGATCAGGCGTTGTTAGTGGAGGGCACGCGTCATCCGCGCTGGTTGCCATTCACGATTGAACATACAGACAACTACAGCGATCACCGTCATTTTGGTGAGTCGTTGGCTCCGAATGCCCTGGCCGGATTCAACACCAAGATGAAGGAGACGTTGATGAGAACGTCTCCAGGTGGCAATCGGATTGGTGCTGCTCTTGTCGATCGACGTCGCGTTGATACCTGGGTCGAACTGATGGGTGCATCCGAGATTGCTCATCGAATGGAGCACAACAACACAGCCATTCTTCCCCCAATGGTTCATCGCAAGTTGCGTCAGTTGATGGTGCTTCCCGCCTGGCAGGGTGCTGACGTGCCACGGCCTTTCGAGGCTGACTTCCTGGAAGCTCAGCTGATCGAGTCTCTATCGCCAGAGACTTCAGCTCTTCTGCAGCCTGTGCAAAAAAATCATCACAGTGATCTTGTGCAGGAGTTGGTTCGCTTTGCCTTTCGATCGAGCATGACGCCCATCTCACTCAGTTCGGTGTGTGAGGCGCTGTTTACCACCAAGACAACCCTTACCGTGAGTTGTCGTGAAATGTTCGGCTATGGACCGATGGCATTGATACGTCGTATTCGGTTGCAGCAAGTGCACGAAGTGCTGTGTAATCCAGAGCTACGTCAACGGCTGAGCTGTTACACCGTCCAGCAGACGGCCGAGCATTTTGGCTTTGCCAGTCGGAATCACTTCGCAAGTGCCTATCGAGATCTCTTCGCGGAGACTCCGCGCACAACCTTGTTGGCATCCCGCTGAAAGGTCAAGGGAACTTGCATTGAACTTTTTCTGTCCTCTTGGCCCTGGCTCTGCCTAGCCTTTGCAGCCGGATCAAGACCAGGCTGATCGTGGATGAATGGGAGCTTCTGTTGCGGAACGTTGGTGAGTGGCGCGGCTGGTTCGACACCATGGACCGATCATTGCAACGAACCAAACGTCAGCCATCTCTGCTCACGCTGCAACCGGCGGTTTCTGGAATCGCTCTTCATCTGACGTTGCTGTTCTGGCCGGAGGGGTCGGGATCTCTCCTGCAAACTCCCGCCGGCGAGCCTGAAAAACGGATTGTTCAAAGCTTCATGCGCGTGGATCCCGATATGGGTGTCTTCGCTACGGGCAGCTTTTCCAGAGGCACGCTGCAGCGTTCCAACTGGAGCACGCTCTATGCCGAATTCGGTTTTCTGCACAACGAACGGCGCCATCGCCTGGTTCTGCTTTGGGACAGTGCAGGGCAGTTGGATCGGATCGTTTTGATCCGGGAGTTCCTTGTCGGGAGTTCAGCGGTCGAGTGTCCACCCTTGGAGGCCAATCAACTTATGGGGGACTGGCGTTGCGATATCAACTCCCCAGGGGATGGCTTGCGGCTTGAAGCGGACGATCTTGAGCAGTGGGTCTTCTTGCCCGACGGAGGTGCGTTTCTGGCGCCGCTGCAGATTGATCCCAACCAGACGTTCAGCATCGAAGCGCTTTGGTTGTCGAGTCCGACGCGTCTCGAGCGAATTGCGCGTCGTTATGCAATCAACGGTGCGCTGACGTCGGTGGATCATCAGCTGCTTACCCGTTGACCTCTTTCCCCTTATGGGGTGTTGCTCAATGACTCTCGTTCACCCCGTCCTTGATTGCTGAAAGCAATGTCGAGCGTGCGCAGATAGGTGTGCAGTCCTGCATCCTGGATCGGCAGCACATAGGCGTCTGCGCCGGACTCATTGTGGTGTGAGTGCCAGTAACCCGGGGGTGTCACGAAGGCTGCACCGGTCACCCAGTCTTCCCGGTGACCATTGCGGATCATTCCGTTCGCGTCCAGTTCGGTGCCAATCATCGTGTAGCACCCCGGTTGGCAGGCCACCGCAAAATCAAGAGCGATCGACTGGTGTCGATGCGGGCGTTGGATCTGACCTGCGGGGAGAATTCCCAACATGGCCCACAGGGTATGGGTAACGGTGCGTGTCTGAGGAAATGCGTCGTTGCCTAAAAGCACACTCACCCGATTGGCGTTGGCTCCTCGAGGATTTCTGGCGATGGCATCCAGCTCAGCGCGAGCATCTTGATGGCTGTAAAAGCAGGGCTCAAATACAGGCTTCACTGTGCTGACGCCCAGATAACGAAGCAGGGGGGCATCGTGCACCCAGTAGAGGCCGGCATGACCCTGGCTGCTGTGGATCGCTTCCCCGCCGGCCGGAAGGACGAAAGTATCTCCTTCGCTCCACTGAAAAACCTGACCACAGGCTTCGGTTTGCCCATCGCCTCGGGCAACAAAGAACAGCTGACTGGTTGCATCCGCATTGGTGCGCAGTGCTCCTTGATCCAGGCGAATGAAATTGCCGCAGAGCGATGGACCGGTGGCCGGCCCCTCGCAGTGCAACTCGGCACTCAAATCAAGAGATTGCAAGGCCGTCCCAGGCTCATCGAAGAAACTTGCCGAAAAGCTTCGGTAGGGGATCGTGCTGATCAGACCCTTCTGCAGGGGGTTGGCCGCTGAGGCGTAGTCAAAGAACTGCGCCTGAGAACTTGTTGCCGTCGTCGCCCGTGGGGTGATGGTCATCGTTCCTTCCAGCAGCAGAACCATTGGTTCGAGGCAGCACCCTACGCGGTGGGCGATGGTGCAGCCGTTCAGAGCGCACCGTTAGATCTGGGCTGGTGTCCGATCGCGCTTCAACAGCAGGTAGACGGCAGGGACTGCAAACAGTGACAGCAAGGTGGCCACGAGCAGTCCACTGAAGACCACGGTGCCGATGCTGATCCGGCTGGCGGCTCCCGTGCCCTGGGCGAGCAGAAGAGGCAGGAAACCCGCCAAGGATGTGACCGCTGTCAGCAGGATTGGGCGCATCCGGTTCACGGCAGCGTCGATCACTGCTTGGCGCAGTTCCAGGCCTGCTGCAAGCCGTTGGTTGGCGAATTCCACGATCAGAATTCCGTTCTTGGCCGCCAGGCTCACCAGCACCAGGAGTCCCATCTGGCCGTAGACATCCAGCGGAAGGCCCCGCAATTTCAAGCCAATCAGAGCTCCGAGCAGAGCCATCGGCACCGTCAGCAGAATGATCAACGGGTCGACGAAACTCTCGTAGAGCGCGGCCAGAAGTAGATACACCACAGTCACACCAAGGGCGAACAGCACCCAGGTCACCTGTGCAGCCCTTTGTTCTTCCAACGCCAGGCCTGTGAAGGCCAACCCTATGTTGCTGCCTCCAATCCGGTCTCCTGCCTGGGTTAGAGCGTCGATGGCTTCACCGCTGCTGACCCTTGGAGCGGGGATGGCGGTGATGCGGATCGCTCTGTTGAGTCCGAAATGGCGAATGTTGTTGACGCCCTCCTCCCGGCTCAAGCTGGCCACTGTTGCCACAGACACCAGCTCACCGCTGCGATTCCGCACCATTAGGCCGGTGAGATCTTCGGGGCGACGTCGCTCGCGGCCATCCAGCTGCAGAACAATCGAGCGGATCCGACCGCCGTCGAAGGTGTCGTCGATGTAGCGGCCACCGAAGGCTGTGCCGATTTCCCGCAGTGTTGCGCCGTAGTCGAGGTCGAGAGCGGCCAGTTGGTCGCGATCGAGCTCCAGGCGCCAGCGGGGGAAACTGGCATCAAAGCGGGTGCTCACCCGTTCAAAGCTGTCTGTCGCTTGAGCTGTTTGGATGAACTCTTGGGCGACTCGGCCGAATTGCTCCAGGCTTAATTGGCCGCCGCTGCGGTCCAGCAGTTCAAGAGAGAGTCCTGATTCACTGCTAAAGCCCCGCACTGCCGGAGGGGTAATCAGCACGACCCTGGCATCGCCGACCCGTTGCTGAATCTCGCGGTTGAGTCGGCGTTTGATGGCGCCACTGCTCTGCTCAACGCCGGGCCGATCCTTCAGGGCTTGCAGTCGCAGGTAAAAGGACCCTCGGTCTTCTCCGCTCTGTCCGAACGAACTGCCGGCATAGAAGTTGCCGGTGCGCACCAGCGGTTCTTCGCTGACGACGCGCCGGATGTCGTCCATCACGGCCACGCTGCGCTCGAGGCTGGCGCCGTCGGGAAGGGTGAAGTAGCCGCGGATCTGACCTTGGTCGTCATCGGGAATGAAAGCTGTCGGCATCACCGCCAACCCAGAGGCTGTGATGACAAGGCCGCTCAGCAGCACAAAGGCGATGAGCCGCTTTCGCTGCAGCCAGTGCTCGAGGTGCTTCGCGTATTGGCATTGCAGTGTTTGCATTCCCTCCCGAAGCCAGCGGCTGAGCTTGCCGATGGCCCCAGGAAGACGGCCACCACCTGGACCCAACACACGGGCGCAGGCCATCGGGGTGAAGCTGAGCGCATTCAAGGTGGAGAACAGAATCGCTCCGCTGATGGCCAGGGCGATGGGTTGATAAAGGCGTCCAATCGATCCAGGAATGAGCAGCACGGGAAGGAACACGGCTGCCAACACCAATGAGGTGGCCACAACAGCATTCGCCAGCTCAGCCATTGCGTCTTCCGCCGCCTGTTCGGGGGGGGTGCCCTGTTCGATGCGTCCGGCGATGTCTTCGCTTACGACGATGGCGTCATCCACAACGATCCCGGTGGCCAGCACCAGCCCAAACAGGATCAGGCTGTTGAGGTTGGAACCGCTCAGTTTCACCAGGCTGAGGCTTCCCACCAGCGCCACCGGCACGGCAAGGCCCGGGATCAGGGCGAGGCGCCATCGGCCCAAAAACAGCACCAGCACGACCAGCACCAGCAGCACGGCATCGCGCAAAGTGATGAAGGTGCGATCGAGGTTGGCCTCAACCGTGTCGGCCACATCAACGATCATCGAAAGCTCGATGCCCGGCGGGAAGCTCGGTCCCAACTGCTGCAACTTGCGCTTGATCGCCCTGCTCACCTCCAGGGCATTGGCCCCGTCACGCTGGTAGATCCCCACGGCGACGGAGCGCTCCCCGTCCAAATTCATGGCCTCTCGTCCGTAGTTGCGCTGTCCGAGGGCAACCCGTCCCACATCTTTCAGTCGCAGCAGCCCGCCGTTGTCCAGCCGGCGCAACACGAGATTCTCGAAATCCGACCTGCTGCGGAGGCGCCCCTCCGCTTCCACTGGAAGGCTCAGCAGCTGGCCCGATGGAACAGGGGCCGCGCCAATGCTGCCAACGGCAGCCAAAACATTCTGTTCAGCCAGGGCTCGGCTGACATCGCCAAGGGTCAGGTTGGTTTGTTCGAGGCGTTGCGGATCCAGCCACAGGCGAAGGGAGAGTTCACTGCTGCCGAAGATCTGCACATTGCCGATACCTGGTGTGGTGAGCAGTGCGTCGCGCAGGGTCTGGTCCAGCCAACCTGTGAGAAAAGTCGGGACGTATTGATCGGGTGGGTGGCTGAACCCCAAGATCATCAATAGGTCTTCCGAGGAGCGACGTACTTGGAGTCCCTGGCGCGTCACCACTTGAGGCAACCGGCGGCTGGCGAGGTTGACTTCGTTCTGCACCTTGATGGCATTCAGCTCGGGATCTCCCGCGTTGAATCGCAACGAGATGCTGGCGCCGCCTTGCCTGCTGGTTGAGCTGATGCTTTCGATCCCTTCAAGGCCATTCAGCTGTTGTTCCAACACCCGTGTCACGCTCTGCTCCACCACCTCTGGCGAAGCCGCAGGGAAGCTGGCGTTAACGCTGACGCGGGTGGGCGCGAGTGGCGGAAGATCCTCTAGCCCCAGGCCGAACAGCGCTGTGCAGCCCGCCAGAAGGATCAGCAGGCTGCAGACGACCGTAAGGACCGGCCGTCGGAGAAACGGCTGGGAGATCGACCGCACCTGGACGTCTCAAAAGTGTGTGGATCTTGGCAGGAAAAATCCCCCGGTTGCCTGCGGGGCAAGCAACCGGGGGATGAATGGTTTGGGTGAGGGGCTTCGGGTGAATGAATTCAGCCGACGCTCCAGACACCAGCAGCGATCTTGAACAGATCCTGAACGTGAACGGTGTTGCAGAGGAACCAGGCAAAAACGGCGCCGCCGCAGCCACCAAGCCAGAACCCACTGGTGAAGTCAGACCAACCTGTGCGGGTGAAGAGGTCGGCGGGAGGATTCTCAACCGTGACGTCTGCCGGGGGGATGTTGGGTTGCTTGCCGGGCTGGTTGTACAGCAGGAACAGCAGGCTGAGGATGTGAACAGCACCAATGGCGGCCAGCAGACCGGCGGTTTGCTGATACTCGGTGGCACGCAAAGGGCCACAGATGGTGAACGGGCCGAAGAGCAGATAACCGAACGCTGCGCCCGTTTCCAGGCCACGGAAGTTCGGGGAAATCCCAGGGCGGTAGAGGGGCAGGTTGTTGATCAGTCCCTTGATGAAATAACCGCTGTTGACGGGGGTCGCAAGATTGCCGACGCAGGGATCAGCAGCAGGAGTGACAGTCATGAGTTACGAGTGCTGAGGGGTTGAAACGATCCGCAGTTCGCGGTCACTCGGCAGCGGTGATCACTCGACCAACAAGGACGATGAACACTGCGGGAAAAACGATTCCGGTGATGGGCACAAAAATCGCAGGCAGCCAGGCAGCAGCGAAATCTCCAGTCATGTCGAGGCCAAAAGCTTCGCAGCTACTGTAAGGAGGTCCGATCTGACGGCCTGCTTTAGGTCGCACCGGCGACATAAAAGTTCAATCCGCATGCAGAACGTTCTCCTCCCTGGTGCCGTCGTCCTGCTCACGGTGGTGCTCTGGTTGCGCAGGAAACCGCTGAAGCCGATGCTCTCCAGCACCGATGCCAGTGGTGTTGCGCAGCTCAACCGTGCCCAGCTGGAACTGGTGATTGAGCCTGCATCTGTGGGGGATGTCGCTGATGATTCTTTGGAGTCTTGGACGGCACCAACAAGCGAGCTGGAGCGTCTTGCTTTGCAGCGTCGCTTGAAAGCTGATATGGAGGCTGGGCCAGAGGAACGGTTGCGTGCCGTCCGTTTGGCGGCTCGATGGGGGCATCGTTCGGCGCTCCCCATGCTGCGCCAAGCGCTGCGGGACAGTGATTCACGTGTGGTGGAAGAGGCAGCAGCAGCGATCGCACCTTTTCGCTCTGGTCCAGCTGCTGTTTCGATCCGTCAGCCGGCTCGGCCACCTCGCAACGTTTCACGGATGCGGTAGATCGGCCTGCCCTGGCTTTCGTGATACGTGCGGATCAGCAGTTCGCCAAGGAGTCCGAAACAGAAGAGTTGAATTCCAGCGATTCCAAGGACAACGGCCAGCGTGAGCAGAGGGCGGTTGGCGATGTCGCCACCCATCACTTTGATCGCCAGTAAGTAGGTGCTGGCAATCAAGCTGGCGGCAATCGCGAGCAAGCCCCCGAAGCCGAACACGTACATCGGTCGGGTCAGGAACCGCTTCATGAACCAGACGGTGAGTAGATCCATCAACACCCGGAAGGTGCGGTCGATCCCGTACTTGCTGCTGCCGAACTGACGGGCACGGTGGTTCACCTTGACTTCGGTGATCCGTGCGCCCTCGATGAAGGCCAGGGCGGGAAGAAAGCGATGCAGCTCTCCATACAGCCGCATATCTGCCAGCACCTCCCGTCGATAGGCCTTCAGTGAGCAGCCGTAGTCATGAAGTCGCACGCCGGTCACCCGTCCGATCAAACGGTTGGCCATCCGGGAGGGCAATTTGCGTTGAAGCGCGGCGTCCTGGCGCTGATGGCGCCAGCCACTCACGAGGTCATATCCCTCTCGCAATTTGGCCAACAGCATTGGGATGTCGGCTGGATCGTTCTGAAGATCGCCATCCAGGCTGACGATGACCTCTCCACCAGCAACGTCAAACCCTGCTGCCATGGCTGCGGTCTGCCCATAGTTTTTGCGCAGCAGCACGGCCACTACTTCAGGTACGTCGCTGCTGACTTGTGCCAGCACCTCTGCGGTGCGGTCGTTGGATCCATCGTCGACAAGGACCAGTTCAAATGTCTCACCGGCTGGACGCAGTGCCGAGATGAGCTGGTTAACCAGATGGGGAAGGCTTTCCTCTTCGTTGTAAAGCGGCACCACCACCGAGAGATTCAGAGGTGCACTCATGCCGGTCGCGCTGCGAGTCGCTCAACTTAAGCAGGGTCCCTGCCGATCTTGCTGACAGCGTCAGGAGAGATGGGATCCGTCATGGCAACGAACCACACGACCTGCGCTGCGAAATTCAGCTCGGTAATGGCAAGCGACCGGGTGTCGGTCGCGGCTGTGGAGACTGTCGATGCCGATTCCATTGCGCCCATGGGCCTGGCCTGAGCTGTGGCGATAGCGGCCATCGCCCAGATGAAGCCCCACATGGGTGCAACGCCGGCGTGTGCCGAAAAACAGCAGATCTCCCGGTTTCAGCAGGCTGTAATCGTCGGGGAGAGCAGCAATCGGTTGGCAGAACCGTTCTTGTTGGTAGGCGTCTCGCGGAATCCAAATGCCTTGGCTGGCGAAGGCCATTTGCATCAGGCCGGAACAATCCATGTCCGGCTCGGTGGTTCCGCCCCACAGATAGGTATTGGGCTGTTGCTGGGCGGTTTCGCTCCAGGCGAGCACGCCAGGCATCCTCCGTTCAACTTCCGACTCGCTCAGCGGCGACGGTCTCCAGGGTGAGCATTGCTCAGCTCGCCCCAGGACAGCCTCAAGGTCCAACCAGCAGCGGTAACCATCCTCCAGCAGCTGCACGGCGATCCTGTTGCGCTGCTTCTCCAAGATGCGAAAGCGGCGTCCACGACAGGCCTGCGTGGTCAGATTCTCGCCATTAGGTCGCGCATAACCATTGACGTCCTCACACAGCTGCCAGCTGGAACCTGTCTGAATCAGGTCTGGGGCCAGCAGGGTGCCTAACGTCGCCATGGCCCAATCGAATCGCTATGGCGTTCTACCGTCCCGATCCCGTCATGGCGGCTCGGCTTGAGACGGCACTCGATGCGCTCGATGCAGACGGCCGTCCGGGGCTGCGCAACAGTTTGGCGATCACCTGGGTGCGGTACACCGATGCTGCACCGGAGGCTGGTCAGGGGTGCGGCGCCTCCTGGAATCAAGACCGGATCCTCTATCCGGCCAGCGTGGTCAAACTGTTTTATGCCGTCGCCGTTGAGCAGTGGTTGCAGCGCGACCTGATCCCAGACGGTGATGAACTGCAGCGCGCCGTGCGCGACATGATCGCCGACTCCAGCAACGATGCCACTGGGCTCGTGGTTGATCTGCTTACGGGCACCACCAGCGGCCCTGCACTCCATGGCGAGCGCTGGGAGCTCTGGACCCAGCAGCGTCGCTTGATCAATACCTGGCTGCAGAGCTTGGCCTGGCCAGAGCTGGAGGCGGTGAATTGCTGTCAGAAGACCTGGGGAGATGGTCCCTATGGCCGGGAGAAAATCTTCTATGGAGCCGACAACAGCAACCGCAATGGCTTGTCCACCGTCGCGACAGCCCGGATGTTGGAGGCCGTTATGACCGGTGCGGTGGTGTCGCCGCCGGCATGTCGTCGGCTGCAAGGTCTGTTGCAGCGCTCGCTGGATCAGCAGCAGCGGCGTGCCGATCCTGAGAACCAGGTGGATGGGTTTCTCGGCGAGGGCTTACCCGAGGAAACGCAACTGTGGAGCAAGGCCGGTTGGATGAGTCAGGCCCGTCATGATGCGGCTTGGTTTCAGGCTCCCGATCAGCAGTCGCCGACCTTGCTGGTGGTGTTCACAACGGGTCCTGATCGCGCCAGGGATGCATCCCTTTTGCCGGAGTTGGCACGGCAACTCAGCCAGTTCACCAGCTCCGAGGAGCGGGTGAATTAAGCACATGAGCTTGGAACGGAGAGGGAGGGATTCGAACCCTCGACAGAAGTTGCCTCCTGTAACTCCTTAGCAGGGAGCCGCTTTCAACCACTCAGCCACCTCTCCAGCGGCGCACCCAGAATACCAAGTGCTGGGCAGTTGGTCAGACTTCCACGCGGGGCAAGCGTCGTTTGAAACCGCAGAGGATTTCCCAGGGAATCGAACCGCAGTGATCGCTCCAACGTTGAGGGCTCAATTCAAGCTCGCCGTCTCGACCAAGCAAGGTGACGATGTCGCCTTCTTTCAGTTCGGGTGCATCGGTGGCATCAATCAGAAGCTGGTCCATGGTGATGGCCCCCACCTGCGGGAGCAGGTGATTCCGATGTATGGCATGAATGAGCCCGCTGAGAGACCGCAGAACGCCATCCGCATAGCCCAGGCCCACCACCGCTAGTCGGGAGGGGCGCTGCGTGACGAAGCGATGGCCGTAGCTGACGCCTGTTCCGGCAGGGACTGCACGGATGAGGCTGACCCGGGCACGTACGGCCAGGGCGGGTTGCAGGGGAATGACGTCGCTCAGGTGTGGAGCAGGGGCATGGCCGTACAAGGCCAGGCCGACGCGGACGAGGTCGTGGTGCAGCTCACGATTGAGCAAGGTCCCAGCGGAGTTGGCTAGATGGCGGGTGATGCTGTCGCCCTCTTGTGGCACGGCCGACAGCATGCTGACGAAGCGATCCTGCTGGATGCTTGTCAGGGAATCGTCGGGTTCGTCTGCACAGGCCAGATGGCTGTAGATACCCACCAGATTCAGATGTTCCAGGCTTTGAAGCCCCGCTGCGGTCTGATGACTGTCGCTGAGGGAGCAGCCCAGCCGTGCCATACCGGTGTCGATCTTCAGCTGCACGTCGAAACGTCGACCACTGTCGGCTGCGAGCGCGTTGCACAGCTGGGCATCGCTGAGGCTGCTCAGGGTGGGCATCAATCGCCAGTGCAGGCAGGTGTGTAGGTCGTCCGGTTCGTGGAGGTTGCTCAGCAACAGCACCGGTGCCTCCAGACCAGCCCGGCGCAGCTCGAGGCCTTCCTGGAGTGTCGCTACTCCAAGGCTGGTGGCTCCCCCCTGGAGTGCTGCTCGTGCCACGGTCTCGGCGCCATGGCCATAGCCATCGGCCTTCACAACCGCCATCAACTGGGTGCGAGGGCCAAGGTGATGGCAGAGAGCCCTGGCATTGGCCCGAATCGCTGCAGGTGAGACTTCCACCCAGGCGCGCTGACGTGGATTCAGCTCCGGAATCACAGGCGGTGCTCGGCGCTACCGAGACGGCTTCATGTGGCCGATAGCATGACGCTTATTGAGTGAGCTGGCATGGGCCAGGTTCTCGTTCTCAATGCGTCCTATGAGCCGCTCAATATCACCACCTGGAGGCGGGCGGTGGTGATGATGCTGAAGGGAAAGGCCGAAGGTCTGGAACATGACCCCTGTCGGCAACTTCGTCAGGGCACCCACCTGCCGACCGTGATCCGATTGCGCCAATACGTACGGGTGCCCTTCCGCCAGCTGCCCCTGACGCGTCGCAATGTGTTTCAGCGGGACAACCACACCTGCCAGTACTGCGGCAGTCGTGACGATCAGTTGTCGATCGACCATGTGATGCCACGAAGTCGTGGAGGCGGCGACACCTGGGAAAACGTGACAACAGCCTGCCTCAGCTGCAATGTGCGCAAGGGCAACCGAACGCCAAAGGAGGCTGCCATGCCTCTGAGCCATGTGCCGCGCCGTCCGGCCAGCAGCCTCAGTTTCGAGGCCCGGCGTCAGATCCATTCAGGCCATCACCAGGAATGGGCGAAATACGTCATCGGTTCTTGAACGTCAGGCGTCGGTCTGTTCGCTCAGGGCTTCGAGTTTCTGACGTTGTTCTTCGGCGATGCAGGCACCGATCAGGTCCTCTAATTGGCCCTCCAGCACAGGCTCCAGCGTGAAGTTCCGGCCCAGCCGGTGATCGGTGGTTCGGTTGTCCTTGTAGTTGTACGTGCGGATTTTTTCGGAGCGGTCTCCACTGCCGACCTGAGCGCGTCGGTTGCTGCTTTCCCGTTCCGCAGCAGCAGCTTGTTCCCGCTCCAGCAATTTGGCCCGGAGGATTTCCAGGGCCCGTTCCCGGTTCTGTAACTGGGAGCGTTCCTGGGTGCAGAACACGCGGATGCCCGTGGGTTTGTGGAGGAGGTCCACGGCGGTTTCCACCTTGTTGACGTTCTGTCCCCCTGCACCACCCGACCGGGCGGTGCTGATCTCCAGATCCTTTGGATCAAGCTGAACTTCCACCGCATCGGCTTCCGGCATCACCGCCACAGTGGCGGTGGAGGTGTGAACCCGCCCCTGGGATTCCGTAGCCGGGACGCGTTGAACCCGATGGACCCCCGCTTCAAATTTCAGTTGGCTGTACACGCTGTCGCCGCGCACCGAAAGGATCAGCTCTCGAAACCCTCCCAGGTCGGCCTCCGTGCAGCTCATCGGCTGCACCGCCCAGCCCACCTTCTGGCTGTAACGCTCGTACATCCGAGCCAGATCACCGGCCCAGAGACAGGCCTCATCGCCTCCTGCACCGGCTCGAATTTCGAGCATCACACTGCGCTCATCGCGGGGATCCCGCGGTAGTAGAGCCAGGGTGAGTCGCTCCGTCAGCGTTGTGTGCTTTTCCTGGAGGCTGACCAGTTCATCCTGGGCCAGTTCCTCCATCGCGGCATCACCGCGGCTGTCTTTGAGCAGCTGACGTGCTGAATCCCGCTCGTTCTCGAGCTTTTTCAGTTCCTCAAAATCGAGCACAAGCGGCTCAAGCCTTGATCGCTCCCGCGCGATCGATTCGAGCCGCTTTGGGTCAGCGGCCACATCAGGATCAGCCAGCTGCCGCTCGAGGTTGCGGAAGCTGGCTGTGGCCGTTTCCAGCCGAGAAAACAACGTCGAGGCGTCCATGCCCCGTGCTCAGCCTCAGGCCTTGGACTCGGCCTGGGCTGGTTCGGCACCTTTCTTTTTGGTGCCCATGCCGTACTTCTTCATGAAGCGGTCCACGCGTCCCTCGGTGTCGAGGATCTTCTGGGTGCCGGTGAAGAAGGGGTGGTTGCCGCTCCAGACGTCGACATGGATCTCTGGCTGGGTGGCACCAGTGGTCATGACCACTTCGCCGTTGCAGATCACCTTGGCGTCGGGATACCAGGTGGGGTGGATGTCGGGCTTTGGCATTGGTAAAAAATCAGCGCTTGGAGAACTGAGGAGCCTTACGGGCTTTCTTGAGACCGTACTTGCGACGTTCCTTGGCACGGGGGTCGCGGCTCAGGTGACCTTCCGTCTTGAGAGGCTTGCGGTTGTCAGCGGAAAGCTCACAGAGGGCGCGGGCTGCACCCTGCTTGATGGCGCCTGACTGACCTGTAAGTCCGCCGCCGTGAACATTCACCAGAATGTCGTATTCGCTAGTGAGGCCAAGGGTCTCCAGGGGAGCTTTGACCGCTGCGATGTACGAGGGGTTGTAGTTCAGATAGTTGTCACCGGGACGACCATTGATCGTGATCGTTCCATTGCCGGGAACAAGGCGTACACGGGCGACTGAGGTCTTACGGCGACCGGTGCCCCAGTAAACGACGGAGTTGCTGCTCATTTGGCGGATGCGGAGGGGTTGAGCTGGAGAGGCTGGGGCTTCTGAGCCGCATGGGGATGCTCGGTGCCCTTGTAGACCTTGAGCTTGCGGAACATCTGGCGGCCCAGAGCGTTGTGAGGAAGCATGCCTTTGATGGCCTTCTCCACAATCCGCTCTGGAATCCGTTCCTGCAGAGCCTCAAAGGTTTCAACCTTCATGCCCCCGGGACGTCCGGAGTGACGGCGGTACAGCTTCTGCTGAGGCTTTCTGCCGGTGACTTTGATTTTCTCGGCGTTCACAACGACGACAAAATCACCGGTGTCCAGATGGGGGGTGAAGCTGGGGTTGTTCTTGCCGCGAAGCACGGCGGCTACCTCAGTGGCCAGGCGGCCGAGGGTCTGATTCTCAGCGTCCACCACGTACCACTGGCGGTCGATCGAATCAATCGGGGGGAGAGAGGTCTTGTTCATCGCGCCGGCATGCCGGTTCGGTTATGTCCCGCCTGTTGCAGCGGAACTGGGCAAAGGGGGTCGGTCCAGAGCTGGACCTGACGGGGCTCAAAGATCGAGCTTACTCTTCAGCCCTCCAGCTCCTTCGAGTTGGGCAGCACTCCGAGTAGAGGCCCGTTTATCCCGGCGTTGAGGGTGGATCCGGAGGTGGATCGCTCTCAGCCAGAAAAAACCACGGCTGACAATCGTACCAGCCGGCTTTTGTGAAGATGGGCTCGGCATAGCCAGCACGAAGCAGGCAGAGGCCGGATGCGGGCGCTGACTCCTTCACCTCGTGGCGTCTTCGCTCTCGCCAACGATCCTCAAAGGCGGTAACGCTGAGACGCTGTTCGCCGACCGCCACTAACTGGGCCATCAACAGTCGCACCATGCCGTACAGGAAACCACTGGCCTGAATTTCGACCCGGAGAAGATCGCCATCACGCTCCACGAGAACCTCCTGCACCGTTGTTCGGGCATGGGCGCGACGGCTGCCTGCCTTCATGAAGGCACTGAAATCGTGCATGCCAAGCATCGTGTTCAATGCGTCCCGCATGCGGGACGCATTCAGTTTGTGCTGATAGCGGTGCCAGCTCCACGGACTGAGAAACAAGTTGGGACGTCGACCGTTGTAAATCGTGTACCTGTATCGCCGGTATGTGGCCGAATAACAGGCATGCCAATCGAGCGGACGGGCGACGGATTCGCGCACACGAATCGTGCTCGGGAGGCGTCCGTTCAAGGCGGGGGCCCATTTGCGAGCTGGGATCGGACCACTGCAGTCGAAATGCACGACCTGGCCTGCAGCATGAACACCGGCGTCAGTTCGACCTGCAGCGAAGCTCTGCACAGGCCGATGCGGATCAAGCTGTGCAATGGCATCCTCCAGCACGGCCTGAACGCTGCGACCGTTGCGTTGACGCTGCCATCCACAAAACGACGAGCCCTCGTACTGAAGACTGAGCGCAATCCTCTGAAGGGACGGTGACTCAGGACCTGCAGACGAGGGTTCGAGGTTCAAACGTCAGGACTGACGTGAGGTGTGATCAGACCAGTTCAATGATGGCCATTTCGGCGTTATCACCACGACGGGGAACAGTCCGGGTGATACGGGTGTAACCACCTTTGCGATCGCTGTAGCGGTTGGGGGCCTTGTCGAACAAAGCGTGGACAAGCTGCTTGTCGTAGATGTATCCCATGGCCCTGCGGCGGGAGGCGAGGCTGCCGTCCTTTGCCAGGGTGATCATGCGCTCGGCTTCGTCGCGAAGCGCCTTGGCCCGTGCCTTGGTGGTAGTAACCCGACCTTCCCGAATCAGCTGGGTGGTCAGG
Source organism: Synechococcus sp. MU1625 (assembly GCF_020514205.1). NCBI lineage: Bacteria > Bacillati > Cyanobacteriota > Cyanophyceae > Synechococcales > Synechococcaceae > Synechococcus > Synechococcus sp. MU1625. Next base: position 50,823 of record NZ_VTLA01000004.1, read on the forward strand.
GCGCGCAGCATTGCCTTGCGCTGGTCAGCTGGGCGTCCCAGCTGAGGAACTCGGCATTGATGACGCATGGTTCTGTCGGTGACGAAGACGAAAAAGGACGTTCAGGCCGTGCTGCAGTTATGCAGAGGTGCGGCTCTGGGGGATGGAGATGCCGATGCGCTCGAGGGCTTCGATCACTTCATCAGCGGATTTAGAACCGAAGTTCTTGATCTCGAGCAGATCCTCATAGCTGAAGCCCATCAGATCAGACACGGAGTTGACCTGAGCGCGCTTGAGGCAGTTGTAGGCACGAACCGAAAGGTTCAACTCTTCCAGCGGAATCTGTGCTTCTGCCGAAGGCTCCGGCTCAGCAGGGACTTCCTCAACAAGAGTGACCGTGGCCAGCGGCTGGAACAGCTCGATCAGTTGATTGGCTGATTGAGCGAGGGCGTCGTCAGGGGTAATGGAACCGTCGGTGACGATCTCAATCCGAAGGCGCTCCCGTGCTGAACCGCCTTCGGCAACGGCGGTTTCATCGATGGTGAAGTTGACCCGGGTTACGGGCATGAACACAGCATCGATCTGGAGCAGATCAATCGCACTGGTTTCTTCGTTGTAACGATCAACCGGGCGATAGCCGACGCCGCGTTCCACATGAACTTCCAGCTCAAGGCTGTGTCCATCGGCCACAGTCGCGATCGGACGATCGGTGTCGACCACCTGGACCTGGGAGGAAAACTGAAGGTCGCCGGCCTTGACTTCGGCAGGACCAGCCACAACGAGGCGGCCGATCTCGAGCTCGCCAGAGCGGCTGTTGACAGTGAGCTCCTTGCAGTTCAACAGGATGTCGAGCACGTCCTCACGAACACCAGGCACCGTGGCGTATTCGTGATTGACTCCTGCAATACGAATCGCGGTTACGGCACTGCCTTCGAGCCCACCCATCAGCACGCGACGCAGCGCGTTGCCCAAGGTCGTGGCCTGGCCACGTTCAAGCGGACCAATCAGGAACACACCCGATTGGGCGCGATCCTCGGATACCTGATGCTCAATGCGATCAATCTGGTACTGCAGCACTGTCTGAATCGGGGTAAGTGGAGAAACCGGACGGAAATCAGGTCGGTTCAGACGCGGCGGCGCTTAGGCCGCCGGCAACCGTTATGAGGCAGGGGGGTGACGTCACGGATGAGCGTGATTTCGAGACCAGCAACCTGGAGAGCGCGGATGGCGGTCTCGCGTCCTGATCCAGGACCTCTCACCAGAACTTCGATTTGGCGCATCCCTTGATCAAGGGCACGACGGGCCGCTGCTTCGGCAGCCGTTTGAGCAGCGAAAGGGGTTCCTTTGCGGGCACCTTTGAAGCCACTCGCACCTGCGGACGACCAGGAAATCACTTCACCGGCAGTGTCGGTGATCGAAACGATGGTGTTGTTAAAGGTGCTCTGGATATGAGCAACACCGTTGGGGACGTTGCGCTTGGCCTTCTTGGGCCCGGATTTTTTGACGGTTTTTGCCATGGCCGAATGCAGTCAGGGTTAAGGACGTTGAGGGCTTACTTCTTCTTGCCGGCCACAGTTTTCCGCGCGCCGCGGCGGGTCCGAGCGTTGGTGCGGGTGCGCTGTCCGCGAACGGGAAGGCTCATGCGATGGCGACGGCCACGAAGGCAACCAATGTCCTGCAGGCGCTTCAAGGCCATGCCTTCCTGCCGGCGCAGGTCACCTTCAATGGTGTATTCCTCCATGGCATTCCGGAGCTTCTGAAGATCTCCGTCCTCGAGATCTTTGACCCGGATGTCAGGGCTCACACCGGCTTTGGCCAGAATGGCCTGCGAGCGGGTGAGACCAACTCCGTAGATATAGGTGAGGGACACTTCAACCCGCTTGTCGCGGGGAATGTCAACGCCGGCGATCCGTGCCACGGTTGTTCAATTGAAAAGGACAGATGCCTCCGAGGTCCTGGAGGCGAGGATGTTCAGAACAGCGGGGGATCAGCCCTGACGCTGTTTGTGCTTGGGGTTGGCGCAAATGACCATGACCTTGCCGTGGCGACGGATCACCCGGCACTTGTCACACATTTTCTTGACTGAGCTGCGCACCTTCATGAGGCGTGGCTCTCCAAATTTCCAAACGGCAACGTTACCATGCGGGTCAACCAAGCACTGATTCGATCCGCTTGGTGATCTCCTCTACAGAGCCCTGGGCGGGGACGGACACCAGTAGCTCCTTATCGCTGTAGTAGCGAATCAGAGGTGCTGTCTTCTCCCGGTACACCTCCAAGCGGTTGCGGATCACAGCTTCGTTGTCGTCGGCGCGACCCCGCGACAGCAGCCGTTCAATCAAAACAGCGTCATCGAGCTCCAGCAGAACCACGGCTTGGATGGGTTGCTTGAGTTCGGCGAGAAGTGGTTCCAGCGCTTCAGCCTGGGGGACCGTGCGGGGAAACCCATCGAGAAGCCAGCCGTCTGTGGTTAAAGCCTTCATCTGGCTTTCCACGATGGCCAGCACCAGGGCGTCACTGACCAGTTCGCCACGGTTCATCACCGCTTCAGCTTCTTTGCCCAGTTCGCTGCCTGCTGCGACTTCGGAGCGCAGCAGATCACCCGTCGACAGGTGCTTCATGCTGTTGGCATCGCACAGGCGAGCAGCCTGGGTGCCTTTGCCGGCTCCGGGAGGACCAAGAAAGAGCAAGCGATTTTTCATGGTGACGTAATCGTGAAGTTGAGAGAACAGAAGGTGCACTGCTCAGCAGCGCTCACTGGCGAACGAGCCCTTCGTAGCGCTGCGAAATCACATAGGTCTGGACTTGCTTGGCCGTGTCGATGGCCACACCAACCAAGATCAACAGCGAAGTGGCTCCAAGGCCTTGGAAGGTCTGCACATTGGTGGCGCGTTCGACGCCAGCTGGAATGATCGCGACGGCGCCGAGGAACAGACCACCAAGCAAGGTGAGACGGTTTTGGACGCCCGAGAGATATGTGGCGGTGGCGCTGCCGGGGCGAACGCCTGGAATGGCAACACCCCCGCGTTTCAGGTTCGTGGCAATGTCAGCGGGATTAACGGTGAGTGATGCGTAGAAATACGAGAAACCCAGGATCAACGCAAAAAATGTAAGCGCATAGGGCCAGGGGTTAGCGGCTCCAGGGTTCAGGGCGCTGGCTGCGCGGATCAACAACTCGCTTTTGGTCAGATTGGCGATGGTGACCGGAAGAAAAATCAGGGCCGAGGCGAAAATGATCGGCATAACCCCACCAGCGTTCAGCTTGAGCGGTAGGTAGCTCTGACGGGTGGGGAGAACGCCTGCTCCACCCACCTGGCGCTTTGCACTCACGATGGGGATCCGGCGCGCTCCCTCCTGCACGAAGATGATTCCGACGATCGTGGCCAGGAACACCAGCACCAGAACAACGATGCCAAGAACGGTGTCGCGGTCACCGGTCTGAGCGGCTTCGATCGTCGCACCAAGCGTGCGAGGCAGTGTTGCGACGATGTTCAGGAAAATCACAAGGGAAGCGCCTTGGCCAATGCCCCGCTCTGTGATGACTTCACTAAGCCACATCACCACCATTGACCCGGTGACCAAGGCAAGCGCTGTCTGCACGACAAAGACCACTTCGCTCAGGCCTTCCACGGCGTACTGGCGCAGGATCATTGCGAAGACCACGCTCTGGACGAGACCCCAGCCCAAGGCGACATAACGGGTGATCTGGGCGATCTTTCTCCGACCTGCCTCACCTTCATTCTTCTGCAGATCCTCCAACTGAGGCAAAGCTGCGGTTAGCAGTTGGAGGATGATCGAAGCATTGATGAATGGCAGGATCCCCAGGGCAAAGATGCCCAAGGTGGAAATGCCACCACCGGTGAAGATGTCCAGGAAGCCGATCAGTTGTCCGCCCTGATCGATGAACTGCTTGAACGCTTCTCGATCAATTCCTGGCATTGGGATGTAGATCCCAAGACGCACCAACAGCAGCAGCCCGAGCGTGGTGAGCACGCGACTGCGTAGCCCAGGGTTGGTGATCAGCTGGCTGATCACTTCGGAGGCGTTGGGGTTGCGACCCCGACTGACGAGCATGTCTGGAGGAAAGTGAAGTTGGGCGAAAAGCCAAGAAGCCGCCCGTGGATCGAAATCCAGCGGACGGCTCAGACCCTAGGGCTGACTGGGGGACGAGCCCCCGTTTAGTCGAGGGTTTCGCAGGTGCCGCCTGCAGCTTCGATCTTGGTGCGGGCGGAGGCGGTGAACGCTGAGGCCTGAACTGTCAGCTTTTTGGCTGTCAGTTCGCCATTACCGAGCATCTTCAGCGGATGCTTGGGGCTGGTCACAATGCCGTCCTTGACCAGGGAATCTAGGTTGACGGTGCTGCCCTCTTTCACGTTGTTCAATGCCGAGACATTGAGCACAGTGAAGTTCTTTGGATTCACCAGGGGGAAGTGCTTCAGCTTCGGTACCCGGCGGTACAGAGGCATCTGGCCACCTTCGAAGCCTGGGCGAGTGGGGCGGCCAGAGCGGGACTTTTGACCGCGCATACCGAAGCCGCAGCTGGCACCCTGACCTGCGGCAATGCCGCGACCTTTGCGCAGTTTGCGGCGACGAGCGCCTTTATTGGATTTGAGGGAATCGAGTCGGAGAGTCATCGGGAATCAGGAGTAGATCTGCTCGAGGGAGATTCCCCGTTCCTTGGCCGTCTCCTTGTGGGTGCGGAGAAGCGACAGGGCCACCATGGCAGCCCGGGCATTGTTCAGGGGTGTCTTGCTGCCCAGGCGCTTGGCCAAGACATTTTTGATGCCGGCGAGTTCGAGCACCGTGCGGATGGATCCGCCGGCGATCACACCAGTACCAGGGGCTGCAGGGCGAATCAGCACGCTTGCTGCACCATCGCGACCATTGGAGAGGGTCGGGATGGAGTTGTGACGGGTCAATGGCACTTTGACGAGGTGCTTTTTGCCGTCGGCAACACCCTTGCGGACGGCGCCGATCACATCACCAGCTTTGCCGACACCAACGCCGACTTGGCCTTTTTCGTTGCCGACGACGACGATGGCGCGGAAGCTCATCTTTTTGCCGCCTTTCACGGTCTTGGAGACGCGGCGGATTTGCACCACACGCTCCTGCCATTCGGAGTCGCGCTCTTGGCCGCGGCGACCGCCGCGACGGTCTCCACGACGACCATCACGGTCGCCACGACCACGGCGTTGCTCCTGTTGCTGCTGCCCTTCGGCTGCCGCTGGAACGTCGGCCGCACCCGGTACGGCGTTGGGATTGGATTGGGGGGAGGAATCTGTCATGGGTTAAGCAGGAATCAGAACTGAAGGCCCGCTTCCCGGGCGGCGTCGGCAAGGGCTTTAATCCGGCCGTGGTACAGATTGCCGCCACGGTCGAACACCACCTGCTGGATGCCTTTGGCGATGGCTCGCTTGGCCACCAGTTCGCCAACGGCGACGGAGGCGTCGCAGCTACCAGCAGGAGCCTTGAGACCGGTACGCAGCTCTTTGTCGACGGTGGACGCAGAGCAGAGAGTGCTCTGGGCCGCGTCGTCGATGACTTGGGCGTAGATGTGATTGTTGGAACGGAACACTGCCAGCCGCGGACGGTCTGGGGTGCCAGTGATGTGGCGGCGCAGACGCCGGTGGCGTTTCTGCGTCTGTTGTTTGCGGGAAAGTTTGGACATGGTGGGTGAAAGGAAGGAACGTCAGGACAAGGCTTATTTCTTGCCGGACTTGCCCGCCTTGCGCAGGATGTGCTCGCCCTCGTACTTGATGCCCTTGCCCTTGTAGGGCTCGGGGGGACGGACGGCGCGTACCTTTGCGGCTTCGTTGCCCACCAGCTCCTTGTCGATGCCGGAGACGATCACCCTGGTGTTGTTTTCCACCTTGAAGGTGATGCCTTCAGGGGCCTCCAGCTCCACGGGGTGGCTGTAGCCAGCACTTACCACGAGGGTTTTGCCTTTGACCTGGGCACGGGAGCCCACGCCGACGATCTCCAAAGCTTTGCTGTAGCCGTTGCTGACCCCTTCGATCATGTTGGCGACCAGGGTTCGGCTCAGGCCGTGGCGCTCTCGGGAGATGCGCTTGGTGCTCGTGGGTGAGACCACGATGGAGTCGTTGTCCTGACTGACGCTGACGCCTTCAGGAAGGGTGCGTTCCAGTTCACCCTTGGGTCCTTTCACCTTGACGGTGAGTCCGTCGAGGGAAACCGTGACCTTCTCAGGGACGGGAACGGGGTTTTTGCCGATTCGTGACATGGTTCAGCTCCGGATCAGTAGACGTAACAGAGCACTTCGCCACCGACGCCCTCACGGCGGGCGTCGCGGTCGCTCATCACACCCTTGGAGGTGGAGATGATCGCCACGCCCAGTCCTCCGAGGACTTTGGGCAGGCCGCGAGTGTTTTTGTAGATGCGGAGACCGGGCTTGCTGACCCGCTGCATCGAGCGGATGGTGGGCAGCCTGTGCTTGCCGCTGTATTTGAGGGCGAGCACCAGTTCGGTGCGAACGCCTTCACCCTGCTCGCTGATTTCGGAGATGAAGCCCTCCTGCTGCAGCACCTTGGCGATGCTGCGAGTCATCCGCGAAGCGGGGATCTTGGTGGTTTCGTGACGTTTCTCACTCGCATTGCGAATGCGGGTGAGCATGTCGGAAATGGGGTCGTGGTTGGCCATAGGTGTCGACGGGGAGGGCTCAGTTGCTCTGGAACGGCATTCCCATCTCGCGGAGGAGGGCCCGGCCCTCTTCGTCCGAACGGGCGGTGGTCACGATGGTGATGTCCATGCCCCGGATTGCATCGATCTTGTCGAAGGAGATCTCAGGGAAAATGATCTGTTCGCGCACCCCAAGGGTGTAGTTGCCGCGCCCATCGAAACTCTTGGGGCTGACCCCGCGGAAGTCGCGGATGCGAGGCAGCGCCAGGTTGATCAGGCGCTCGAGGAAGGCGTACATCCGATCACCACGGAGGGTGACGGCACAGCCGATCGGCATGCCCTGCCGAATCTTGAAGCCGGCGATGGCCTTCTTTGCACGGGTTACCAGGACCTTCTGGCCGGTGATCTGCGCCAGCTCATTGACCGAAGCCTCGAGGGACTTGGCGTTGGCGGCGGCTTCGCCGAGACCCCGGTTCACGGTGACTTTCACCACCTTGGGGACTTCATGGATGTTGTTGAGGGAGAGATCCTTCTTCAGCTTGGGCTGAATGGTCTCCCTGTAGCGCTTCTTGAGTGACATAACGGGTTGGGGTGCTTCTGGACGTGGTCAGAAGTCGGGATCAGTCGAGGACTTCACCGGTTTTCTTCAGCCGGCGCTTTTTGGTGCCGTCCTTCTCGACGACGATTTCAACGCGGCTTGCCACCTTTTTGGCGGTGGAATAAAGCATCACGTTGGAGGCATGCAGTGATGCTTCCTCGGTCACGATGCGGCCGGTCTCGCCCTCCTGGGTGGGCTTTTCGTGGCGGGTGCGCATGTTCACCCCTTCCACGACGACACGGTTCTCGTTGGGCAGGGTGCGCAGAACGGCACCGGTCTTGCCCTTGTCCTTGCCGGCGATCACCTGGACGGTGTCGCCCTTGCGGATGCGCATTTTGATGCGCTCGGTGGCCTTGGCCTTGGTGGTTGCAGTCGCCATGGTCAGATCACCTCCGGAGCGAGGGACACGATTTTGGTGAAGCTGCGCTCGCGCAGCTCACGGGCCACCGGTCCGAAGACGCGGGTGCCTTTTGGGTTCTTGTCGTCGTTGATGAGCACGGCGGCGTTGTCGTCAAACCGGATCGAGTTGCCGGTTTCACGGCGCATGGTGGCTTTGGTGCGCACCACGACAGCCTTGACGACGTCGGATTTCTTGACGCCCATGTTGGGGGCGGCATCCTTTACCGCGGCAACGATCACGTCGCCCACGTGGGCATAGCGACGGTTGGTGCCGAGGACGCGAATGCACTGGATGCGCTTGGCGCCACTGTTGTCGGCAACGGTGAGATAGGACTCCTGCTGGATCACTGCTTCACCTCCTGAGCTTCAGCCTTGCTGGCTTCCTCAGCTGCAGCCTTGGGGCTGTGGCTGAGAACCTCGGCAATGGCCCACCGCTTTTGGCGGCTCATGGGACGGGTTTCAGTGATACGAACGCGGTCTCCGACGCGACAGGTGTTGTCTTCGTCGTGAGCCTTGTAACGGGTGGTACGGCTGACCGTCTTTTGATAGATGGGGTGAGGGAAGCGGCTTTCCACCGCGACCACCACCGTTTTCTCCATCTTGTCGCTGACGACGGTGCCGACCCTTTCCTTGACTGCCATGGTTACGGAGGGGGGATCAGGAGGCGGTGGAGCGCTGGCGCTCCGACTGCACCGTCAGCAGCTGGGCCAGCTTGATGCGGACCTCTTTGAAACGGTGCGTGTTGGCGAGCTGGCGCGTGGCCTGCTGGAAACGGAGTTCGAACAGTTCGCGGCGGAGGCCGTCGATCTGTTCGGTGATGTCCGAATCGGAGAGGCTGCGCACATCTGCGGCGTTGGGACGGGCCATGGTCAGGACTCCACGGTGACGGCTTCAGAAGCTGCCGGGGCCTTGGCACCAGCTGGCTTCTCCTGCTCATCCAGCTGGATGAACTTGGTCTTCACGGGAAGCTTGTATTGCGCGAGGCGCATGGCTTCCTTGGCGATTTCGGGGGTGATTTCATCACCGCCCATCTCGAACAAGATCCGGCCGGGCTTGATCACCGCCACCCAGAATTCTGGGTTGCCCTTACCGGAACCCATCCGGGTTTCGGCAGCGCGCATGGTGACTGGCTTGTCGGGGAAGATCCGGATCCAGATTTTTCCGCCACGCTTGACGTAGCGGGTCATGGCACGACGGCTGGCCTCGATCTGGCGCGAGGTGATCCAGCCACATTCCTGTGCCTGCAGCGCGAACTGTCCGAAGGCAATGGTGTTGCCCCGGGTGGCGACGCCGCGCATGCGGCCTCGCTGCTGCTTACGGAATTTGACGCGTTTTGGACTCAGCATGGTTCAGGCCTCCTGTTCAACCCTCGTTGGAGCGGTCTTCGAACTGTTGGGGCCGACGGCTGGCCCGGCGCCGGGGGGCGGCACCCACCGGCATGGGCTGAGCCTGTTCGCTCAGCACCTCGCCCTTGAACACCCACACCTTGATGCCAAGCACGCCGTAGGTCGTGCTAGCCACTTTGGTGGCGTAGTCGATGTCGGCACGCAGGGTGTGCAGGGGAACTCGACCCTCACGGGTCCACTCCGTCCGAGCAATCTCAGCACCGTTCAGGCGACCGGAGACCTGGATCTTGAGACCCAGTACACCGGCACGCTGGGCGCGCTGCACAGCCATGCGGATGGTGCGGCGGAAGGCCACACGCTTTTCCAGCTGCTGGGCGATGTACTCGGCCAGGAGGAAGGCATCACCGTCGACGCGTTCGACCTCGACAACATTGATCCGCACCTGACGACTGGAGTCGCCGACGGTCTTCTGAATGCCGGAGCGAAGTTCTTCGATACCGCTGCCTTGACGGCCGACCAGCACACCGGGGCGTGCGGTCTTGAGTTCAACTTCCAATTGATCGGCCTTGCGGGCGATCAGCACATCGCTGATGCCTGCCGAGCCGTACTTCTTATGGATGAACTTGCGAATCCGATCGTCCTCTTGAAGGAGGGCCGGATAACTCTTGCTGGAGGCGTACCAGCGTGACCGGTGTTCCTGGGTGATCCCCAGGCGCAGACCGGTTGGGTGGATTTTGTGTCCCATTGGGTCAGAGTCCTCGGGGGTCAGGAATCGGTCTGAGCCGCCACAGCAATGCTGATGTGGCAGGTCTGTTTCTTGATCTGGAAGGCCCGGCCCTGGGCGCGGGGGCGATAGCGCTTCATGGAGGGGCCCATGTCAGCGCTCGCGCTCGCGATCACCAGAGATGAGGGATCGAGACCGAGATTGTGCTCAGCGTTGGCCACTGCAGACCGGAGCACCTTGGTGATGGGTCCGGTGGAGCGGTAAGGCATGAACTCGAGCATGATCAGTGCGTCGCGGTAAGTGCGGCCACGGATCTGGTCAAGCACACGGCGCACCTTCGATACGGAGCCTCGGATGAAGCGTCCGTGAGCTTGGGCAATGGGTGCCGTTGGGGTAGACGATGTCATGGATTAGCGGCCTCCTTTCTTGTCTCTGATGTGGCCCTTGAAGGTGCGGGTGGGAGCAAACTCCCCCAGCTTGTGACCGACCATTTGCTCGGTGATGAACACCGGCACGTGGGTGCGGCCGTTGTGTACCGCGATCGTGTGGCCAATCATCATCGGCAGGATCGTGGAGGCCCGTGACCAGGTCTTGATCACGGACTTGTCGTCGTTGTCGTTCTGCTTTTCAACCTTGCGAAGCAGGCTGTCGGCAATAAACGGACCTTTTTTGAGTGAACGTCCCATAACGGTTTAAGCAAGCGGCAAAGTGATGGTTTGCATCAGGAATCGCGTCCGCCACGGCTCCGCTTGGAGGTCTTGCGACGCTTCCGGAGCACGTATTGGTTGCTGGGTTTGTTCCGCTTGCGGGTCTTGAGACCGAGGGCGGGTTTGCCCCAGGGAGTCACCGGACCGGAACGGCCGATTGGTGCACGACCCTCACCACCACCGTGGGGGTGATCGCAGGGGTTCATCACACTGCCTCGAACCTGAGGACGACGACCCAACCAGCGGCGACGTCCAGCCTTGCCCAGGCTGGTGTTGCGCATCTCGGAGTTGCCGACCTCGCCGAGGGTGGCGTAGCACTCGCGGCGCACCAGCCGAACTTCGGTGGAGGGAAGTTTGAGAGCGACGTAGTCGCCTTCCTTCGCCATCACCTGGGCGCTGGCACCAGCGGTACGGACCATCTGGCCACCGCGGCCGGCGTAGAGCTCGACGCAGTGGACGCTGGAACCAAGAGGCACCGCTGAAAGCGGCATGGCGTTGCCGTTCTCAATCGGAACATCAGGGCCGGAGACCACGGTCTGGCCGACCTGCACTCCTGCGGGAGCCAGGATGTAGCGCTTCTCGCCATCGGCATAGAAGAGCAGCGCCAGGCGTGCGTTGCGGTGCGGGTCGTAGTGGATTGCCGCAACCTTGGCGGAGACACCGTGCTTGTTGCGACGGAAATCCACCACGCGGTAGAGGCGTTTGTGACCGCCACCGCGGTGGCGGCAGGTGATCACACCGCGATTGTTGCGGCCCTTGCGGCGGTGTTTAGCCACCACCAGGGTCCGCTCCGGTTTGCGGCTGGTGATCTCACTGAAATCAGTGACCACCCGGGTGCGGGTACCGGGGGTGTAGGGGCGGAAATTACGGATTGCCATGACGATTCAGACCCCTCAGGACTCAGGGAAGAGTTGGATCGAGTTGCCCTCCGCAAGGCGCACCACGGCTTTCTTCACTTGGGCACGTTTGCCAGCGAAGCGCCCCATCCGACGCGAGCGTCGAGGGGGATTCATGGTGCTGATGCCGGTGACCTTCACATCGAAGAGCTGCTCAACGGCGGCCTTGATGTCGGGTTTTGCGGCGCGGTGGTCCACCTCGAAGGTGTACTGGTTGATTTCGAGGGCTCGTGTGGCCTTCTCGGTAATCAAGGGACGGCGGATCACATCCGCCAGGCGGCCTTGGAAACGTTCAGTCATCGCCGTAGACCTCCTGGATGGTTGCGAGAGCTTCCTCGCCAAGCACCAAAGCATTGGCATGGAGCAGGTCGAAGACGTTCAGCTGATCCGCGGAGATCAACTTGACTTTCTCCAGGTTGCGCACGGAGCGGCGAACAACATCGGAGGGGTTCGTTAGAACGATGAGCACCTTGGAACCGGCAGCGACACCGAGGCGTCCCAAAGCATCCGTGATCTCACGGGTTTTGGGGGCTTCCAGCGAAGCAGCGAAGTCCTTCACGACAGTCACGTCGTCAATGCGGGCCATCAGCGCTGTGCGCAGGGCCAGACGACGCTCCTTGCGGTTCATCGCAAGGTTGTACGTGCGGGGCTTGGGTCCGAAGATGATGCCGCCGCCCGGTTTCAGGGGAGTCCGGATGGATCCCTGGCGGGCCCGTCCAGTTCCTTTCTGCTTGTAAGGCTTGCGACCGCCACCACGTACTTCTGAACGGGTGAGGGTGCTGGCGGTTCCTTGGCGTGCATGGGCCTGCTGACGCAGAACAGCCCGGTGCATGAGATCAACCGCGGTGGTCTCCTTGGCCACCTTCAGGTCCAGGGTTGCCTTGCCGGCTTCCTTGCCCTGCCAATCACGAACGACACAACTGGCCATCACTTACCTCCTTTGGCGGGCTTGGCGCCCACGCGCACGGCCGGGCGGATGTTGAGCAGCGCACCGGGTTTGCCGGGCACGGATCCCTTCACCACCAGCAAATTGTGCTCGCTGTCCACCTTGAGGATGGTCAGCCCGCGGGTGGTGATTTTCTTGCCGCCGTAGCGACCGGCCATCCGCTTGCCGGGGTAGATGCGGCCCGGGGTTGTACCGGCACCGGTTGAACCCGGTTCACGGTGGTTCTTGGAGCCGTGGGTCATCGGACCCCGGCTGAAACCGTGGCGCTTTTGGTAGCCAGCGAAGCCTCGGCCCACGGTGTCACCGCTGACGTCCACCTTCTGACCGGCTTCGAAATCGCCGACGGTGATGGATCCACCGAGTTCGAGCCCTTCAATGCTGTCGATGCGGTATTCGCGCAGATGACGAAGAAGACCCTCACCGGATTTGGTCAGGTGACCCTGGGCGGGTTTGTTGATCAGCTTTTCGCGGGATTCGCCAAAGCCGATCTGCACTGCGGAATAACCGTCAGTGTCGTTGTTTTTGAGTTGGGTGATGCGGCAGGGGCCGGCTTCGATCAAGGTGACCGGAACAGCTCTGCCCTGCTCGTCGAAGAACTGGGACATACCCAGCTTCTTCCCGAGAATGCCGATGGACATGGGTGGGGAGGAAGCGCCAGCGTGGACAACCACCAGGCGGAGATCCGCATGGGGTCAGGTGCTGATCGATTGGACGCAGACGTGGTTCGAAGCTGAACTCCCGAGGGAGTCGATTCGAATGGGCTAGCGAACGATGCAGCGAGGCTGGGACTTGCATCTGCACGGTGTGCTGTTGCAGTTTCCCGACGGGGATTTCCGAAGAAAGCTCCCGTACTGGCCTAGAGATCCGACGCAATCGTCGAATCTGTTCTGTCGACTGGAGGCCCGGCTAGCGGACGGGCACAGAAACACAGAACAAACAACGAACCTACACCACCGCCCTTGTAGCTCCCCTGATCCCTCTGCCTGCTGCCAGAATCACTCCAATCCCTGTAGATGCCATGCCTCTGCTTCTCACCGGTCAGGCATTTCGCCGCGATCTCGAAGCCAATGGCTGTCTGGCTGTTCAGGCCCCGCTCGAGGGTGGTGCAGAAACGCGCTTGCTGCGTCGTTTGCGAGGCGCTGGATACCGCACCCGCATGACATCAGCCCGGGGACTCGGTGATCCGGAGGTGTTCCTCACCCAGAAGCACGGCATCCGTCCTCCCCATCTCGGTCATCAAAGCGTGGGTCGTGGTGCTGCTGTGGGAGAAGTGCAGGAGGTGGCTCCCCAGCTCGGAGACCTGTTTGAGGGTGATGCCCCTGTGGCTCTCTGGCTTCTTGAGGGTCAGGTGCTGTCGCGTTCGGAACTTCTCTCGCTTTGCGACCTCTGCAAGCGCGAACCCCGATTACGCATCATCGTGGAGATGGGTGGTGCCCGAAGCCTGAAGTGGGAACCGATGACCACACATTTGAACGCCTGACACCTGACGAAGCCCTCGATCAGGGCCGCTGGGTCAAGCTCATCTGTGGGGCCAGCAATCAGGATTTGCCTGCCATTGCCGATCTGACCGCTGTTTTTGCGGCTGTCGGTGTTCATTGCATTGATGTGGCTGCCGATCCAGCGGTCGCGCTTGCAGCCCGTCGTGGCCTCGACTGGGCTGAAGCCCACACGGGCCATCGTCCCTGGCTCATGGTCAGCCTCAGCGATGGCATGGATGCTCACTTCCGCAAGGCTTGGTTCGACGCCGACCGCTGTCCCGCGGACTGTCCGCGTCCTTGCGAAAGGATTTGCCCCGCTGCAGCAATCCCTCCCGGTGCTGGGATCGACCAGCAGCGTTGCTATGGCTGTGGTCGCTGCTTGCCGGCCTGCCCCCATGGGCTAATCGAGGAACGCGACCATCGACTGGCTCCAGAGCAGGTGATCACGCTGCTGAAATCCATTCATCCCGATGCGGTGGAGATTCACACGGGGTCTGGGCATGAGGAGGGCTCCACGATGCTGATCCAAAGCCTTCAGCACCACAACGTTCCCTTGCAGCGCTTGGCCGTGAGCTGCGGGTTGGAGGGTCATGGCGTGAATGCTGATCAGTTGGCTCGGTTGCTGTGGCATCGCCATTCCTGTTTGCGGCAAGCCGGTTACAGGCCCCTCTGGCAATTGGATGGGCGGCCGATGAGTGGTGATGTGGGGGCTGGAACAGCGCGGGCTGCGGTTCAGCTCTGGCGTGCCATGCGTCTTCTGGCACCACCTGGTCCGCTGCAGCTTGCCGGTGGAACCAATGCCGCAACGGTGGATCTTTTGCATTCGACGGAACGGCCGGCTGGCATTGCCTTTGGTGGTGTGGCGCGTCGCTTGCTGATGCCCGTGCTCAATGAGGCGCAAACCCGTGGATCTGCCCTGTGGCAATGGCCCGAGGGTTGGGAGCGTGCCCTCTCCCTTGCGCGTCCATTGGTTACTCCATGGCTGCGCCGCTCTTGCTAGAAGGCTGAAACGCGCAGATCCCATGGGCACGCAACGGGTCACCGACGATCTGGATCGCCTTCTCGAACTTCTGCCGGATGCCGTGCAGGAGCAGTTGCGGGCGGAGGAGGCTCGACAGCAGCTGCTTGAGGTGGTGCTCGATCTCGGTCGACTCCCGGAAGCGCGTTATCCAGGTCGTGCCTTGGCACTGGGCTCCACGCCCTTGTCTCGGGAGGACCTTGCGGCGGTGGTGGCCAGGATTGGTCAGTTCGGAGGCGATAACCGGGCAGGAATTGAAAGGACCCTTCACCGGATCAGCGCGATCCGCAACCGCCAGGGTGAGGTGGTTGGTCTGACCTGCAGGGTGGGGCGTGCCGTGTTCGGCACCGTTGCCATGGTGCGGGATCTTTTGGATGGAGGGCAGTCCCTGCTGTTGATGGGGCGCCCGGGTGTCGGCAAGACAACGGCATTGCGGGAGATCGCCCGGGTGCTCGCTGATGAGTTGGAGCGGCGCGTTGTGGTGATTGACACGAGCAATGAGATCGCGGGTGATGGCGACATCCCGCATCCCGCGATTGGCAGGGCCCGTCGCATGCAGGTGGCCAGGCCTGAACTGCAGCACCAAACCATGATCGAGGCGGTGGAAAACCACATGCCTGAAGTCATCGTGATCGATGAGATCGGCACCGAGCTGGAGGCGCAGGCGGCGCGCACCATCGCTGAGCGTGGCGTGGTGCTGGTCGCCACCGCTCATGGCAATGCCCTGGCGAACCTGATCAAGAACCCCACCCTCAGTGATCTGGTGGGTGGAATTCAGGCGGTCACCCTTGGGGATGAGGAGGCCCGGCGGCGGCGCAGTCAGAAGACGGTGCTCGAGCGCGCGGCTGACCCAACTTTTCCAGTTGCGGTTGAAATGCACAGTCGACACCGCTGGGCCGTGCATACCGACGTTGCTGCCACGGTGGACCAGTTGCTCAGGGGCCTGCAGCCCAGAGTTCAGGAGCGCGAGCTGACTGCTGAGGGTGGTGTTCAGCTTGTCGATCCCCCGCAGTCGTCGGGTTTGCTAAGCCCTCCTTCTCCTCGACCGGCAGCTGGACGGCCTGTCTCTGTTCCTGTGTCTGTGCCTCAGACCAGTGCAGCAGAAGCTTCTCCTCCTGCCCCTCCTGAGAACACCGACGTTTTGCAGGTTCTCTGTTGTGGGATCACCCCCCGGCTTGTGGACGAAACCATTCGTTCTCACGGCTGGACTGCGCGGGTGGTGGACGACTTAAGTGAGGCGGATGTTGTGTTGAGCATTCGGCTGGGACTCAGCCGCCAACCGTCTCTGAGGCGTCAGGCTAGGGATCTTGGGATTCCAATCCTGGTGATCAAGTCCGACACCCTGCCCCAGGTGACCCGTGCTATGGCTCGCCTCTTGAGTCGTCGGGCAAGTGAAACGGCTGCGGATGCCATCGCTCCCGATCGGGCGTCAAAGGACGATGAATTTGCTGCTCTTGAGGAATGCCGGCTTGCAGTGGAACAAGTGGTGATGCCGCAAGGCAGGCCCGTGGAGTTGTTGCCGCGAACGGAACGCGTGCTTCGCATGCAGGCGGATCTTGTCAGTCGTTACCAACTGCGTAGTGATGTTTTCGGTCAAGCCGAACAGTCGCGTTTGCGGGTCTTCCCTCCCTGATCGCCCTTCGCTTGATTCGCCCGGTGGATTGACGAAGGGTTGGCTGCTATGAGTAACTATTAGTGATCCGGTGAGCCGCAGGTTGTGGTCTTTTCCGGTTCAGTGGGCCGTCGCCAAGCGGTAAGGCAGCGGGTTTTGGTCTCGCCATTCCTAGGTTCGAATCCTAGCGGCCCAGTTTTTGTCCATGAACCATCGACCCTTGCTGGTGTTCGATTTCGACGGGGTCATCGTCGATGGCATGGCCGAGTACTGGTGGAGTGCTTGGCATGCGTGTCTTCGCCTTGATGCCTCTCCGACAGGATTGACTCCCGACCGGGTGCCTGATGCGTTCCGTCGGCTGCGCCCATGGGTGCATCACGGTTGGGAGATGGTGTTGCTGGCTGCTGAGCTGCCTGTTCTGGACCCCCAGGTTTGGATGCAGTCCTACGACGAAGCCCAGGCGCTCGCTTTACAGCGTCACGGATGGGAGCCGGAGCAGCTGCAAGCCGCCCTGGATGCGTCCCGTGATGAATCTGTTCGGCAGAACCGCTCCGCTTGGTTGGCGTTGCATCGGCCCTTCCCAGGGTTGGTGGCAAGGCTCCGCCAGCTTGAGGCTGAGGGCGTGGACTGGGCTGTCTTGACCACCAAGACCCAGGCCTTTACCGCTGAGCTGCTGAACAGTCTTGGCCTGCATCCCTGGCGTTTGGACGGTCGCGAAGCTGGAGCGAAGCCCCAGGTTTTGCTTCAGCTTCAGCAGCAGCGAACGTTGTGTGGCTTCGTTGAAGACCGTCGGGCGACGCTGGAGGCTGTGCGGTCCACGCCAGGGTTGGAACGACTGCCCTGCTTCCTGGTGAGTTGGGGCTATCTTCGCCCCCAGGATCAGAGCAATCTTCCTCCCGGGATTGCGTTGCTCCATCCGGATCGTTTCCGGGCCCCCCTGGCGCAATGGCCCTGATTCGCTACGGTACGCTTGTACTACCTGAGACGATTCGGCGCTTCTGTGGCATTGGATCTCTCGTTCCTTAGTTTCAGGTCTCTTCCATGCCTGCAGATATGAAATCCAGTGCTTCCGACCCCCGCTCCTCCGGCGAGAAAGACAAGGCGCTAAATCTGGTCCTTGGTCAGATCGAGCGCAACTTCGGTAAAGGGTCGATCATGCGGCTCGGCGATGCCTCCCGCATGAGGGTGGAGACGATCTCCACCGGTGCTCTGACCCTTGATCTTGCCCTGGGTGGTGGTTACCCGAAGGGCCGGGTGGTGGAGATTTATGGCCCAGAAAGTTCCGGTAAAACCACTCTCACCCTGCATGCGATTGCTGAAGTGCAGAAGCGTGGTGGTGTGGCGGCCTTCGTGGATGCGGAGCATGCTCTGGACCCCGTTTATGCCGCTTCGTTGGGTGTGGATGTTGAGAACCTTCTGGTCTCTCAGCCCGATACCGGTGAGATGGCTCTGGAGATCGTCGATCAACTGGTGCGATCGGCGGCGGTTGATCTTGTCGTGATCGACTCGGTGGCCGCTCTCACGCCCCGCGCCGAGATCGAGGGAGAAATGGGAGACCTGGCGGTTGGCAGTCAGGCGCGTCTGATGAGTCAGGCCATGCGCAAGATCACCGGCAACATCGGCAAGTCGGGTTGCACCGTCATCTTCCTCAACCAGCTGCGTCTCAAGATTGGTGTGACCTACGGCAATCCAGAGACGACCACTGGAGGCAATGCGCTCAAGTTCTATGCCTCGGTTCGCCTCGACATCCGTCGGATTCAGACGCTCAAGAAGGGGACGGAGGAATTCGGGATCAGGGCCAAAGTGAAAGTGGCGAAAAACAAGGTGGCGCCACCCTTCCGCATTGCTGAATTCGACATTCTTTTTGGCCGCGGCATCAGCACACTGGGCTGTCTGCTCGATCTCGCCGAAGAGACAGGCGTGGTTGTGCGCAAGGGCGCTTGGTACAGCTACGAGGGAGACAACATCGGGCAGGGTCGCGACAACACCATCACCTGGATGGAGGAGAACCCGGAATCGACGGCCACGATTGAGACGCTCGTGCGTCAAAAGCTGACGGAAGGTTCGGAAGTGAAGTCGAATTCCATGCGGCCCCTGGCGGCTGCTGCGAAGGCGACTGTCGATAAGTCGACTCCGGGTAAGGCCCCGGAAGCGGCTGCTTGATCTCAGCCGGCTTGGGTCAGTGACTGCTTGCCGCAGACCTGGCCCTGCTGAGCCAGTTCAGCCATTCGGTGTAGTTCCTGGATGGCTTCAGCTCCCTCCAATTTCACGAGTTCTCGGCCATTGCGGGATTCCACCCAGCTGATGCCGAAATCGGAGACAAGAAAGCGCACAATGTGGCCATCGCCGATGTCAGCCACAAAAGACGCGCCATGGCCATCGCGGCCGTCGCCGCAGGAGTAACAGGTGGCTGTGACGCCGGCAGTTTCGAGGCTGCCGGCGAGGGCCTGCAGGCTCATCACCAAGTCTTCGACGACAGACCTGTAGTGCTCGGCTAAACGCGGAAACATGATTGAGTCTCCAATGAGACCAATCCTAAAAGTTTTCTTTCGTTTTCGCGTGTTTGGTCCGGCTGGCCGATCAGGGGGTATCCGAGAGCGTCCACCAACCTGCGGCGGGTCCGATGAATCGCACTGTGATCCATAGGACCACCATGGCTCCGATGCCGATCCAGGCGCCGCGTGTGGTCACCGCCATGAACTGCTGTGTCTGATTGCGCGTCAGAGGAAGCCAGGACACCACTCGCGGCGATGTATCCGGTGCTTTTGTGTTGGTCTTGGGCTGACGAGGGGGCAGGCCCTGTGCAGCTCGGCGGCGTGCTTCTCCCATGCACTTCTGCGCGTTGAACGGAGGTTAGGCGTTGTTCAGTCCGGCAGCAGTCGCTGCAGTGGAATCCAGGGCTCAAGCCGATGCAGCACCTGATCACCCCAACTGCGCCCTCGGAGACGACCATCAAGGATGGCTAGGCGTCCACCGCTGCGTCGCAGTGGTGCAATGGCTGCTGGGATCAAGCTCAATGCTTCCGGCAAAAGCAGGGTGCGGAACCAGTCTTCGCCCTGTTGTTTCATGCGTTCCACCCTTGCTGAGGTGAGTGGATTGTCCAGGCTGGCGAGGGGAAGCATGCCGATAATCAGCTGCGCTGGAGAGGGGAGATGCTCCTGATGCTCAAGCCACCAGTCCCAGCTGCAGGTCACCACACCATTGCTTTCGGGTGCAGTCGATTCATGGTCTACACGGCGTCCGAATTCGGCAGCCAGGGAGCTGGTGAGCTGGCGCCGTAGTTGGTCGTCATTGATCAGAAGGATGGTCATTCCCGCCTGACCAAGGATGAGCCGTCTGCTCTCCTCAAGGAGATGTTGGGAATAGATCCGTGTGTTCGGCAGCGGCTGGCGGCGGGGGGCATAGAGAGGGAGGGGTTCATTGAGCTCCCGTTCGCGCAGTGTTGCGCGAACGTCGGGGACCACCCCCGCCTGCTCAAACTCCAGATCCAGCCTTGCGTTATCTCCATTGCTGCTAAACATCAGGCAGGGGTGATCATGCAGAACCCCCCGCAGAAGTTGAAGGGGTTCCAAGGGGGCCAGCTGCCAGCGCCATTGGAGCAACCGGTGATCGAGTTCAGCCCACTCCGTCCAGTCCGCCGGGTTGATCTTGCGGAGCTTGTCCCAGGGCTCAGGGCTCGATGGCATCAGCTGGAGGAGGTCACGCAGCGCTTGCCCTGCTGATCCCTCGAGTCGCACCGCGCCCCCTGGTCGCGTGGCTCCAGCGAACAGCTGTCGGCTCATCCGGTCATGCAGCTCCATCAACCCGGCTTCAGCCTGTGGGCAGGCTTGGCGAAGCTCGTCCCAGTGATGGGGAGTGATCTCAAACGTGAGGGCGTTGCGCATTCGACGGCTCAACTGATCCATCTCCGGGATCAGCAGTTGTCGCGTGCCCAAGTGCCCGTCCCGATGGGCCTGAATCAGCTCTGCAACATCCATCAACCAGAGCTGTGGCCCCTCAGGTGGGGTTCTCCCTTGCCAACAGGGAAGGCGTAGGCCCTGGTTCCGTAAACGGGGCAATTCCAACTGGAGCAGGCGCCGACGCTGGGGGGCCGTCAACACAAGAGCCCCAGCTTCGGGAGCCAGACAAAGCGGTACAAGAAGACCGAGCCACCAACGTTCGATGCTGCTGGGGGGGAGTTGGACGAGCGTTGTATCGCGACGCCTCAGGCTTCTGGCCACCAACCGGCTCAGGGTCAGGTGGTGGGGCCAATCCGATTCCTCCTGGCGGAGCAGGGTTTTGATCTGATGGTGGGCCTGGGCTTCCAACATCGTCAAACCCTAAGCAGGGCTCCCCCTGTGATTGGTTCATGGCAATCCATCCATCAACATGGCTTTACGACCCTGCAGGAGTGATGGCGGTGCAACCGG
The DNA here is from genome assembly GCF_020514205.1 of Synechococcus sp. MU1625. Classification (NCBI taxonomy): domain Bacteria; kingdom Bacillati; phylum Cyanobacteriota; class Cyanophyceae; order Synechococcales; family Synechococcaceae; genus Synechococcus; species Synechococcus sp. MU1625. The sequence continues at coordinate 71,568 of NZ_VTLA01000004.1, forward strand.
GAAGGGTGGGGATCGTTGGCCTTGGATTGATTGGGGGATCCCTCGGTCTCGATCTCCAGGCGCAAGGTTGGACGGTGCAGGGTCTCGTGCATCGTCAGATCACGGCGGATCGTGCCATGGCCCGGAGGCTGGTGGGAACGGTGTCGACGGATCCGCGCTGCCTCGCGGATTGCGATGTGGTGATCCTGGCCTTGCCGATTCCCTTATTGCTGAACCCACCTGAAGAGTTGGTGGCCGCACTGCCTAAATCAGCCGTGGTGACCGATGTCGGTTCGGTTAAGCAGCCCGTTTTGGCGGCTTGGCGCCACCGGCATCCCCGCTTTGTGGCGAGTCACCCCATGGCGGGTACGGCCCAGGCGGGCGTCGATGCCGGTGTGCTGAATCTGTTCCGAGGTCGCCCCTGGATCGCAACTCCGGATGCTCAAACGGACCCCATCGCCTTGGACCAGGTTCGTGATCTTGCCCTCAGCGTGGGTGGACATTGGCTGACGTCCACCGCCTCTCAACACGACCAGGCCGTTGCTTTGATTTCGCATATGCCGGTGCTGGTCAGTGCCGCACTGCTGCGTGCGGTGGGCGATGAGCGGGATCCGGAAATCCGGCAGCTGGCGATGGTGCTGGCCTCCAGCGGCTTTGCCGACACCAGTCGCGTGGGTGGAGGGAATCCGCAGTTGGGGGTGGCGATGGCCTCCACCAATCGAGATGCGGTGTTGCGCGGATTGGCAGCCTACCGCTGGAGCCTTGAGCAGCTTGAAGATGCCGTTCTCCAGCAAAACTGGTCTCAATTGGAGTTGGAATTGCTCCGAACGCAAACCCTGCGCCCAGATTTTTTGAGGGCACCTGGTGAGGTCAGCTCCGAAAGCTGAGGGGCTGTCCCCGTTCCGCCATGAGCTGACGGCAGGCATTCAGGGCAGACAGGCTGACCCCTGCTGTTCCCTCGCCTGGGTAAAGGCTGTCGCCGCAGAGCCAAAAACCGGGCATGGGCGTTCGTCCTGCCAGGCCAAAGGGGCCAAACCGGCTGGGATGCTGCCCGAGTCCCCCCACCATTCCATTGGGACGACCCGTCCAGCCGGCGAAGCCCCGCGGCGTTGCCAGCTCAGCGTGCAACCAGGCATCCTCCCGAAGGTTGAGCCAGCTGTTCAGTTCTGCTTGGATCAGGGTCATCATTTCTTGCTTTCGCTGCTGATAGTCCGGCTCCGGCAAGCGGCACCAGTCACCCGTTGGAGTGAACACGCTGGCGATCAAGGTGGCCTGTCCCCGGGGCGCGCGCCCGTCGCCGTCGCGGCTGACAGAGACAAATAGGGATCCCGGGGATGCGCAGCCGCGCTGGAGATGGCCTGGGCAGGGATCGGGCAGGGCATCACGAGATACCGCTCCGTAGAGAACCAGTGCACCACTCGGTTCATGCAGGTTTTCTAGTCGCCTTCGATATCCCTTGGGCAGCTGATTCAGATCGATCAGTTTCAGCAGGCACTGGGGGGGAAGGCTGCAGACCACATCGCGACTGTTGAGTTGTTTGTGCTCGTCTCCGGCCGTGGTGACATGCACTTGCCAACCGGATGAGCAGGGCTGCAGTTTGGTAACCCGATGCTTCAAAAGCACGTTCCCGCCGTCGCGCTTAATGGCGGCCACCAGCTGGTCGCTCAGCACCTGCATCGATCCCTCCAGATGCCAGAGACCCAGTGGCGCTTGAGCCATCTGTAGGACTGTGGCGCCGTAGAGAGCGGCGGTGCGATTGGCCGGCTCCTGGGAGTACAGCTTCAGCTGGAGGTCGAGAAAGCGCCGCAGCCGTGGATCGTCACCGCATCCACACAGCTGCAACAGATCGGCGATGGTCAGACCTGTGAACAGTCCCGATGCCAGCGTTGCGGGCCGCAGGGCCCGTAGCATGGTGCCGAGATCCCAGAGGGATCGTGGAGTCACCACGGGGTCCTGATTGGCGAACTGCCAGTTGCTGCGATGCAACTGATGGCAAAGGCTCCAGAAAGGTTTGCTGCCAGGAAACTGATGCTCCCGTTCAGCGGCCCACGCTTCCGGGTCATGCCAAAGGGGAATGGGGGGCGAGCCATCACCCAGGTCGACCACACAACCTGGGTCCAGAAGCTCTGCCGTGGGCAGAGGCATGTCCAGATGCTTCAGCAGTCGTGCATGACTGCCCCCGGGCTCTAGCCCAGCGACCTGGGTCGCCCCAACATCAAACACCCATCCACGGCGACGGAATGTTCCTGCACATCCCCCTGTTTGGTGATGCGCTTCCAGCAACGTGACGTCGACGCCATCGCGGGCCAGCAGTGCCGCTGCCGTTAAGCCAGCGATTCCACCACCCACCACGATCACGCTGGAATCGCTCACGACGCCCTGAAGAATCAGGCCATGCTGGCAAGACAGGGAGCTTGCTGAGGATGAACAGCGAACTGCGCCGGGATCTCACCGCGGAAGATGGCCCGTTGGCGGGGGCTGTCATCACGGATGTCTCCCCCGTCGGGGGTGGTTGCATTCATCAGGCCTGGAAACTGTGCCTCCGTGATGGTCAGGTGTTGTTTGCCAAAAGCGGTGGCGCTAGCGCGCTGCCCCTGTTTGAAGTGGAGGCGGAGGCCCTTGAGGCCTTGCATGCCCAAGCCGATGCCTCGTTCTTGGTTGTGCCCCAGCCCATCGCTCTGGCGGCACTGCCCCATGGTGCGGTGCTGCTGTTGCCCTGGTTGGATTGCGGTGGCAACGACCAAACAGCCCTCGGCCGGGGTTTGGCACTGCTTCATCAGTCGTCGATGGCTTCTAGCCCAGCTCGTTTCGGCTGGCACCGTGACGGCTTCATCGGCGCTGGACCTCAACCGGGGGGGTGGCGCGATGACTGGGGATCGGCCTTCGTGGAGTTGAGGCTGCGCCCGCAGCTCGAGGCCCTTGATGGGTTGAATCAAGCTTCAATCGACTTGGACCCGTTGTTGTATCGCCTTGCAGAGCACCTGAATGAACATCAACCGCGTCCTGCGTTGGTGCATGGCGATCTATGGGGTGGGAATGCCGCCAGCCTCGCGGATGGACGGGGAAGCATTTTTGATCCCGCCAGTTGGTGGGCTGATCGGGAAGTCGATCTGGCCATGACCCAACTGTTCGGCGGCTTCGGGGAAAATTTCCGATCTGCCTATCGGACAGTCCTTCCTGAGGTTCCAGGCGCTGACGGTCGGGTTGAGATCTACAACCTGTACCACCTGCTCAACCACGCCAATTTATTTGGGGGCGCTTACATCAACCAATGTCGAGCCAGTCTTGGCGATCTGGCTCGACGGCTTTGAGGATCAGCCCAGGTATTCCTGTCGGAGTGTTTGAACACGCTGAACCAGGGCGTTGCGCTTGTCGCTGGTGGTCAGGTTCTGCCAACTCCATTGGCCGACCACGACCACGCCGAGCAGTTCAAGCAGCCCTGGAACGATCGGTAGGAGATTGATCGTGTCCAGGATGCCCTTGATCAGAATCTGGGCAATGATGACAGCGGCAAAAATGCCAACGATCTTGCCGATGCGTCCCATCTGACTCCAGTCGACCTGGTCAAGGGTGTCGTTCACCTTGCCCAGAACGTCGCTGTAGCGCTCAGCAAAGGAGGTGGTGTCTTCCTGAGCAGGAGCGTCGACGGGTGTCGTCACGGTTGTGTCGGCATCCTTGACTTCAGTGGGGGCGTCACTCATGGAAACGACCATGTCATTCGCTATTTCAGCTGAGGGTATCGGTGAGACGCGATATACGCCATCCGTGCTGCAAATTGATTACCGATGCCACACGGATCTGTGCTGCACGCTGCTGGCACCTCACCCCGAGGAGGGTTGTGCATTGCTGCTTGGCGAACGGGTCTCGCCAGGGCTCTTGAGACTTCAAACGGCCTGGCCCTGTTGCAATGTTTGGGGGCGAGGAGGATCAGAGCAGCAGCCTGTCATCGGCCGCCGCCGCAGATTTCTGGTGGACCCCAGAGAACAGCTTGCAGCGCAGCGTTGGGCTCGTGCACGCCATCAATGTTGTCTTGGCGTGGCCCACTCCCATCCGGCTTCCCCAGCAGTGCCATCGCATCACGATCGGCTTTGGGGAGAGACTGAAGGTCTGATGCTGATTCTTTCGGCTTCGGTTGGGTTGCGTGCCTGGTGGCTGCATGGCGACCGCACCGTGGATGAAATTCCCATCCAGCTTTGGGACACTCACAACCATGCAGGACCGATCGATGCTGAGTGCTGATGAGCGGGGTCGCTATGCCCGCCATCTGATCCTTCCCGAGGTTGGCCCGTCAGGCCAGCTCCGGCTGAAATCTGCGTCTGTGCTGTGTGTTGGCAGCGGTGGGCTGGGATCTCCTCTGCTGCTTTATCTGGCTGCGGCAGGCGTTGGCCGCATCGGAATCGTGGATGGTGATGTAGTGGAGCTCTCCAATCTTCAGCGTCAGGTGATCCACATCTCAAGTGGGGTTGGTCGTTCCAAGGCTCGGTCGGCAGCAGCTCGAATCCATGAGCTCAACCCTCACTGCCAGGTCGATGTGCACGAACACATGCTTGATCTGGACAACGCCTTGGATCTCATCGGTGCCTATGACCTGGTGTGTGACGGCACGGATAACTTCCCCAGTCGCTATCTGATCAACGACGCCTGCGTGTTGCTTGGCAAGCCACTTGTTTATGGATCCGTGCAGCGCTTTGACGGCCAGGTCAGCGTGTTCAATCGCACGCCGATGAGCCCTAACTACCGCGATTTGCTCCCAGAACCTCCCCCGCCTGAGTCTGTTCCGTCTTGTTCAGAGGCTGGGGTGATGGGCGTGATGCCGGGGCTGATCGGTCTGCTTCAGGCCACGGAAGCGATCAAGCTGATCACCGAGATCGGTGAATGCCTGGATGGTCGGCTGCTGGTGGTGGATGCCCTGGCGATGCGCTTTCGGGAACTCACCCTCCGCGTTGATCCCGATCGCCCGAAGATTGAAAGCCTGGTTGACTATCGCGAGTTCTGCCGTCCGGCGACATCGGAGATGGAATCCATCAATGTCATGGAGCTGAAGGCCTTGCTCGACTCCGCCCCAGGCGAGATTGTGCTTGTCGATGTGCGCAATCCTGCTGAGGCAGAGGTGGCGTCGATTGATGGCAGCCATTTAGTCCCGTTGGCCTCATTGGAAAGTGGAGAGGCGATCGATCGAATCCGCTCCCTTTCGGAGGGACGGCGCCTTTTGGTGCACTGCAAACTCGGGGGGCGTTCTGCGCGTGCCGTTGAGCTGCTGGGGCAGCAGGGCATCGCGGCCACGAATGTGACCGGTGGAATTGATGCCTGGTCGCAGCAGGTGGATCCTGCGGTTCCCCGCTACTGAACCCCAGGGTTAGTAATCCACCCCTCGCTTGAGATCGACACCCTGTTCGGCGTAGTGCTTGTGGCACACCATCTCCGAATGGATGCTCGCTAGATCGAAATAGGCGGGAGGGTTTTTGCAGCGCCCCGTGATGATCACTTCGGTTTCCGCCGGTTTGCGGAGCAGTGTCTGCAGGATCGGTTCGACCGGCAGCAGCTCTAAGTCCACCGTGGGGTTCAACTCATCGAGGATCACGGTCTTGTATAGGCCACTTGAGATAGCTGCCCTTGCGATCTCCCAGGCCCGCTCGGCTTCCACGTAGTCAATCGGTTCCTGCTGGCCCCGCCAGACGATCGCATCACGGCCGGAGCGGAGGTGGTCCACCAGATGGGGATAACTCTCGCGAAGGGCGGCGATCGCCGCGTCTTCGGTGTAGCCGCTGCCGCCTTTCAGCCACTGCAGGATCAAGACCCGATGGCTCTTGTCTTGGCTGATGCCCCGACCGATGGCCTGCAGGCCCTTCCCGAGCGCACTGGTCGATTTGCCTTTGCCTTCCCCGGTGTAGATCTCGATGCCGCTGCTCACATTGAGAGGCACGACCCGGTTGTCGTTCATGCCCGGACGGCGATGGGCCCGCATCTCGGAGTGGAGGTCGGCTTCACGCACCAATGGGGCAGGTGCGGCCCGACCGGTGACGATGATTTCCATCCCCTCCGGCCGGTTGCTGAGGGTGCGGACCACATCCTCAAGATCCAGCAGACCGAGGTCCAGCACAGGATTGAGTTCGTCAAGCACCACCACCGAGTAGAGGGCACTAGCGATCGCGCCTTTGGCGATCACCCACCCCCGCTGCGCTTCCTCTCGGTCGAAGCGGGTGGCTTCCTCTGCCGTGAAGTGGTCGGCCCTTCCGGTGCGTAGGTGGTCGATCAGGTGTGGGAAGCCCTGCTGCAAGGCCTCAATGGCCGCATCCTCGTCGTAGGCACGGCCGGGACCCTTGAGGAAGCGCAGCAGCAGCACACGGGTCTGCCGCTGCTCGCAGATGCCGAGTCCGATGGTGCGCAGCACAACCCCAAGGGCGGCTTGGCTTTTGCCCTTGCCCTCGCCGTCATAAATGTGCAGCTGTCCATGGCTGCGCTCGCGACTGTCCGCTGCGGTGACGATGCCGATGCTTTGAGGCATGGGGGCGGCTCTTACCGTTGGAGCCTACAGAGATCAAACGATTTTCCCCGCTGATGTTTCGGTTGCAGGAGCCTTTGGCGGATCGTGAGCAGCAACAGCTGGCTGAATTGCGGCAATGGATGGATGCGCAGTCCGCACTTTGTGTGGCCTATTCCGGTGGGGTCGACAGCACCCTGGTGGCGGCAATCGCCTATGAAGCCAAGGGCAGTTCAGCCTTGGCGGTAACGGGCGTATCTCCGGCATTGGCTCCTCATCTGTTGCGGGAGGCGCGTGACCAGGCTGCCTGGATCGGCATTCAGCATCGGGAGTGTCCTACGGCCGAGTTGAGCGACCCTGACTACAGCAGTAACCCCGTCGATCGATGCTTTGCCTGCAAGCGCGAATTGCATCACCATCTCCAGCCCATTGCCGAGGAGGCGGGCGATGCGTTGGTGATTGATGGGGTCAATCTCGATGACCTGGGTGATCATCGCCCTGGTATCGAGGCCGCCCAACAGGCTGGGGTTCGCTCCCCCCTGGCTGAATTGTCGATCGACAAAGCAGCGATCCGTCTGCTGTCGCGGGCCCTCGGTTTCCCCTGGTGGGACAAACCAGCGCAGCCTTGCTTGGCGTCTCGCTTCCCCTACGGCGAAAGCATCAGTGCTGAACGGCTGAAGCGGGTTGGCCAGGCGGAAGCCTGGTTGATCGCCAGGGGCTTCAGCACAGTCCGTGTGCGATCCCATGGTCTCGCTGCGCGCATTGAGGTGCCCAGTGAACAGATTCGCGCTGTGTTCGCGCTCGCGGAGAGCGAACCTCTGGTCGAAACCTTTCGCTCGCTTGGGTTCACCTCCGTCAACCTGGATCTCGAAGGTCTGGTCAGCGGCAAGTTGAACCGCCGCTGAACGCTTGCCGGTCTGTTCAGCTGGGGAGCTGGGTCGGTGTCTCCACGGGTTCTCTCACCCCAGTGGCAATAGCTGCAGGCGTTTCGCGCAGAAAGCTTTTCAGCGCATGGCGTTTCGCTTGAAGCTCCGTGCAGAGAATCGCGCAGGCCTGCTCCGGCATGGTGTGGTCACCACAGGTGAACACATCAACGGCTGCGTAGCCGGATTCCGGCCAGGTGTGGATGGAAATGTGGGATTCCGCCAGCAGGGCCAGACCTGTGACCCCCTGGGGCTGGAATTGATGGGTGATCAGGTTCAGCAGCGTTGCACCAGCGCCTTTGGCTGCTGAGGTGATCGTTGTGCGGATAAAGGCTTCGTCGTCGAGCCGGTTTGGATCGCAGTCGTAGAGCTCGAGAATGCAGTGTTTACCGACCATGTCGGTGGCATGAATCTCAGTTGCACCCCATCCCGGGTTGGGATGCAGTTCAGAGAGGGTCTGCTCCATCAGGCGATGAGAGAAAAACAAGGCCGCCAGACTATCTGATGTCCAGGTCTGGTCTCAGGTCTCTTGCTCCGAGAATTTGGGCCTGCTGCTGCCACCCGCCGCCAAAGCCTTCGAGGTGGGTGGCGCTCACCAGGCATTGATGCGATTCGCCCACGGCTTCGAGCAAGAGTTGCTGTCGGGTTGGATCCAGTTCGGCGAGCACATCATCGAGAAGCAGCAGCGGTGGCTCTCCGCACAACTGGGTCACCAACTCCAGTTCAGCCAGCTTCAGCCCCAGCACCAGCGACCGCTGCTGTCCAGCGGATCCAAACCGTCGTGCTGGGCTGCCGCCCAGGAGCAGGGCGATTTCATCCCGGTGTGGCCCCACGCGGCAGTTGCCGAGGCGTTCCTCGTCTTCCCGCTGGTCGCGCAGTTGCTCCTCAATGGCGAGTCGCCATGGTTCTTCGGCGTCTTCTCCGTCGAGTCGGCTGCCTGGTTTGTATTGCAATTCCAGAGCTTCTGTCCCACCGCTGAGGTGGGCCTGCCAGCGCTGGGCAATTGGTTCCAGCCGTTGCAGGGCCCGTTGACGCCGCCGGTGAATTCTGGTGCTGACCAGCGCCATCTGGACGTCAAAAGCGTCGAGCAGCGCATGGCGTTCGGCGCTGGGGGTCTGTCTCTGGCGCCAAAGCTGGCTGCGCTGTCGCAACAACCGGTTGAGCCGTGCCATCAGATCGGCATAGACCGGTTCGAGCTGCAGCACGACGCGGTCAAGCCACTGCCGGCGCAGACCGGGTTCGCCTCGCACCAAATCAAGATCCAGGGCGCTGAAGCCGATGCAGCGCAGCGGACCAATCAGGTCCAGCTGCCGATCCAGCAACTTTCCGTTCCGCTTGGCCTGACGCCCTCCCTGGCGACGAAGTTCCAGTTCCAGACGATCACCATCCCCCACGTCGGCACGGATCAGGGCCTGGGGTCTGTCCCACTGGATGAGGTCCCGATCATTGCTGCAGCGATGGGAGCGCAGGCTGCCCAGTAACTCAACCGCCTCGAGCAGGTTGGACTTGCCAATTCCGTTGGGTCCGATCACCAGCAAGCGCGGCTGCGTCAGTTCAAGCTGCAGAACGGTGTGGTTCCGGAAGCCCTGCAGCTGGAGCCTGTGTAGCCGGATGGGTGCAGGGGCGAACAGTGAGTAAGGTACCTGTATCGGGTCGGTTGCCGCTCGATATCACTGCGGCTTACCGCCGATCAGTGGGCATGTAGCTCAGTTGGATAGAGCATCAGATTCCGGTTCTGAGGGTCGGGGGTTCGAGTCCCTCCATGCTCGTGTTTGACCTCAATGTCTCAGCTCAGGCTGAGTCCCATGGCTCGGATGCCATTGGGATCAATCAGAAAACCTTGCTCTTTGAGAGCCTGGAGGGCATTTGCTGGTGCCGAGATCGAAAGACTGCAGCCTGGTAGATCCCGACGCAGGATTTGCAGGGCACGATGCACCAGAACAGCGAAGAGGATCGCTTGGTTTGGCCCCGGTTTCGCTGCCAAATTCCAAAGATTGGCGTTGAGGGCTAGATCACTGGTGGCCCGCACAAATCCAATCAGTTCCCCATTCGACTCATCCAGGATGCTGATTTGCCACAGACTGCGCTGAAGCGCGAGCTCCCAGCGTTCTTCCGGGTGGGTTGATTCCCCACAGGACATCAGCAGGGTGTTGAGCTGTTCAGACGTTGGAGGGGTCGATGTCTCAAGTCGCGTGCCCTGGGGCAACGGTGGAATCGAGGGTTGTTGAAGGAACGACAGCACAGTGGCTCAACCGGTGTTGCGCATGCCGGCTGCAATGCCATTGAGGGTGAGCAGTGCACCTCGCAGCAGCTCACTGCGGCTGTAGGTGCGTGTGTCTTCGGGCGCTCCCGGGGTTTCGCTCATGGGCGGTTGCCGGTTCTGATCACGCAGTCGCTTCAGCAGCGCAACCTGGAGAAAGCCCAGGGGAACGATGGTGCGATTGCGCAGATCAACGGACAACTGCAGCCCTTGATCAGCTCCCAGCAGTCGGTTTTGTCCCGTGATTTCCAGCACCAGCTTGCGGGTGAGTTCGTATTCCTTGGCGATCACCTGGAAGATCGCTTCAAAGGCCTCTCGCTGTTCGGGGTGCCCCAGGCTGTTCATGTAGTGATGAGCCAGGTCGAGATCCACCTTGGAGAGGGTCATTTCTACCTTTGAAATGAGCATCCGGAAGAACGGCCAGCGTTGATGGAGGCGGCGCAGCAGATCGAGTTGTTCGGAGTCGCTGCCCACTTCTTCCGACAGAGCTGTGCCGAAGCCAAACCAGCTCGGCAGAAGAAAACGGCTCTGGGTCCAACCGAAGACCCAGGGGATCGCCCGCAGACTGGACAGGTCTTTTGCGCCTGTTTTGCGTCGGGCCGGTCTGCTGGAGATCTGCAGTTTGCTGATTTCCTCGATCGGAGTGACTTGCTGGAAGAACGCCACCAGATCGGGATTGTCGTGAACCAAAGCCCGGTAATGCTCCCTTGAACGGGTGGCGAGGCGACTCATCAGCTGATTCCAGCTTGGCGTCGCATCCAGCTGGTTGGTTACCAGGCTGTTTTGAACCACGGCCGTGGTCACGGTCTCCAGGTTGTACAGCGCCAACTCGGGCAGGCTGTACTTGGAGTTCAGTACCTCACCCTGTTCGGTGATTTTGATTCGGCCCTGCAGCGTGCCGCTGGGTTGGGCCAAGATCGCCTGGTAAGCCGGCCCGCCTCCACGACTGACAGACCCACCGCGGCCGTGAAAGAGGCGAAGCGCCACATCCTGGCGGCTGGCGAGTTCCTGAAGTGCGATCTGAGCCTGGTGAATCTCCCAGTTGCTGGAGAGAAAGCCGGAATCCTTGTTGCTGTCTGAGTAGCCCAGCATGAGCTCCTGCAGCGGCTGTTTCTGTTGGCCTGCAACCGGTAGGAGTTCGCGGTACAGCGGCGTTTTAAACAACCCCTCCATCACCGCGGGGGCCCGTTGGAGATCCTCCACGGTTTCGAACAGCGGCACCACCAGTAGGGAGGCCCGTTTGTTCGGCGGGTCCACCAGACCCGCCTCTTTCGCCAGCAGCAGAACCTCCAAGAGATCCGATGCCGTGTGGCTCATCGAAATCACATAGGAGTTGCAGATCCGCTGGCCGAATTCTTCCTGGAGGCGCTGCAGCATTCGGAACACCGCCAACGTCTCTGATGTCGGCGCTGACCAACTGGTGGCTGGCGGAATCAGGGGCCGGCGGGTCTGCAGTTCCTGGAGGAGCCATGCCATCCGCTGCGTTTCATCCATGTCCCCGTAGGCCTGGGGCAGTTCCAGGTTGCGGGTGAGTTCATCGATCGCATCGCTGTGGCGGGTGCTCTCCTGACGGATATCAAGGCTGGCCAGCGAAAACCCAAAGATGTGCACCTGGTGCAGCAGCGTGTCGAGCTGTTCGCAGCTCAATTCGGTGCTGACGAGGCTGTTGCGGACCAACTCCAGGTCACTGCGGAACTGATCCACCGAGGTGTAGTGGAGGACATCCGCTCCGCCGAGTCCGTCCTTGGGATCGGTCAGGGCTTCACAGGGCATCTGCCAGCCCGCCTCCGACAGCTGATTGTTGCGGGCGAGCGTGCGCTCAAGTTTTTCGAGCACGTAGCAGAGCTTCAGCCGGTAGGGCTCCAGTCGGTATCGAGCTGCTCTGCGCTCGTAGATCTCCGGGAACCGGAGCCGGTCCATCTCCAGGGACTCCAGCAGTGATGGCGCCACCTGACTCCACTGCATGGAGATGCTCAGCTGCTGGCGTAGCGACTGGACGGAGTAGATGTACAGCTCCAGCATCAGCTGACGCTGGTAACAGGCTGTTCGCCAGGTGATGTCGGGTGTCACCGAGGGATTGCCGTCCCGATCGGAACCCACCCAGGAGCCAAATGTGCAGAAGGATGCCTGGGGGACCTGGACATCGGGGTAATGCCGATGCAAAGCAGTGATCAGCCTCTTCCGCAGTTTCGGCATCGCGTCAAACAACACCTGCTGGAAGTAGTGCAGGGTCGAATCCACCTCATCGATCACGGTGGGTTTGAACTGGTGGAGTTCATCGGTCCGCCACCACAGTCGGATTTCCTCTTCCAGTTGGTCGCGACAGTCCTCGCGCAGCTGATTCGCGAGAGGGTTGTCTGATTGAAGTTGCTGGAGCAAGTTGGCCACACGTCGCTGCTTGTGACGCACGGTGTGCCGAACGATCTCCGTGGGATGGGCGGTGAACACCAGACGGATATCCAGCTCCCGCAGCAGGTGCTCCACCTGCGCGGGGGGGACGTTCATCCGACGCAGCCGCTCGAAGACTTCTCCAAAGGTGGCTGGATCAGTCTGATTGGCGAGAGGGGGCGCAAAAGGATCAAAAGCGTCCCGTTGAGCCGATTCAGCACTGAGATTGGGCCGCAGGCTGTCGAGATAGCTGTCTTCCTCGATCCGCTGCTCAAGGATGTTGATGAGCTGGAAATAGAGCGAAAAGGCGCGGGCCGCCGAGATGGCTTCTGAAAGATCCATGGCTCGGATCAGCTCGACGATCGCTTCGCTCGTGCTGTCGCCGTCCCGTCCCTCTAAGGAGACAGGGTCACTGAGTTGTTTGAGTCGCAGCAGACGTTCGCTCTGCTCCGGTGGGCACTCACTGCGCAGCACCGTTTTCCACAGGTCTTCAATCAGATCCAGACGGTGCTGAAGAAGCTGCCCGGCACCGGATGCACCACCGTTCAAGCGTGTTGTCTCGTTGTCGGAGACATGGGTGGTGGACTCGGGCATGAAGTCTCCACGCTGCGACGGACTCAACATGATCATCCCAAACAGGGTTCCCCGGTGGTTATCTGTTGTTCTTCCTGCTGCATCAGCTGGATCCCCTCCTGAAGCAAGTCATCGATGGATTGGCCCCGGGCATGAGCCGCTTCCCAGCGCATGGCCTGATTGCCGTGGGTCAGCAGTGCATCCAACGGCTTCAAATAAGCACTGAGCTGGAGGGATTCGGCGAGGGGAGCGAGCTCATCAAGCAGCTCCTCAAGCCAGTCCTTGCAGGTGATCGCACGGCCATCCCGCCAATGCTTGAGTTCAGCCTTCAGGCTTGATTGAGCGACGGCTGCATCATTGCTGTCAGCCAGCTGGGCCAGCTCATCCGCGGATAGGACGCTGTTGCAAAGGGGATCGAGGCGAGTCATGTCCTGTCTGAGGGCCAGAAGCCGCAGCTCAAGCAGGCAGGTGATCGCCAGCAGCTCATGGGGATTGGTGATGAGATCGCAGATGCGTAATTCCAGTCGGTTGAGGTCGTACGGGCGTCGCGGACCATTGGGACGAACGGACGTCCATAGGTGACGTTCGTTGCGCATGGCCCCCGTGGCCAGTTGCTCCTCCACCCACTGGATGTAGTGGTCGTGATCCCGAAATAGGGGAACCGATTGCGGCGTTAGGGGGAATTGATGCCATCTCTGGGAGTGGTGGCTTGTGCTGCGCCCATCCAGAAAGGGGGAACTGGCGCTCATGGCGAGCAGGAGAGCCGCCTCGCAGCGCACGAGCCGGACCGCCGCAAACAACCAGTTCAGATCTGTGATGCCGAGGTTGATGTGAATGCTGGCCGTCACGACCCTGGTGCCGTAAAGCCGCTCGATGAGAGCGTGATACGCATTGCCGGGGTCCGAGCGTTCGAACCGGCTGCTGTCTCCCAAACTCATGGTGCTGCCTGGTAGAAGCGTGAGCTCCCGCTCGTGCAGCCACTGCCTTAATTCCCGTCGGGGCGCGAGCAGTGCCTCGGGGAGTTCGGCGTAATCCCTGATCGGTTCGGTGATGTATTCGAGATTGCGACTGTCCGGTTCTGTTACGAAGCCAGGCAGTTCCCTGGCAACGTCGGTGGCGACGCCGACGTTGGCTCCGTTGGGCTGACCGGTGAACAGTTCGACCTCGAAGCCTTTCAGTAGAAGGTTTTGAGCTGTCATCCCGGCGGGTTCAGGCAAGCCAGTGCTGTCAGCATTCCCCGTGCTTTGTTCAGGGTTTCCTCGAATTCAGCCGTCGGTTGTGAATCGGCAACGATGCCGGCCCCGGCCTGAACTTTGACCCGGCATCCACCGCCGTCTCGTGGTTGCACCACCATGGTTCGGATCGTAATGGCCGTGTTGAGGGCTCCGGCCAGATCGACGGATCCATAGACCCCGGAATAGGGGCCGCGCGCATCGGGCTCAAGCGTATGGATGAGTTGCATGGCACGGATCTTCGGTGCGCCGCTGACGGTGCCGGCGGGAAAGGCCGCCATCAGCAAATCCCACACATCGTGCGTCGGGGCCAGGCGTCCTTCGACTTGGCTGACGATGTGCATGACGTGTGAGTAGCGCTCGATCACCATGAGGTCTTGCACTGCCACGCTTCCGGGTTGGCAGACCCTGCCGAGGTCATTGCGTCCCAGGTCAACCAGCATCACGTGCTCAGCGCGCTCTTTGGGGTCGGCCAGCAGATCAGCTTCCAGCTCTCGATCCTCTAGTGGCGTGGCTCCCCGAGGTCGGGTGCCCGCTATGGGCCGCAGGCTGGCATGGATGCCATCTGCTGCAGGCTCGGCTTGAACCATCACCTCCGGGCTTGAGCCGATCAGTTGCCAGTCCCCAAAGTCGAAGAACGCCATGTAGGGAGATGGATTCACCATCCGCAAACTGCGATACAGCTCCAGGGGCGACTGAGGAACGTCGGTCTCAAGGCGCTGACTGATCACCAGTTGAAAGACATCGCCGGCCGCGATGTGTTCTTTGGCAGTGTCGACGGCGGCTTCGAATTCATCGCGGCTGCGGTTGGAGCGCACGGCGGGAAGTTCTTTGCTTCTGGCATCCCAGGTCAGCGGTTGGACGGCCGGAAGAGGTGCATCCATCCGTTGGCGCAGGTCTTCAATCCGTCCGATGGCGGACCGCCAGGCCTGTTCCTCATCCGCGCCATCGGACAAGTCGCCGAAGGCGACGGCCGTGATCTGCCGTTTCACCTGATCAAAGATCAGGAGTGCGTCCATCAGCATCCAGATCCCGTCCGGGGGATCGGCCGCGGCTCGGGGATGCACCGCAACAGTTGGTTCAATCCATTGGATCAGTTCGTAGCCCCAAACGCCATAGAGCTGTCCCAGAGGGGGCAACCCCGGCAGGTTGACGCAGGCGTAAGGAGCTAAGCAGTCGCGGAGTGATTCAAACGGGTTGCCCGTGAACTCGTCTTTACGACCATCGCGCCAGGTGCGTGTCAGACGGTCATTCCTGGCTGATGCTGTCCAGAGGGGATCGCAGGCGATCACACTCCAGCGTCCGAGGGTTTCACCTCCTTCGACAGACTCCAGCAAAACACCAGGAGGCCTACCCTCTCCCACCTTGATCCAGGTGGTGAGGGGTGTTTCTAGATCTGCGGGCCAACTCTGAGCCAGAGGGATCAGGTTGGCGCCACTGCAAACCGCCTGATGAAAGGCGTCGCGATCGGGACTGAACATCTCCTGATCATCGCAGCCAAGACCCGAAGATCACGACCTCCGGGCTTGGAGATTGATCGTTCAGGAATCGAATGTGTTGCGTCCGCTGAACTTGATGTTGGCAGGGTTGACGTTTTCGCCGATGCGACGGGCGTTGTGCCCGACCATGGAACGCCCTTCGTTCACCTTTTCGGGGAAAACACCATCCTTGGGATGCAGGAACTCGGTGTCACCACCGGGGTAGATCCGGTAGATCTTGTAGTCCTCAATCCGGGGCTTGAATTTGGTGCGCAGCTGGGTGCCGAGGGCGAGGCACTGCTCTTTGCGGGCGAAATACATCAGGTTTTCGCCTGAGTTCATCAAGGCAGCCCCACCGGTGGGGAGCTCGAAAGCCTGTTCTGTCTTGCTGGTCCAGGTGATCGCGTATTTCTCTTCAGTCTCTGCTGAGTTCAGAAGTCCGCCAGTGCTGGCGATGTGATGAGGAAGTTGACCATTCAACGCCGTTGCTGCCATGGCTGAAGGAATCCACAAGAGCCGTTACGACTGGAAAGTAGCACCGTCATCGGTTGCTCTTTTGCTCTCCGAAAGCAAGCTTCACACCCGACAACATATTGATCAGTTTCCTGGGGTGTGTACGGGGAAGAAAACGGTGATGTCGCGATCACGTCTGGACTGATAGCGCCCCCCCAGGCTGGCCATCATTTGGCGGGTTGCATCCTGACTCAACTGCAGGCTTCCAGTGCTGGGATCCCAGCTCAGGACTGTCCCTACTTCCTCGCGTTGGGGAGCTGTGCCGGGCTCGGTGGCTGAGGTTCTGTTGGGATGCTCCACATGGAGTTGAAGCTTCACTCGCGGGCCCGCCGCTTGGAGATGAAGTGTCAGCTGACTGCAGGGGGCTAGCCCTCTGGTGCAGCGGTCGATCAGACCTCCCAACATCGGTTCCAGCCGTCGGGAGTCACTGAGAATGGCCGGCAGGTCAGCGGTGAGGTCCAGCTCAAGGCTGATTCCTCTCCGATCCAGTTGTTCCGTCCAGCTGGGTGCAAGGGCGGTGAGGATGGCGTGTAAATCCGTGCGGGCCAAATTGGCTTCGTTGGGCTCCCGTTGAAGCTCGGCGGCATGGAAGATCAGGCCAAATCGGTCGATCTGTTCGCTGCATTCAACATCGATCTGACGCAAGCGATTCACGACGACTTCGGGCAGATCCTTCCGCCGCAGCAGAGACCGGATCAATGTTCTGATCGTTGCTAGAGGGGTTCTCACCTCATGGGTGATGGCTTCCAGCAAATTCAGATCGCCATGGCTGGGGTCTTCTGGTGGGCGCTCGGCCTGGATGGGTTGCAGCATCAGCCCCGGGGCTGTTCCGGTGAGCCGTTCAGTTAGGCGGGGCCAGAACTGTTCTGACCAGGATCCATTGCCCTGAAGGGTGCCGATGGATTCGAGTGCTTTGC
Source organism: Synechococcus sp. MU1625 (assembly GCF_020514205.1). Taxonomy (NCBI): domain Bacteria; kingdom Bacillati; phylum Cyanobacteriota; class Cyanophyceae; order Synechococcales; family Synechococcaceae; genus Synechococcus; species Synechococcus sp. MU1625. The sequence goes on from NZ_VTLA01000004.1 coordinate 88,312, forward strand.
GCAGCTGATCGGCCTCTGCCGGTGACTGATGCTCCAGCCGACGCCCGAGCTGCAGCAGAACATCACTGAGTGTTTCCGGGTCAGAACGCATCAGCAACTGGCGTTTCTGGGCGGGGCCGTGCAGGGCCAGGGCGACTTGGACCTCGGGCGTGATTACCAGCAGCAGGGGATCATCTCCGTCATCGCGGCGCAGGGACAAGCGTTGGCATCCCTGCAGTGTGCCTGGCTCATCGCTGCTTGACCGTCCAGGTAGGGCCGTTGGATGAGGACTCAATTGATCCAGGCGCTCTGGAGCCCAGACCCATCCCTGCAGATGTTTCAGCAACTCCGGTTCGTAGAGAGCTGGCAGGGGCGCCGCTAGCCAGATTCCACGTTCAATGCCGCGCTCAAGCAGGTCCTGTTGCAGGGTCTCCAGAGCTGCCCACCAAAGCCGTCGGACACCGATCTCATCGCAGCGACCCTGGGGCACATCCTGCGCCAGTCGTTGCCGCAGGTCGGTAAAGGTTGGTCCGGTCAACGGAGTTGTGCCAAGGAGCGACGGCTCTGCCGAACCACAGACATGCAGAGGCCGAGGGCGATGAAATTCACAACCATCGCTGAGCGCCCATAGCTCAGGAAGGGCAGGGGGATTCCAGTGACAGGGCCCAGGCCAATGGTCATGAAGATGTTCACCACCACTTGAAACATCAGCATCGTGCCGATTCCGATCACCACAAGCGATTCGAAGTCGGTGCGGGCATTGCGCGCGACTTGAAGCAACCGCGCCATCAATGCAGCAAAGCCAAGAACCACGAGGAGACATCCAACAAACCCCGTCTCCTCCCCTAGAGCGCTGAAGATGAAATCGGTGTGCTGTTCGGGAATGAACCGCAGTTTGGTCAGTTGCCCCTGAAGAAGGCCCGTCCCCAAGACGCCGCCTGAACCGATGCCCACGGTGCTCTGAAGGAGGTGATACCCCCCGCCGAGGGGATCCTTGCTGGGGTCAAGGAACAGCACCAAACGATCCCGTTGGTAGTCCTTCAGGCCATGCATCCAAAGCCATGGCGTCACTGCAGCCATGGCGCTGTGGATGGCCAAGGTTGCTGTTGCCGCCAGGCGCTTCCAGGGCAGGGAGCGGTAGGCGACAACGACCATTAGTGGGATCCAGATCCCCATGGCCCAGGGGAGAAGCCCTGAGAGAAGGGCAGTCACCAGCGGTGACAGCAAAAGAATCACCCACTCAATTGGCATTCCCGACCAATAGAGCATCGTGAGCATCAGGGCGCCGAACACAAGGGATGTGCCCAGATCAGGCTGGATGAACACCAGGAGCCATGGCACGGCGATCACGCCCAGCGGACGCATGAGATCGATCGGTCGTTCCACCGGGTGTCGTGACAACACCGCTGCCACAAGAAGGATCGCGGCGATCTTGGCGAATTCCGACGGCTGAACATGAACCCCGCCGATGCTGATCCAGCGTTGGGCCCCCAGCGCCGTGGTTCCAATGACCCGTACCGCTACCAGACTGATCACGGTCAAGCTATAGACGGGAAGTAGCAGCGGTCGGAGCCGCTGAAGTGGCAGGCGTTCCAGTCCCAGCGCCAGCAGCACCCCAAAGGCCGCGGTGATCCAGTGGTGATACCAGTCGGCGTAGTCCGCCTGGCGTTGTGTGCTGGCGATCAGCACCCCGGCGATGGCGATCATCCCGATCGGAACACCCCAGAGCACCCACTCCCGGTGCGGTCTGCGGCGGTCACGTCGGCTGAACATCGTCAGGCGGGCTGGGTGACGGCCTTCAGCACTGCATCTGCGAGCCCCTTGAACTCTGCGGCGCTGGCTGATTCGCTGCGATTGATCACGATCGGCCGTCCTGTGTCTCCACCTTCCTGCACAGGCATTTCCATCGGAATTTGGGCCAGAAGAGGAACGTCGTAGTCGGAGGCGAGTTGGGCTCCGCCGCCACTGCCGAAGAGGGCATAACGGCAGTCGGGACGATCCGGAGGAATGAAGGCGCTCATGTTCTCCACCACGCCGAGGACGGGAATGCCCATCTGCCGGAACATGGCAAGTCCCCTTCGCGCATCTTGCAGGGATACCTGCTGCGGGGTGGTCACGATCACAACTCCTGCCATCGGAACTGCCTGGGCCAGGGACAACTGCGCATCACCGGTGCCCGGTGGCAGGTCGACGACAAGAACGTCCCTTTCACCCCATTCGGCCTGGTAGAGAAACTGACGAATAATGCCGTTCAGCATCGGGCCACGCCAGATCACGGGCTGGTGATCATCGATCAGCAGACCCATGGACACCATGGCGATTCCGCAGGTTTCGATCGGAACAATCCGCTGCTGATCTCCGCTTCCCTGCACCTCCGGCGTTTGATCAGCCACACCCAGCATGGTTGGTGCGTTGGGTCCGTAGATATCGGCGTCCAGGAGCCCAACCCGCAGGCCGGTCTGGGCGAGTGCGCAGGCCAGATTGACCGCCACAGTGCTCTTGCCGACGCCTCCCTTGCCGCTGCTCACAGCAATCACTTGGCGCACTCCTGGGATCGACTGCCGTTCAGCCGGCTGTCCGTGGCCTGCTTGCCCAATTCCCCCCTGGCTTGGTGGTTGGCCGATCTCAATCTGGACGTCGTCGATGCCGTCGATGCTCAGCAGAGTGTCCCGTGCCTCGGTCACGATTCGGTCTCTCTGACCTTGGGCGAAGCCGGGAAGGCTGAGGCGAAACACGGCCCGCGGCGGGCTGATGCGGATTTGTTCGATCCAGCCGAGTTCCAGTGCCGATTTGCCACTGCCGGCATCTTTGACTTGCTGGAGGGCGTGGGTGGCCTGCTCGACCGGGTTCATCAGTTTCATTAGGGCAAGCCGGATCCTAGGGGCGTCGCCCGTGACAGTCCCTCACGGATGCTTGTCCAGGCCTGGGGTGACTTGGTTAGGTTTCGATGTCTTCAGTCTCTGACACATGGTCCGCTCCCTGATTCGCCGCGTCCTCGGACGCCAGGACGTGGGTGTCAGCAACTCCACCCTCGAGCTTCCTCCCAGCGACTCCAGAGATCGGGCTCGGGCAATGGTGATGGGGATTCAAGACGAGATCTGCTCTGGTCTGGAAGCTCTCGATGGTGAAGGTCGCTTTGCAGAGGAAAGTTGGGTGCGGCCTGAAGGGGGTGGTGGCCGCTCCAGGGTGATGCGTGAGGGTCGTGTCTTTGAACAAGGCGGCGTGAATTTCTCAGAGGTTCAAGGGGAAGAACTGCCCCCATCCATCCTCAAGCAGCGTCCGGAGGCGAAGGGTCATCCCTGGTTCGCCACGGGAACGTCGATGGTGCTGCATCCGCGTAACCCCTACATCCCAACGGTTCACCTCAATTACCGCTATTTCGAAGCTGGCCCGGTGTGGTGGTTTGGAGGGGGCGCCGACCTGACCCCCTATTACCCCTTCCTCGACGATGCACGCCATTTTCATCGCACCCATCAGGCGGCCTGTGATTCGGTCCATCCGGATCTGCACAAGGTCTTCAAGCCCTGGTGCGATGAGTACTTCTTTTTGAAGCACCGTGGTGAGACCCGCGGCGTCGGCGGCATTTTTTACGACTATCAAGATGCCAACGGCACGCTTTACAAGGGACAGGACCCGGCGGGCCCAGCCGCTCAGGTGTCTGCACGTTTGGGGGCAAGGCCGTTGAGCTGGGAGCAGCTGTTCTCGCTCGGCCAGGCCAACGGCAGAGCCTTCTTGCCCTCCTATGCACCCATCGTTGAGAAGCGTCACCCGATGGCTTATGGCGACCGCGAGAGAGAGTTCCAGCTCTATCGCCGTGGCAGGTACGTGGAATTCAACCTGGTCTGGGATCGCGGCACGATTTTCGGATTGCAGACCAATGGGCGTACGGAGTCGATCCTGATGTCTCTGCCTCCGCTCGTGCGCTGGGAGTATGGCTACACCGCAGAGGCCGGATCAAGGGAGGCCCTGCTGACCGAGCTGTTCACCAAGCCTCAGGATTGGTTTGGGGATTCCACCCTCGACGACCGCTGCCGCCCCCATGGAGCGATCAACTAACTGACGCCCTGAACGAGCGCGTTCACCACGCGCTCGGCCAGGCAGTTCACGGTTTGCTCCCTTGTGCTCGGATCCCTGAGCTTCGTTTCAAGCGGGGGTTCAAGCATGGCGATTTCAAGAATCCCGATGCCGCGCCTTGGACCTCCAAGGCCTCCTCGAAAATTCCTTGGGAATCGTCCAAAGGCCTTGGCCAAGCTTTCATCGACGACATTGAGTGCACGCACGTTCGCGAGCACGGGAATCAGGCCTGAGCCGAAGCCATGGGGCCGGTAGGCGTCGAAATGGATTTCTAGTACATATTCCCCGCGTTCGGAAAACACTTTGGCTTTCGACCAGTTGGTGGAAGGGTGGTTGTCGTTGGCGATGGTGATTGAGGGAGGGGTGTAAGACCGGATGTTCAAGCCACGTGCTTTGCCTTGGCTGACAACAGCAGCCTGAACCTCGCGGTTCCAGAACAGCTCATCCCGAATGCCCGGTTGCATCGGCGGACGGTTTTGCTGATCCACGGCATAACCCGGTGTTCCGGGACTGGCGGTGCCCTGGGAGTCGGCGTGTCCTGCCATGACGACGATCGGCAAGTTGGTTTGAACAGGGCTGCTACCGATCCAGCTCCCGGATTCCTTCGTGCGCGGGCCCAGCAGCGGGTCTGGCGTGGCGGGCGCGGGACAGGGTTTTGGCTCTGGCGGTGCCGGCGCTAGTTGCTCTGGTGGTTGCTCTTTCGACCCTGGTGCGCTCAGCCAATTGCGCTGTTCAGCAGCCTTGGTCATGGCGAGCGTCACCAGGGACAGCCCTGTGATGGCAAGGCCTGTGGCAAAGCGACGCCGTTGAATCCAGGCCGGCAGACGCATGGTTCAGATGGGGGAGGAGAGCAGGGATCCATCACTGGCGAGTTCAAGGGTCTCGGCCAGTTCCAGTTCGATCGCGATCAATTCGTCGCGATGGGCCCGCAAGCGAATGGCGCTGCCTTCTCCCTCTGGAGGAGGTAGCAACTGCAGTTCTAAGGCTTCTGTGCGTGAGGCTCGCCTTGTGTAAAGAGCTCCTGCCATAGGTCCGAAACCAATCAACAGCAGGGGCCACCAGTGCAGTTGTGGTGACAGCTGACGCAGAACCAGGGCGAAGCAAGCGGAGCCGATGGCAGCCAGTAGAGACAGCAGGACGGCCAGGGGTTGGCTGGATGCCACCTTCCCCTTAAAGCGGAGCACCTGCCGCTCTGCATCTCCGCCATCTCGGCTCCAACCGCGAGCCTCCAGCCAAGCGCTGAGCCCGTCGAGAACGGTCAAGGGCGGTTGGGGAGACATCACGTCCACAACAGTGGTTCTGTCTTTGCTTGCTGCCCGCAGGAAGAACACCAGGCCAATCGCCAGCAGAACGGTCAGCAGGAGAGTGGATTGGAATCCTGCAGGCATGGCATCCCGATCGTGATGAACCTTTTTAAGCCTTTCGCAGGCTGAATCGCTTAGTTCAACGCGAATCGGTGTGCGTCCAGCCAGCTGCGCCAGGGGGCCATGAGTCGCTCGGCTTCATTGCGGGCATCCGATTGAAGATGCAGCATGCGCCGTGGTCGTCCACGACTCGGGCAGCGTTGGGTGTAGCTGCTAATTGAGCCCTGTTGCTCGAGAAAATCCAGAGCCTGCTGCAGCACGGTTTCAGAGAGCCGCAGTTGTGGCTCTTCCTGGATCAACTTCTGCAGGAGCGCGGAGGGATAGTTGTCGTCTTTGAGCAGGCACTCAAGGATCCAGCAGACAGCCAGTTCCAGGTCGAGAAATTGTGGCGGTGGCTGGTGGAAGTACTGCTCGATGTCTGCCAGGCAGGTGCGCGATGGCTTTCTGCGGGAGAACACAGGCGAGGGGTAACTCCCCCAATCAAATGCGATCTCATTTCGAGATTCAAGAGGAGAGTCTTGAGACTTGCTGTAGAGGCGGTTGGCCACACTGGCCATATCCATCCTTGAAGCCATGGCTGAGCAGTCCTCGTCCCCTGCGGAATTCGCCGTCTTTGATCGCGATCTAGATGCAGCTTGGACGGAGCGCTATTTGCAGTGCCCGCGGCTTGCGGTCGATACCGAAGCGATGGGATTGATCCATGGCCGTGACCGGCTTTGTCTGGTTCAAATTGCGGACGCAGAAGACCGTGTCGCCTGCGTCCGCATTGGCTTGGGCCAGACCGAGGCGCCCAACCTGAAGCGCCTTTTTGAGGCCTCCACTGTGGAGAAGGTGTTTCACTTCGCACGGTTTGATGTGGCAGCTCTCGCCGCCGGTTTGGGGATTGCGGTGGATCCTGTCTTTTGCACCAAGGTCGGGAGTCGGCTCGGGCGGACCTACACCCCCCGCCACGGCCTCAAGGATCTGGTGATGGAATTGGTGGGTGTTGAGCTTGATAAGGGCGCCCAGAGCAGTGATTGGGGCCGTGTGGACGAACTCACGGATGCTCAGCTGGCCTATGCCGCTAACGACGTCCGATATCTCTTGCCGGCCCGGGAGCGTTTGGAACAGATGCTGCGACGGGAAGGGCGCTGGGATTTGGCTCAGCGCTGTTTTCAATGCGTTCCGGTGGTTGCCGAGTTGGACCGGCAGCGTTTTCACCAGATCTTTGAGCACTGAAGTCAGTCTTCAAGCATGAAATTGCCATCTCCTTCGCTGTGCTCCAACAACGTGTTCAGCTGACGGGCGTGCTCACCGTTGTCGTTGTCGAGGGCGGCCAGCATGGATTCAGCCGTCGCCCGTCGCCCCTGCACATCGCGATGACCTTCACGGGCCGCGGCTTGCTCGACCTGGCGACGGGCGCTGGCGAGGCTGATGCTCAATCGACTCGCCAGCTGAGCGCAAAGTTTGACGAGGGTGGGGTCTTGAATCGCAGCCATCGCATCCAACCGGGGGTCTTCAGTATCCGTTGAAGCGATCCAGGATGAGGCGTGCCAGCTGATCGCTCCCTCCTGCAGGTCCCATCCGCTGAGCACCGATTCGTCCCAAGTGGGAGCGGAGTGCCGGGTCATCCAGGAGGTATTCGAGCCGTCTGGTGAGCTCGGATTCGTCAGAGCACGGACGAACCGCTCCCCCCAACAGGCGGCTCTGACGGCGGGCGAAGCCTGGCTTGAACTGTGGTCCTCGTCCCGGCAGGGACAGGGCAGGAATGCCTAGCCCCACCAATTGTTCCGTCGCCGTTCCGGCGGTGGCGATGCCGGCTTCCGCCCAGCCGGCCCATTGGTCAAAGCAACCTCGCCCGATCAGCACCAGGCAGGCTCCTTTCACCCAGCACGCTTCGGCACCCAGTTGGTCCGAAGGCGGCAGGCTGCGTCGAAAACCCAGTTGTTCAAGACTGTCGCTCAGGGCCTCTGCATCGGGTTGGGCGCCGACGGCCACGAGCAGTGCCATCGGCACACGGCCGGACAGCGCCATGGCGCTACGCACCAACCGCTGCAGGTTGCGCTGGGCCTCCGGCATGCGACTGCCGCAAAGCAGGAGCACCCGTCGGCAGCGTTCTAGGGCCGACGGCAACGGATGAATCCGTAGGCCATCCATCATCGGATTGCCCGGAGACAGAGCATCCACTCCTTTGCGGCGCAGGCCACGGGCCGTGAGGCGATCACGCATGGCCACAACTCGACAGCGCCGCGAGCGCATCAAGCTCCATTCCCAGGGATCCCATTCACTGCCTTTGAGCAGGTGGTAGCAGTCGCTTCTTGCCCGTCCGGGCCCGCTGCGCCAGGTGTAGTCGCTCTTGGGGGTGCCGATGAAACCAAAAGGGGAGCCACTGCTCCAGGCCATCAGCAGCGGCAGCAGATCGCCGACAGCAACGATGGGTTGGTGGTGATGACCCATGCGGCGCACCAGGCGCCACTGGCTCCAGCTCAGGGTTGGAAGACCAGCGCTGAGGTCCGCCAGCAGTCCCCGCAGGCTTTGGTTGCTGAATCCACCGCTTGGTAGAGCCGCTTTCGGCCCCATGCGCGTTAACCATCCCTGCTCAACCGCAGCATCAAAAACACGGCCCGTTCCCACCAGAGGAAGCACGGCTAGGGAAAGTCGGGGAGCACGTCGATGGACGGCCTGGATGATCCGCAGGGTGATCAGGTCTTCTCCGTGGCCGTTGCAGAGAAACAGCAGAGAGCCAGGGGCATGGCTGATACGATCCCCTGATGGGAGCGGCTGTTCCCCAGCGGCGGCATGGCCAAGTGGTAAGGCAGAGGATTGCAAATCCTTTATCCCCAGTTCGAATCTGGGTGCCGCCTTTGAATCCTCGTCACAGTTGAGCCTCCGCGCTCATTGCGGGAATGTTGCGTGAGTGACTCTCGCAGTTGACGGTTTCGGCATCAATCCAACAGCTTCCAGTGGCTGTGCGTGCCACTGGCAGGCCCGTGGGAAGTCCTCTGGCGTCAAAGCGGGCCCATGCGGTGCTGAGCAGGCTCGCGCTCCAGCTGCGCTGATCCAAGCGGCAGCCGGAGCGGTCGCAGAGAAGCGGACTGCCCTGGTCTCCATCAAGGCTCACGAAGCTCAATTGAAAACTGCCCCCCGTCGCCTCATCGTCTCCGATGAAGCGAAGCCGCAGGCCACTACTTCCGTTCGCACTGATCTGGAGGCGCTTGCAATCCAAGGGACGCCCGTCGACAACGATGCGGCATTTTGAAGGCGTGTGCTCCAAGCGGCCAAAGGTCAGCATTGGATTGGCCGTTGCAGGAACGGCGAGCAGCAGGGAAGCCAGCCACAGGCGGATCATCAGTAATCGCTGTCGGCGACGCACATGCCCAGGCAGCGAATGCCGTTGCTGGCGGTTCTTCGGCAGTGGTTGCAGAGGATGCGTTCCTCGTCTGCAGACGATCCCTCCACAGCCTGATCGGGCGATGTCGCAGGCTCCTGTGCGGGGGATGCGGTCATGACGCAGCTGGACGAGATGAAGGCGATCATGGCTGGCAGCAGCGTCGCCCCGTTGAACGGCATCGGTTTTGGCACCTGGGCCTGGGGTAACAAGGCGGTTTGGGGATACGACCCCGAGCGGGACGATGGCCGACTGCGCGACACGTTTCGACAGGCCCTTAGTTCTGGGCTCAACCTGGTGGATACAGCGGATTCCTATGGCACGGGGAGGCTGACTGGGCGCAGTGAAGAGCTTCTTGGCGAATTCATTGCTGAGTTGCCAGCCCTTCGTCGATCCCAGCTGACGGTCGCGACAAAGTTGGCACCCTTCCCCTGGAGATGGGGCCGTCGAGGATTCGATGCCGCCTTTGAGGCCAGCCGAAAGCGTCTCAAAGGGCAGCTCCAGCGGGTGCAGTTGCACTGGAGCACCGCTCGCTATGCGCCTTGGCAAGAGGCAGGCCTTCTCGATGGCTTGGCTGAGCTCGTGCTTTGTGGCCGGGTCTCCGAGCTGGGGCTGTCCAATTTGGGCCCCCAGCGCTTGGCGTTGATCCACAACCGTCTGTTGGAACGCGGTGTTTCCCTGCGCAGTGTTCAGGTTCAGTGTTCACTCCTGGCGCCTGGGGATGATCAGCTGCTCGAGTTGATCGCCGTCAGCAGGGACAGGGATGTGGAGGTTTTGGCTTACAGCCCTCTGGCCTTCGGCGTCCTTGGATGTCCTCCCGGGGCTGAGCAGACGCTTCCCGCAACCTGGTTGAGACGTCGTCTGTTCCGGCGACTCCTCCCCGCAAGTTTTGAGCTGCGCAGGGTGATGCATGCCATCGCGATCGAGCATGGGGCAACGATGGTGCAAGTCGCCTTGAACTGGTGCAGAGCAATGGGTACGACGCCGATTCCTGGGCTACGAACTCCGAACCAAGCAAGGGATGTTGCCGGTGCACTGCAGTGGTCCTTGTCGACGCAGGAATGCCAGCGTTTGGATGCTGCCCGCTGCAGTTGCAGCGAGCGGATGCCCGCTAATCCATTCCAGAGTCGCTAAGCGAGATGCTCAGGCCTCCGAGGCGGATTCGGGGGCTGGACTCACCACGACTGGGAGGCTGTCTCCGTTGGTGCGAATCGGAATGACCTTGTCTTCGGAGGGTTCCCGGGGAGTGGGAGCGGGGGAGGCCTCCTGCTGTTGAGCGCAGGCGGTTAGCGCTTCTTGCAGGAGTGAATCGAAGGTTGCCCCGGGCAGTCGATGTCGGGCGACCTCCAGAAATGTGCGAGGTAGGGATTCGCTTGCAGCGCTCTTTAAAGCAGGGTTGTTCTGACGGTTCTCCTGCTCGTCCTGAATGGCGCGGATGAATCGTCGGGTGACGTCGCGTTTGGTGCACGCCTTGATCAGGGTGTCGCGCTCCTGAGGGCCGTGACTGAGCTCCTGCTCCATGTCTTGAATCCGCCTTTCAAGGCTTTCCAAAACCTCTTCGGCTTCTTTCCCGATGTGGGCTAACTGCCCATCTGAGAGGTATGGCATGTCGGCCACGAAGACCTTGCCGTGATCTCGCAGTGTGAGAAATGTAGGCCTTGCACCCTGCCTGTAGCCCTGTTGCCTGTCTTGTCCGGAAGCTAATGGGCGTCTTGGTGGAACCGGTCCTGCAGACGATCGACGTCGCGTGATGCGCTGGGGCTTATCAAAAGGCATTGACAAATAAATGTATTGACGTTGCTATCGGAAAAGATTCCGATGTGCTTGGCAGCACCCTATTCGATCCTTTCCGTTCTGGTGCTCAGCTGCATTGAACCCGTCTGAAATTGACGCAATCAGGCGGGCACCCCCTCCAGAGCCGTTGTGTTGCCCGGGGCGTTGGACTTGGACGACACGTCGCCAATCACCCAGGCCTGATGTTGTTTGACGCGGCAGTAATCGATGACAGTGCCTTCGCTCCCTGCCGGCACAACCAGACAGAAACCGATGCCGAGGTTGAACGTGTGCCAGAGGTCCCGTTCGGGAATGTCTCCTGCGTCCTGAAGCCAGCGGAAGAGTGGAGGCCTGGTCCAGCTGGTGGCGTCGATGCGAGCAGATAAGCCTTCTGGCAGGCACCGCGGCAGGTTTTCCGGTAGTCCCCCGCCTGTGATGTGGGCCATTCCGTGCAGCTCACATCCGCCCTGCAGCAGATGTTGCACGAGGTCGGCATACAGGGTTGTGGCTGCCAGTAGGTCGCTGATCAGAGGCCGCTGGTCATCGCCATAAACGGTGCTCGCATCAGCATTGGCGCGTTGCAGCACCTTGCGCACCAGGCTGAAGCCATTGCTGTGCACGCCGCTGCTGGCCACACCGATCACGCTGTCGCCAGGCTGGATGCGCTGGCCGTCAATGAGTTGGTCTTCTTCGACGACGGCCACGCAAAAGCCGGCGAGGTCGTAGCGCCCCTTGGGATAGAACCCCGGCATCTCCGCGGTTTCTCCACCGAGCAAGGCACAGCCGCTTTGCCTGCATCCATCGGCGATTCCCTCCACGACCTCAGCCATCGCCGACGGCGCCAGCGCGCCAGTGGCCATGTAATCCAGAAAAAAGAGAGGCGCTGCTCCTGAGGTGATCACATCGTTGACGCACATCGCCACCAGGTCGATGCCCACGCCGTGATGGCTGCCATGCTCTTGGGCAAGCTCCAATTTGGTTCCGACGCCATCGGTGCCCGACACCAGCAGGGGCTTTCGCAGGCCGCTGGGGAGGCGCATCAGCCCCCCAAATCCCCCAAGGCCTCCGATGACCTCGGGTCGGTGGGTGGCTTCCACAGACGCCTTGATGCGCTGCACGAACGCACGTCCGGCTTCAACGTCAACTCCAGCGCTCTTGTAATCCATGGAATGAATCCGTTGCAATGATCCTGCAATGCCGGGGCACCTGTGCGGCTTGAGCTGCCGGCACAGCTTCTGATTCGATCTGCTTATCGTCCCTTTGTTCCCGGCTTATGCGTGGGGGCTTGCTTTTGGGCGTTGATCTGCCAGTCAGTGCAGGGATTGCCGGTGCAGTCGGGCTTGGGTTGTTGTGACGGTCATGGCGATGGGGCCCCATTTTCTTTCGGGAGCGGTTTTTTTAGGTTCTCAAGCAACTGTTTGATTAGGCCAGTCAACGCTCGAGAACTGCGACTTCAGTTCCGCTTCGTTGGTCAAGCCGCTCTGCATGCGAGTCCTTCTGACGGTGGCCACGCTCTCCGGAGCGATTTCAGGTAGTGCTGCACTCTTGCCCGTGGTGGCAAGCGATTTTCTTGCTGTTGATGGTGCAGAACGCCTGGATCCCCTCGATCTGGTCGTCGAGCCACAGGTGTCTGAGTTGCAGGCAACGCTCTCTCCTGCAGAGGTCAAGCAAGTCGATGCACCCCCTGCAGCGGAGCTCCCTAAGCCCAAGCTGAGGGTCGTCCCTGACGTCGTCAAAGTCATCACCGGAGAAGCCAGTTGGTACGGCCCCGGTTTTTATGGCAACCGAACAGCGAATGGCGAGGTCTATCAGCCCGGCACGATGACGGCGGCCCATCGCACGCTTCCCTTCGGCACCAAGGTTCGTGTGACCAATCTTTGGAACGGGCGAAGCGCTGTCATTCGCATCAATGATCGTGGGCCCTTCGTTTATCACCGTGTGATCGACCTTGGCCACGGCGCCGCCTCCGATCTTGGGCTGACCGCCTCTGGAATTGCCCAAGTCAAGCTTGAGGTGCTGCGCTGAGCCTTGTTGTTCTCTCCACGCAAGCCGAGCTGGAGATCTTCCGGACTGGCCTCCGTGGACCGCTTCAATTCGTGCCCACCATGGGTGGTTTGCATGAAGGTCACGGCCAGCTGATTCGCCGAGCTGCCCAACAAGGCCCTGTTCTTGTGAGTGTGTTCGTCAACCCACTCCAATTCGGTCCTACCGAAGATTTTGACCGCTACCCCCGCACGCTCGAGGCGGATCGGGTTTTAGCCCAAGGCAGTGGCGCCAACGCCCTCTGGGCTCCGACTGTCGACACGGTCTACCCCGGTGGACTCAATTCAGTTGTGTCCCGGTCAGCGCCGGCCGCCCTCCAGTCCCATCTCTGCGGCGCATCCCGTCCAGGTCACTTTGATGGTGTGGTCACAGTCGTGGCCCGTCTCCTGCAGCTGGTGAAGCCCTCATGTCTTTGGCTGGGTGAAAAGGATTGGCAGCAGCTCGTGATCCTGCGCCGGCTGGTCGCTGATCTGGATTTGAACCTGGCGGTGCAGGGGGTTCCCACGCTTCGTGAAGCGGATGGCCTGGCATTGAGTTCCCGCAACCAGTACCTCTCTGCTGCGGATCGTGAGCGGGCTGCTGCTCTGCCAGCAGCTTTGCGCCGTGCTGATCAGAACGATCCCAAGGATTCAGTCCGCAGGAGCCTGTGTGATGCGGGGCTTGAGGTGGAGTATGTAGAGAGGGTCGATCCCCTCAGTCTTCAGCCCTGTGGGTCTGAAACCGCCATCTCGCTGCTGGCCGCGGCGGTGCGCTGCGGGACGACCCGTTTGATCGATCATGTCTTCCTGATGACTCGCCAGCCTCTCGTTGCCATTGATGGCCCGGCCGGTGCCGGGAAAAGCACCGTTACCCGGGCTTTTGCTGAGCGGTTGGGGCTGGTCTATCTCGATACCGGCGCCATGTACCGGTCGGTCACCTGGTTGGTGCAACAAAACGGTGTGGACCCCCAGGATGCGACGTCCATTGAGGCTCTCTTGAACGCCTTGGATCTTCAGCTGCGGTCGCTGCACGGTGGCGGCCAGCAGGTCTTGGTGAACGGGCAGGACGTGAGCGACGCGATTCGCTCCCCTGAAGTCACAGCGTCGGTCTCGGCGGTGGCGGCTCACCGCTGCGTGAGGCAAGCGCTGACGGCACAGCAGAAGGCAATGGGTGCCAAGGGTGGCTTGGTGGCGGAAGGTCGCGACATCGGCACGGCTGTTTTCCCGGATGCTGATCTGAAGGTGTTTCTGACGGCCACGGTGGGCGAGCGCGCCAGGCGTCGAGCCCTTGATCTCGAGCAGCGGGGTTTCCCGGTGCCTGAGCGATCTGAGCTCGAGGCACAGATCGCCGAACGGGACCATCTCGATAGCACCCGCGAGGAAGCCCCCTTGGTGCAGGCAGAGGATGCCGTGGAGCTCGTCACCGATGGCATGAGCATTGCGGCTGTGATCGACGCCCTGGTGACGGAGTTCCGGTCTCGAGTGGCCGAAGAAGCCTGGCCTACGCCGGCGGGCTGAGCTCGTCGAGCAGGTTGGAACAGGCATCCTCGAGAAGGTCGAGCACATGCTCGAAGCCCGCGTCGCCTCCGTAATAGGGATCGGGGACCTCTGTTTCAGAGAAGCTGCGGGCGTAGCTGAGCATCGGTTTGATGGTGGCTGTCGCCCTTGGGCCAGCTTCCCTGGCCAGTCCTTGCACGGCGGTGAGATTGTCGTCGTCCATGGTCAGCACCAGATCGAAACTCGAGAAATCGTCGAGGCTGATCTGTCGTGCGCGGCTGGGCAGCTGAATGCCGCGGCGGTTGGCCGCTCCCTGCATCCGTCGGTCCGCCGGATTGCCCACATGCCATCCGCCTGTTCCGGCGGAATCCACCACGAACTGATCGCTGAGACCACGTTCCTGCAGCAGATGCAGAAACACGCCTTCGGCTGCTGGAGAGCGGCAGATATTGCCAAGGCAGACGAACAATACTTTTATCATTAGGTTTAGGGAACTTTTTTGTTTTCGATGTGATGGATAGAAGTCTTGTTTTTTGATTTTAGTATTGCCTTGTCAAGGCGTGCAGAGAGGACTGGGTCTGTTTCTTTTGCTTTGGCTTCATTTAAGAGTTCAATTGAATTGGCATTGCCAATTCCTTCCAGCGCCAAGCATGCGCTGTAGCGCAAACCCCAGTCTTCAGGTGAATGAAGTGTCCATTCAAGTTTGTTGAAAACGGCATGCAGGGATTGCGACGAAATCTTTGCGTTCCAATTGATGTCACCAAGGGCGCACGCTGCGACGCGTCGAATGTTTCCTTGGCAATGATTGCCAATTTCGACCCCAATAGCATCAATAAGTGCGTTTGCGTAATGGGGATTTTTGAGTTCAGCCATGGCCTTGATCAGCCCCATTGTGATGTCTTGGTCTGATTCTGAGAAGTACAGATCAAGAAGATCGATTTTGAAATGATCAGCACCACGGACGAGTTGTTTTATGCCTGATTTTCTGCTCGTCAAGGATGGTGACCTTAGGTTGTCGAATGCATCTGAAAGTAGATCGCTTTCTGTTGATTCGTCTCCTGGATGGGTTTCTGGAATTTGGTTGTCTTGCTCAATCAATAGGTTCCCCGAAAAGTTGTCTCTGGCGAGATTGTCAAGTGCTTTGAAGAGAGAGGAATGGATTGATGCGAGGTCGGTATCTGGAATAGAATCTGCTTGATAGCTTCGGCTGAGTGATTTATTGAGTATGGCTTTTATGGCAAACATCTTGACGTTGTTGGGGATCTTGGCAGTCAGGATTGGATCTGTTGCTTTGATTGTTCCGATACGGGCTAGGTCGAATGCAGCGGATTGCCTGATGAAGCGATTCTGGTGATCAAGAAGTGAGATGACTTTGTTTAAATAGGTCATCTCACCTGTGTAGCTGTAGAAAAAAGCTGCTGCAGAGCCGGCGATCCTTTCTGATTTGTCGTTAAGAAAGGGTTGTATCTTTTCTGAAATATCCCACAGTCTTTGCTCTGTTAAAGCTTCTATAAGTGCTTCTATTGGTTTGTTGGGAATATCTCGGTCAAGGTAGTTAATGAGTGAGCTTGAGCATTGATCACTCTTGATTTCAATTAGGGCTCTAAGTGTTGCTTCATGCAATTGCACGTCATCTGTTTCTAGTGTTTTAAGAAGCTCTGGTAAACAGCGTGAGTCTTTGATCATTCCCAGTGATCTTGCTGCTTGCCTTCTTAGGGGGTATCCACCTGTACATGTTTTGTCCCTTTCGTCTAGAAGGCATTCCACCAATCGTGGTACTCCCTCAATCGACCTGTTTTTCCCGAGCCACCAAGCACCGTGATACCGAACACCCGCATCTTGGTGGTCGAGGGCTTCAAGAGCGGCTGTGACTGAGTCAATTGGAATCAAGGTAGTTTTGTTTAACAAAACTTGCTTTGCATTCTATAGGCTTGCCCCACTGTCTCATGTGCTTAAAAAATGGTCTTTGTATCCATGCTCATGAATGAATGTCTTGTTCCCACTTTGCTTCCCATGATTTTGTTCGTTTGAATTGAAATTCACCTGCAATGGCACCCCAAAGTCTTGCATTCGTTTTTGGGTCATGACCACGGTCAAGAGTTTTTAATGAGTCCTCTTTGAGGTGAAAAGTGCTTACCAGTACTGTCTCTTGCCCATTTCGGGTAACCATACACCGACAGCCTGGTTCGATCGATCCATGATATCCGTCGCTCTTGTGTTCAACTTGGTAGTGACATTGGTCAAGGCAGATCAGGTCGCTGTCTTGAATGGTCTGCCGACATTCTTTGTCAAAGGTTGCTTTGGCAAATCTTGATGGCTCGCGGAAGGTATGGTTCCACAACTTAATAATTCCAGGTGATTGTTCCTCAGCTCTGATCATGCGTAATCGGTAAGGATTCTTTGGGTCAACTGCATAGCTTTGCTCTAACAAAATAGACCCTGGTTGGAGATGCTCTAAAGGTCGGTATCTCAGGAAAATATGTGCAAAGAAAGGAGGGTTATCCAATGCTTGTTGCTGATTGCTGTATTCGCCGCAAAGCAAGCTGAGAAAGTTCTGCTCTGTTGGGGTCATTTTTAGAATCCTGGCCCAAGCTGTTTGAACAAAAAAAAGCCCTCCACGAGGAGGGCTGTCACATCTGTGGTCTAACCGATCAGGTCAGAGCATTGATGGCGTAGTCGATGTAGCTGTTGGCTTCAGTGGCGGCGTCGCCAGAGAGGCCGTGGTTGGACTTGATGTGCTTCAGAGCTTCCACGTACCAGGAAGGGGAGAGCTCAAAAGTACGGTTGATTTCGGCCAGACCGGCAATCAGGTAGTCGTCCATGGGGCCAGTACCACCAGCGACCAGGCAGTAGGTGATCATGCGCAGGTAGTAGCCCACGTCACGGGAACACTTGGCCTTGCCTTCGGGAGTTGCTGAGTAATTGGGCCCCGCCATCTGAGTGGTGTAGGGGAACTTGGTGTACACAGCTTGAGCTGCGCCGTTCACCAAGGAATCGGCCTTACTCGTGAGGGCTTTGGCCGCTTCGAGACTGGCTTTGGCGCGATTGAAACGGCCGGAGGCAGCCTGAACTTCGGTGTTGCTCAGGAAACGACCCTGGGAATCAGCTGCTGCAACAGCTTCGGTAAGAGGGGTTTTCATTGGTTGATGGGAGAAGTGAAAGACGTCGGATTAACGCGTCGATCAGGCGACGGATGCTGCGGCCTTATCGAAGTAGGTGCCGATCTCGCTACTCAACGAGGCGCAGTCGCCATTGGAAATACCTGCCTTGTCGTTGACGATGGAGAGGGCAGCCTCCTTCATCAGGTTGACGCCGGCTGCAACCGAAGCACCAGGGGTACCAAGGGCCAGATAGGTCTCACGCAGGCCATTCAGGCAGCGGTCTTCCATCACGGAAGCGTCGCCGGTGAAAGCGGAGTAGGTGACATAACGCAGGATGATCTCCATGTCACGCAGGCAAGCTGCCATGCGACGGGAGGTGTAAGCGTTACCGCCTGGTGAAATCAAAGAGGGCTGCTGAGCAAACAGCTGGCGTGCAGCCGAAGCAACAATGCTGGAAGCGTTGCTGGAAATGCGGTTAACGGCATCCAGACGCTTGTTGCTGTCGGAAACCATGGCTGCGAGAGCATCGATCTCGCTGGTGCTGATGAATTGTCCCCGGGCATCGGCCTGGGCGACAACCTTGGTGAAGGCGTCGAACATGGTTGTTGTTCCTGTGAACTACGTCTGGAGGGGGAATCTCAGACATGAAAGGGATGAACTGAGGCTATTGCCTCCATCCCGTCGCCTGCGATTCTGACCAACAGCTCGGGAGCCTCCCGAAAGCTGTTCATAATGCTTAACTCCCTTGCTATAACAAGGAAGTGGTGAGGCTTTTCTCAAAGATCGAAAAGTACCTCGTGGATGTATGCCTCTGTCCACTCACTGCCGTGAAAGCGGGTCAACATTCCTCGGGCCGGGTCTTTTTCGGCGCGATAGTCGGTGTAACGACGTTGACCAGCGAAGAGAACCTCAGAGCGCTGGTCAGAGACAGGTTCAGCCGTGGCCGCAAGCCGCAGATAAAGAGACAAGTACTCATTGAAAGCAGGTCGCACCACGGTTTCGATTAAGTGCTCCCCTTCTTCCCCGAGAGGAAGACGGGTCCAGAGAAAGCCAGGAGAAAAGAATGGCTGGGCTTCTTCGGGGATCGGCCCACCGTCGGGTAATTTTTCGCGCCACCGCTCAAAAATTGGCATCAACTGATCCCAAACCGGTCGCGTGTGTTGCTCATCGCTTTTATCGGCGGGCTGAAGGTCGAGTGCAAGCAGATGACCGCCGGGCAGGGTGACGAGATCACCTCCAAAAAAGGGCAAGTCGTACTTGGAGGATGGATTGATGACGAAATTAAGCACTGATGCTGCGTCACCCCCGTTGACACAAGCGGCACGAACTTGCCGAAATTTTTCAGTGCGGCAAGCCCATGTGGCTGTGGTCACGGTGACTGGCTTCGCCCGTGAGCCAATGTGTCCCTGCTTGAATAAAAAATCTTGTTCAATTGGGTAGGGCTGCGGCTCAAATGTCTGGAGTGCCGCAACCGCATCATCAAGAAAAGGCTGCCATGCCCAGCCCGGTATTGCGAGCGGATCAGAGCTGTTAGCGCGCGGGAGAGTCATGGTTGAGCAGATTCAGGGAAAAGAAATTCGTGCAGGAAACGATCAGACCAATCACTGCCAAAATGACTGCTGAAAAGGCCGTGCGCAGGATCTCTCTCGGCGCTGTAGATATCGTAGTTTTTTTGAAGCTGCTCTACTTTTTCGGGATTGATGAACGATGAGTTTTTAACTGCTTCGTCGTGCAAGTTCCAATAAGCTTTTAGGAAAGCGCTAAAGGCAGGAGGCAGTGATGTTGTGGCCTGTTCCGAGCCGCCACGGCAGAAAAGCAACCAGGAGGAGAAATACTGATTTGGGTCGAAAGACCGCATTGTCTCTTCTCCGTTGAGATCCGGGAATTGAGCATTGAGAGACTTCAGACCATCGAAGTACCGTTCTAAGTAATCCTTGTCTTGAACGAGGGGCTGGAAATCTAGAACTGCCACTAACTTCTGCTTGGCTCCGAACCAGAGAAGATCAACTCCCATCAGAGGATGGTCGTAGGCGTAATCCGGATAGGCAACTGAATTCAGCACCTGGAGGCTGTCGCCAGCATCCAATCTTGTAACGCGCCAACGACGAAATCCAGGAACGTCCCAAAGCCAGCTTTGGATCGTGCTGGAGCGCTTGGATGATTGATTGTGCTCCAGACCAGGGGGAACCTCAATTGGCACTGCGCCCCGGGCTTTGATCCCTGAATGCAATTCATCAAGAAATGGATCAAACATGATGTTCAGTCTTTGCTGGTAGAGGTCGCCATGGCCAGGTTCTGTGAACGCTCGCAAATGCCGGCGATTTCAGCATCGGTAGGGCATCGAAACTCAGTGCAATATGTGGTCATTGCAACGCCGTCTAAACACTGAACAGAACTTACTCTCATTCTGATCTGATCTGTCACAAACCAACACCGTTCAATACCAACATTGGTGTCGTATCGCGTCGTGATTGTTACCACTCCGTCGTCCGCAAAGGTGTATGTGCTCAGTACGGATTGTTTCTCGACGTAGCCTACATCTCTCAGAAGAAAACCCTTGCGGGAATCATCGTGGGAGGGGACGTCGATCACGACTGCCGCATAGTCATCGTTGCGGACGCCCTTCTTGATGTTGCTTTCCCACCAAAACCGAGCTCCACCAGAACTGTCTTCGGTCTTAATGTTCAAAGAATCGCAGATTTTGGATACGACTGGGTCATCTGAGTTGAAAGGTTCAATGATTAGATTCGAGTCTGCCGCTTCATCATCTTGGTGGTCGAGGTGATGAACAGCGCGTCTGTTCAACCAAGTTCCGCGGCTGGCTTGAAAAAAATCCGCCATCGTCATCGGCGGGGAAAGTGTTTGGACCATTGGCTTGAACCTGTGGAATAAATTAATTCAAGTCGACGAACGAATTATTGCCTAAGCGGATCAAGATTGTGCCTGCTGCGCATTCTTCTGGGCGACGAGTTGTGACATGACTTCGTCGAGCCGTCGTAGCTCTGGATGTGCCGCTACCGTGGCGTCGATTTTTTTCTGTGAAAGGCGCAGTTTTTTGCCTAGACCAATTACATCTTGAAAAAGTCTTTCTCGGTAGGCAGCTAATTCCTCAATAGACTCTTGCAATTCTTTGAGGCTGGGTAAATCGGACGCTGCGTTGTCCATGCATTTCACATGTTGACCCCAGCGATACTAAGCCTCCAACTCGCCTGCTTAAGGCTTTTGTGAACCTTCGCTCAGCATTGCTCAAACAAAGGAAAGAGTGCTGTTGAAAGAGCCCTGTTCAGCTGGAGGAACTCCTTGCTATTGCCGCAAGGTGACAAACTTTTGCGTAAAGGGGTCTGTTTGCAAAGCCAGCTGACAACTGAGTTTAGCCTTGGTCAGCGCTTCCACCACCCTTGGGCTACCAGGTCTTTAAGGCCTGCTCACCCTTCGGTCCCCGAAGCACTGCATCCCCCAAACTGTCTGGCCCCCAATGCTCGACGCATTCTCCCGCACAGTCGTCAGCGCTGACGCCAAAACTGCACCTGTTGGTGGTAGCGACCTCGCTAGCCTCCGCTCCTATGTGCAAGATGGCAACAAGCGTCTGGACGCTGTCAATGCCATTACCTCCAACGCTTATTGCATCGTCTCCGATGCGGTAACCGGAATGATCTGCGAAAACACAGGTCTCATCCAGGCCGGCGGCAACTGCTACCCCACGCGTCGCATGGCTGCTTGCCTTCGCGATGGTGAGATCGTGCTTCGCTACATCAGCTATGCCTTGCTGGCTGGTGACGCTTCCGTGCTGGACGACCGTTGCCTTAACGGCCTCAAGGAAACCTACATCGCTTTAGGTGTTCCTACTCAGTCTGCCGCCCGCGCAGTTGCGATCATGAAATCCGCTGCTACGGCTCTGATTGGTCAGACCAATACCCCTGCAAGCGGTGGTGCTAAGTACCGCAAGATGGAAACCACTCAGGGCGACTGCTCTGCACTGGTGTCTGAAGCAGGTTCCTACTTCGATCGTGTGATTGGCGCTATCAGCTGATCTGCGGACGAACAAGTCTTCTCTTTTTACCTTCTCAGCACCTTTTACCTAAGGATCTCAAATGAAATCCGTCGTCACCACTGTTGTGACCGCTGCTGATGCAGCCGGTCGCTTCCCCTCTCAGAACGACCTTGAGGCTGTTCAGGGCAATATTCAGCGAGCTGCTGCTCGTCTGGAGGCTGCTGAAAAGCTGGCCGCCGGTCTGGACAACGTCACCCGCGAAGCTGGTGATGCTTGCTTCAACAAGTACGCCTACCTGCGGCAACCCGGTGAAGCCGGTGATAGCCAGGTGAAGGTCGACAAGTGCTACCGCGATCTCGGCCACTACCTGCGCTTGATCAACTACTGCCTCATCGTTGGTGGTACCGGCCCTCTCGATGAGTGGGGCATTGCTGGAGCACGTGAGGTGTATCGCACCTTGGGTCTTCCCACCAATGCATACATTGAAGCTCTCACCTACACCCGCAACCGCGGTTGTGCACCTCGTGATATGAGCCCCCAGGCTCTGAACGAGTTCAAGAGCTACCTTGATTACGCGATCAACGCTCTTTCTTGATCCGCTCAAGGTTCTAGCTGGAGGGGGGGCACTTTGCTCCCCCCTTTTTTGTGTCCGTCAGATGGAAGACCTTGAATCACCCATCACAGACAAGCTTAAATTCCATTAGATTTCTCAAAGAAACTGTTTTTTGATGACAACATTTGTTCTATCTCATAACTTACAAGTTCAATCAGACCACGTGCCTGCATTAAATTTTGAGGAGCTTGCACAATCACTTAAATCTCTTTCAGAAAATATTTCATCAACTGCAGTTCTCGATCATCCTCATTGGAAACTCTCAATATCATCTGATTTGTCGCCGCAAGAACTGGCTGCTGACCTAGTTCAGACTTGGTCTCAATACCGTCGACAACTTGGGCATGAGATGAACCACGTTGTCTTGGCACTCGGTGGAAGGAAGGATTCCCAAGCTTCTCCTGGAGCTCCACTCCAGGAGGGATATTGGGGTGTTGACTTAGTTGAAACAACCGATGAAGTTGCTTTTCTTCAGGCGATCAATTGGGATGTTCTTAAATCTGGGCGTCCAGAAGATTCCATTTTTCAGGTTTCCTCAGCATCGCTATAAGCAGTCCTTAAGACTGCTTTCGGCGATTTTTGCGACGACCAGAGCTTTTTTTGGTCTCTTTACTTTCTTCTATCTTGTCTGAATTTTTCTTGCTAGAAGAAGACTCTGACGTCGATGTCAATTTCTCAACTAGTTGCCGTACCTTTGAAGTCGATTCTTTTGTTTTAGGTGTTGCTATCAATGGACGATGCTCAGCTTTGCTCCACCCGACACATGTGATCGATGTTTTGCAACTTCTAAAAGCTTGCATCCATTGCGCCATGAATCGGGTGTCAACACCAACTGTGTGTGGCGTTGAGGGCCTACAGCCGTCCATCACTCCTGTCGAAACCTGAATCAATCGTCCTGGAAACGGTCCCATGATTTTTTAAAGTGGATAAAGGAAATTTTGCCCCTTGTGTCGTCTATTGGCAAGCTTGCTAATACTTTCTTATCTTGACGTGAAGCATTCAATCATCTACAGCATGTAGAATCATTGAGAAGTTGGTCATTTCTGATGTCCGGTGTTTTTGATAATATTCATGCCGGTCTTGATCAAAGCGAGGCCGTTAATATCTTATCTAAAAGAGTTGATGATTTAGAGAGTGAAAGTGATTATTATATGGCCGTTTCCCACCTGATCAATTTTCCTGACCCAATAACAAGCCAAGCATTATTAATTTTTCTCGATAGGCCGTCTACAGTTACACCTATAGGTCTTGCACAACGAAAAGCTGTAGAAGTTCTTGCGCGATTAGGGGTGACAGAGGCCAAACCTAAAATTGCGAATTTTTTAGATAGCTCTGATATTTATATGGTTGAGAATGCTGCTTGGGCTTTGGCTCGTCTGAATTGTCAAGACCCTGAAGTGCATCAACGCATGATTCATTTGGTGGATGACACTTGTCAAAATCAAAGAGTCTTAATTCAAAGTTTATCGAAGCTTTCTGTTAAATCAGCAATTTCAACGATTTCGGCTCTTACAGCTCATGAAAAGCCTTCGGTGCGCGGTGCAGCCATCGCCGCCATGATTCAGCTATCTGGAGATCATTCACATCTGGCTGATCTTTCAGATCATTTGTACAGTTCCAATCAAATGGATCGACAGTCGGCTGTACAAGATGTGATCGACGCGAATGCTGTTGAGCTTTTATCTGATTTACTCCAGGCACCAATTTCCCCTGCATTTCGGATGCGAGCTGTTCGAGCTTTATTTGATAACCCTGTAAAAAAACTCTCAAACGATCACGCAATAACAGCAGTTGATCAACTTTTTTTTGATGATCCTCGGTTGATAACTGTTCTTCATCATTATGCTGAATCTATGCCTACACAGCTTTTGGTAGAGGGCTTGTTTCACCCAGATTTCAGTCGTTGTTATCTTGCGATGCAGGCGCTCTTAAACTGCGATGCTAAAGAGACTTGGATTGCTGTTGACAATTGCTGGCGAGAAAAAGCCCATAATGACTACGGTGCGCACTATTTTTTGATGCGTTTGTTTGGACTGAAGGCAGGTTGGAGTGATGAAGCCCTTGTTCGAATATATAAAATCCTCTCGGATGCGATTATAGATAAGCGCCCACAATTTAGAAAATCACCATCAGCGGCTTTGTTATCATTCGCTAAATTGTTTCCTGGTCAATACGATTGTATTCTGGACAATTGTTTTTCTCTAGAAAATAAGCCTGGTTGGGACATGTGTTATGCAGGCCTCCTCTTAATCCAAGCTGATCAGACAGATCGTCTGCAAATTCGATATCAACGTCAGCTACAACAGCTTGTCGAATCTGATGTCGACAGTTTGCTGCGTCTGAAAGCACAGGCAGTTATTGGTTAGTTGAGAACCAAATTCCAATTTCTTATGACCCGAGACATCCAATGCTAATATGGAAAACTCAATGATTAGTCTATTAAGTGAGCGACGATTCGATTATTCCTTCAATTGAGGCATTATTTGAGGATCTAATGCATCCCAATCCTAGGATTCAGGAAGAAGCCTGTTTGATTCTTTCTGAGCACTATCAGAAAGAGGCGATGCCAAAATTATTAGAACTTTTCTGTCATCATGATCCCAAAGTATATAGAGCGGCTGTTAAAGGAATTGGTTTCTTTGGGAGTTCTGCATTCGATCCTTTGATCGAACTTTATGCAACAACTGAGAATCAAACTGCAAGGCGTTGTTGTCCTAAGGCATTCGTACAATTGTTCAAGAACTTTCCTGATCAGCCTTTTCCTGATTCAGTGATGGAGATGCTGGAACAAGGGATTGATGATACAGATATGGTGGTCGTACAAGGTGCCTTGATGTGTCTCGGTCAGATTGGTAAGCAACAATTTAAGTCTGAAGAGGCAATAAGACTTCTGGCAAGGTCTCTCAGCAGTGAAAATGTGGCTTTGATCTTTAGTGCATCTCAGGCTCTTGCCGATATCCCGAATCCTATGGCTGAAGATGCTTTACATAAACTTCAAGAAAATAATGATGATCCATTGATTCAGGAAGCAGCTCAGTCTGCATTGGCACGACTTCAGAACCTATTAAATTCCAGAAGTTAATATCTTTTCCTTTATCCAGTTACTGTTTTTACTCCTTCATAATAGCCTCCCGCACGAAAATCGAAACGTTCTACTTTATCCTCTTTGGCACATGTTGTCTGTGAATAATGTAGGAGTGTGCTAAATCCTTCGGGTACCATTTTTGGACATAACCTGCCTACATCATTGGCAAATGGGCAGAAATACACACCTGCCCATCGATTCAGGAAACGACCCTTTATTTCATCCGAAAAGATAAATCCATGTTGATCTGCGAGCTTGAGGATTTCCTCGGGCTCAGCTTCCTGGAAAAGAGCTCTGAATGGCAAATCTTCTTCTAGAACTTCAAGAAAGCGTATGAATTCAGCACGCGACATAGAGAATCTAGTTGCTTATCCATATTTTACCAGCATGTATCCGCTTCTTATCAGAGTTGTTTTGCTTATGGAGGGTCCAGTGGGCTTTTCATTCTCCTTGGATGTAAGGGCCCCGTCCGCGTTTTCAGGCTTCTGTGCAAAAAGCAAAGTATTTAATCAAGCTTGATTTTGAGATTGGCTTGTTGCTGCTTGGTGCCTATGCAATGGATGAAATCCTCATCGCGCTCTAATCACTTGCTTCGCTTGATTCTTCTTAAGCTAGATATCCATTAATTATCAATTTTGCAGGTGCATGGGTCAATTCTTACCAATTCATCGTTATAGATAAATTCCGCTGTTAGAAATAAATATACGCGTTTCGCATCGTGCCTAACTCGCAGAGATTTGATACTTTATTTTCGTGGATGGATGAACAGCAGGCCATTGGATTGCTTTCACAAAATATTAGTACTCTCGATAATCCTGGCATTAAGTATATTGCAGCGACAAGGCTGGGAGCTTGTTCTTCGCGAGACTCTCTTGACGCGTTAGTTTTAGCTGCCACTGGGGACAGAGAAAATATTTTTGACTCTATTACACGCCGCAAATCTATTGAAGCACTAGGACGTCGACGTGATCTCAGTACATTGCCTACCATTTATGATGCTATGTCTAGTAGCGATGAGCAGACGATTGTTAATGCGGTTGATACGTTGATTAATTTTGGCGTTCCACTTGATTCTCAGTTTAAATCATCTCTTTTAAAGATCATTCAAGATGGCTCAGATGTACTTAAGCGTGTTGCAATTCAGTGCTTTAGTCGTTTGGAGATGCATGACAGTAATGGGATAATCTCTAAGCAACAGAGCAATCCAAATATATTGGTTAATGGCGCATCTATCGCTTATTCAATAAGAGTTGAAGGTGATAAGAGCAAGTTGCAGACTCTTACAGATCACCTCGAAAATACCAATGTTATTTATCGGAGATCGTCGGTTATTGATATTGGTGATGCTGGTGAGCCGTCTCTTTTGTCGAATATTGCAAAAGTAGCCGTTTCAATGCCCTTAAGAGCTAAAAGTGCGTTCAAGATAACTCCGAAGATTAAAACTGAATCCCAAAGAAGCCTGATCAATCAAATGTTGCAGGATGATTCTCGTCATCTCTGTTTCACGCAAAGTGTTGATGTACCTGTTGATTTAAAAGAAGTCTGCGACTTACTTAGGCATAGAGACGAAGAACGCCAGTATTCGGGTGCAAAAACCTTGTTTACTTGGCCGGTTGCTGGTCTAGCGGAGGCAATCAACTCTATTTGGGAGAATCATGGCTCTGACTATGGCGTTCACTATCAAGTCAACTGTTTGATCTCTCAACTTGGATTAACAGAATTATCTTTCATTACCAAGGAATCATTATCAGAGCCAGCTCCACAGTATGCAAAATCAAAAATTGCAGCCACTTGGGGATGTTTAAACTTAGGTTTATCCGAATGTCGCAGTGAGATTGAAAATCTATTTATGATGTCTAGTTGGGAACCTCTTCGATGGACATGTGCAGAGGTTTTACGCAAGTTGTAGAGGGTTGATCTTTTATTGTTTTGATTAGTTGTTTAGAAAGGCAACTTGTACCGCCTCGACTTTTCTATGGTTTGACTTGGAAGTTCACCAAAGGCAGTGTAGTAACGTCGCGCATATCTTCCTTGATGTTTAAACCCATATTTAATCGCAATATCGCGAATTGAGTATAGTTTTAATTTCTGACGAGCTTCCTTGTTGAGCATCATTCTTCTGGATTCTTCTAGCCTAATATGTGTCATCAGCTCAATGATTCCCATGCCAAAGAATTCCTGACAGACACGATATAATGATGCCTGGCTTGTGTTGATATGTTTGCACACTTCAAGCAACGATAGAGGAGATTCCATAGACTTTTGGCTGTGGGCAAGGTTGATGATTTCTCTTAATTGACCGATGTTCTTTTGTCCTTGACTATTTTGTTCACTCATTGGTTCTTCGAGGCATGCTATTACTAGGTCAAAGTATTTTTCTGGCGTCTGAATTCCTGACGATACCTCTTTTCTCGCTAATCTTTTGAGTTGGCCTAGGGCATTATTATTGGAATAAACTCCCTGATCACTCGTGAGTCTTTCGAGTCCATCGTATGCTTTGCAGTTTTTAAGCAATTCAAGGAGTAGTTTTTTATCAATCATGCAACCAGTACTAGAGCATTCACTGGAATATTTTCCCCATGCATTCCCTGGTACTGAGTTG
Source organism: Synechococcus sp. MU1625 (assembly GCF_020514205.1). NCBI lineage: Bacteria > Bacillati > Cyanobacteriota > Cyanophyceae > Synechococcales > Synechococcaceae > Synechococcus > Synechococcus sp. MU1625. The sequence continues at coordinate 115,779 of NZ_VTLA01000004.1, forward strand.
ATGGTTCCAAACCCAGCTAGGCTATTTTTGGCCATTTTAAATCCATCACAATATCCAAAGGCATCTTGAATGTCTGTTTTTGGAGTAATCCAATTGAAGTCGATGGTAACACCATTGCCCCATCCCTCGTACAGCAAGGTTTTGTTGGCAGATATTTCTGCAAGTGATACTTTATTGGCAGTTGCTGCTTGCATCGTATAGATACCATTGCCACCATCTAGCTGCGTTATTTTTGTAAGTTGACCAAGTTTTGCAAGCTCTTCAGAAATCTCTAGTGGATCTCGAAATTCAAAAGTTGTTTTCATGTTTTATTCTCCCTTCCAAGCACTGAATGAATATATATTCCTGTTTGATCGATCTATCGTTTGACTGGGAGTTTCTCCATAATACGAAGAGTAGGAGTGCTCAAACTTTTTCCAGTTTTTGAAACCATAGTAAAGTGCTGTTCTTTTCTTTGTAAATTCTTTGAGTCCGGTTGAGGAATGGGGAGTTAAAAATGCCTTGCGCGTCTGCTCCAAACGTATTCTTCTGACAAGCTCAATTACATCCATATTGAAAATTCTTCGACATGTAGTATTTAGAGAGTCTCTGTTTGAATTGAGGTATTCAGTAATTTCTTCGAGTGTGATTGGCGGCATTCCTGCACGATCTTCGTGAATCAGTTTGACCATGTCTTCTATGAGGTCTGTTGACTCACACCGATGTGCATCAAATGTTGATTCATTATCTTCGTTGTCAAGAAATATGATTGCTAGATCGTAAAAGGAATTTGGTTTCTTTGATGGCTGGCCATTGAAATGATCATGGAATAATTTTTTGAGTTGAGTGCTGGCATGATCATCCGAGTCAATTCCAATGCATTCTTCAAGCCTTGCATAGGCATTAAAGGCATTCAATTTATTTATTCTTTCTTGTAATTTATTCCATTTTAAACTCATGCAGCAAAGCTCTTCATTTGCTCCCACAATGTCCCAGATATTTCCTCCTGTTTTGTTGATCCGATTGAATCCGGCAATACTATTTCTCGTCATCTGGTGGCCGCTTATCGTTGTAAGTACCTCCTTATTTTTTGTCGCTAAACTATCTAGCCAGCAGAACGATACTGATTTTGTATTGGCTTCTTCCTCGTAGAGAAGTGTTTGGTTGGATTTGAAAATTTCAAGATGGACATCTTGAATTGGTGAGCAAGTGGTCTGCGTTTCTAGAATTCCGGTGCTTAACTGAGTTACATTGCAGCCGAAGCTGGAGGTTGAATGATATTCCTCAAAATGTGCCTTGCAAAACTCTTCCATTTCGAGCGTATCGCAAAAAACATAATTTCGCGATCGTTTTCTTCGCAAGACCTTTCAGCTTAATTTTTCTACTCTATGGTTTTTGGGGCTCATTTGTACGAAGCTTGATGTTTTTCTTGAAGATTAAATTTTCACTTTCTGCTATCCGATTCTTATCAGATTTGCTTGAATTCCTTCTGTTTGTGTTAGGCGGAGTGGAGGTTGAGCTGCTTAGGGCATCTTTTTAATGCTTTAGCCCTCTTATTCGTATTTACTCCTGTGTTCTTATGAATCTCTACTTAGTATGTTGATTGCGACATTGAATACTGCTTGTACTGACTCATCTGTTTCTGCTGACTTTGCTGTTTCTATTCTTTCGACTGAATTATATGCTTCTAATTTCATCAGTGCCATCGCAGTGTTCTTGCGTACCTGATTGTCTTCGTCGATCAACTTTTTGCACAGTATATGTTCAACATCTTCTGCATCGCATGATTTTCCAATCAGTGTAACTGCTTCTGCTCTCACCTCCGGTGAGATGTCATCTAGTGCTTTGAACACTCTGATTTGCGCCCGAGGATCATCACTCTTTTGTATTTGATCTCCTAAAGCTGAAATTGCAGCAACTCGAACTTCAGCCACGTCTGAATCTGCAGCCTCTAGCAATGCCTCGGGTGCTTTGGCACCGATGAAACTTAGCGCCAGGTTGATCAAGCCAACCTGAAATGGTGTGCAGTCTGGATTTTTCAGGATTCCTAGTAAGGAATCCATGGCGTCGGGGCCAATGGTGGCCATTGCTCCAGCAGAAGATCCGAGTACAACTGGATCACTATCTTCTAAAAAGGCTTCAAGCAGATAAGGTAACGCTTCCTTGTTGCCAATTAAATTGAGCGTTTTTGCTGATGCTCTCCTGACGATGACATTCTGGTGACTTCGAAGTGCTTTACAGAGAATGGGTAGAGCTTTGTCTCCTACTGCGCCAAGACTTTTTGCAAAGGTGAGTCGCAGAGCTCCTCTCGCATCTCCGAGACCGGCGACCATTCGCTCGAGTGACTCTGAATCTGATTGAGGGATTTCACCTTCACCTAACTGTGTGCTGAGCTCATCAGCAAGCTGCTGTGCTTCTTCTTCCGTGAGTTGGCTTTCGCTGATTGATGAGATATCGCTGAAATCCTGGAGCACGGTGGACGTCCAACTTCGTTGAGTCGCAATCTAAGCGACTCTGATCAGGCACCTACCGGCTTGTGGGGCTTTGCAGTGTCGCCGCGTGGGCACAAAAATGCCCCCTTCCTGGAAAGGGGGCAGAAGTGATGGCATTTCGGTGCCTAATTCATGTTCATCAATATGGCAATGGCTTAACGCCGAAGGGACGGAAGGGGGCAGCGCCGGTTCTCCTGGGAGGCTGATGTCCGCCGTACTTTTGTTGGGGCAGCGTTGGTGCGCCCTTAAAGATCGGCTTCATCATGCTGATCGCAGCCGCAGCCAGTTGCGTCGTGGTGCGACTCCGACGTCCTTGTGCGTTGTCACTAACGGCAACCTTTGTGCCGGCAAGCTCGCGCATCATGCTGAAGGAGCTGGTCATCATTCCTGCGTAGGAATCGCCTGCTCGCATGTAAGGAACGATGTCTGATCCAAACACCTCGGCATATTCTGCGCAATCTGTGAGGCTGTCAATCAGAGCATCAAATCCCTCTTCTGCTTGAAGTTTGATGCTGTTTTGAACTTCCTCTTGAGTGAGGGGTGCCCGTCCTAGCAGGTGTTTGAAGTTCAGTTCAATCCCACGTTGGGGGGCGACACTATGGAAATAATTTTCCTTGTAGAAAGGAGATTTTGCCAGGCCGTTAACAAAGTCGCGGACTGTAATTTCTCCGTTCATCAAGCGCACCTCAAGGGAAGTGCAACGCTCGTTTTCAGTGGGAGGCAGGTTTCCGTATACCTGCCTGTAGGCTGCAATGATCGTGCGCTCGAGTGCTTCATTGCTGCTTGGGTGATACTCGTCGAAAGTCACCGCAAAGGGACATTCGCTATGAAGCCGAGGACCAATGCCAAGGCCCATCTGGGAACAGGTGTTGCGTTTGAACTCAGCAATGGCTCCAGCAACAGTCCGATGAACTGTGTTTTTTCCAGCCTTGCTGGGCATGGAGTAAGACGCTGGTTTGGTGCGGCTTGCTGCAGCCATACCTGCTGGACTAGTTTGTGTGCTTAGCATGGGGGAAAATAGTGAATAGATTAATAACAGTGACCTTTTCCAACGTGCTTAGAAGCTCACGAATTTGTCGTTACTTGCAAGCGAGCTGGAAACTTAAATTCAGTGATGTTTCATCTAGGATTAAATGAAGACCTTTCACTTGAGGTCACCTTGAGTAATCATTTCGTCGATGAATGTTCTCACTACTGCCTGATTGGCTATTAGTATCTTGGCTTTTGTGGCCTTTTGGTGTTATTGACTGAGTATTTCTGACTTGTTAATGTCAGATTTTTGATCTTGAAAATAAAAAGGGGTGGGCTTTTGGCCCACCCCCTCAGTCAGATCAAAAAATCACTCAGCTTGAACTGATGATCAGCCCAGGGAGTTGATCACGTAGTCGAGCAGCTGGTTGTAAGCGGTCAGAGCCTGAGCGCTCATGTCGCGAGGGGCGCAACCACGGGAACGGATGTGGGAGAAACCAGCCACGTAGGTACCAGCATCGATGCTGAGAGCCTTGTAGACCTCTTTCTGACCATTGATGGCCAGCTCATCCAGAGGGCCGGTGCCGCCGGTGACCAGGCAGTAGTTGATCAGACGCAGGTAGTGAACGAAGTCACGCTTGCACTTCTCTTTGCCTTCGGTGGCGCACTTACGGGGCTGACGGCCGGTGGCACCGTTGGGGTACTGGCTGTAGACAGCGTCGACAGCTTCCTGAGCGACCTGGTCGTAGTTGCTGGCGAGTTTCTCAGCAGCTTCCAGACGAGCAGAAGCACGCTGGATGGAGCCCTGGACGGACTCCATGTCGGAGGCGGTGGGGAAGCGGGAAGCGCTGTCGGCTGCGCCGACGACGGTGGTGATGACGGACTTCATGATTAAGAAGAAGGTTGTTCAGGTGTGCAGAAAATCAATCTCTGGCTCAGCTGATGGCGCTGATCACCATGTCGAAGTAGCTAGCAGCTTCACCAGACAGGCTGGCGCAATCACCAGAAGTCAGAGCCATCTTCTTGGGCTGGCTGTTGGTGTTGGTGATCAGAGCACTGGCGGCTGCCTTCATGATGGCAACAGCGCGAGCGGCGGATCCGGTAGGAACGCCCAGAGCTGCATAGGTCTCGCGGAGACCGTTCAGGCAGCGGTCCTGCAGCACAGAAGCGTCACCGGCGAGCAGTGCGTAGGAGACGTAGCGCAGAACGATCTCGCCGTCGCGCAGGCAAGCAGCCATTTTGCGGTTGGTGTAAACACCACCGTTAGGGGCTGTCAGGCCGGTGTTCTCGCAGCAGATGCCGGCGACGGCGTCTGACACGATGCAGCTGGCGTTGGAAGTGATGGCGTTCACAGCGTCAAGGCGCTTGTTGCCATCAGCAATGAACGACTTCAGAGAGGCAAGTTCGCCGCCACCAATGAAGGAGCCGCTGGAATCGGCCGAGACAGCAGCCCGGGAGAATGCGTCGAGCATGGGGTTGTGGAATACGTTGTTTGGGGAGATGCATTCCGCATCACGAATGAACATACCCCTGCTTTCCAGACCGACTTCCTGAACACCGTCGTCAGGACACACAAGTTGACAAAGGAAAAATTAGTGAAGTTTTTCCGCCAACCATCCTTTGACTATTCATCTCTTTGTGCCCCGCTTTATGACATCTGTTTAAGGACTTGTTGGCAGCTCCATTTCAGTGGTAGCCAGAAGGCATTCGCCGAAAGCTCCTCCAGCAGAGGCTTCTGGTCCACAAGGCCCAAGCGGAGGCATCCCCAGGCCGCCGCAATTCGCGATTTTGTGTATTGAGGAATCGTTTCAGCCAAGGCAAGCCTGATGAGTTCGCTTCGCTCTCCCAAACCCTGAAGGCTTACAACGGCTGTTAGGTAATAGTGCGTTACATAATCGCTCCATAGTTTTTCTTTGATGTCGTCAATCAAGACCAGTCTTTCTGGCATGGCCATGGCCATCAAGCTTGAGGCTCCTCCGTACTGACGTGCTTCATCGCGATGCTGGAGGTTGTTTTCGATCTCCGTCGGTTCGACGGCGCAAATCCACTCCTGCCTAAGTTTCAGTTGTTGGGGGTTGTCTTGTAGGAGTTGTGTGATCAACTCGGTATACCTATCGGGAATTTGACATTTCTTGTCTGGGTCGACCAACTGAAATGCACTCCTAGCGCGCAACGACATCGAGACAGGTGCGGTTACGAGAGCCTCTAGTCTTGATACATCGCCAGCATCACCGAGATCGATAACGGCAGAACGCCTTCTCCCTGCGATTGGATCGACCAATTGAGGAATGAGTACATCCAGCCCTTTGGATTGCAGGGTAACTTTTGATAAGTATGCTCTTGCTGCACCAGCCACCAGTGGATTGCAGTCTTCAGCAAGTGGTCTGATGCTGTCGATGACTCCGGAGACACCCAATCGACAGAAGGCCTGAATGACAGCTCTTTTCTGAATATCTTCTCCTTCGAGTGCACCCAGTAATTGTTCTTGGTCTGTTTCAGTTAGTGGGGCTCCTATTTTTGTAATCGCCTCTACTGAATTGATGACTGCTGCTTCGTCACTACAGGTCAATGCGCGAAAAAGAGAGGGCAGAGCTTTTGTGCTTTTTCTTCTGCCAAGGGCGTCGATTGCCTTGCGTCGGGTGATGCGATTATAGAGATGTTCCGGATCTAACTCTGAAGCTTTAATCAGCACTTCGAGGGATTCTTCAGTGTTGCTCGCGCCGAGTCTTGTCGCGGCCATGTATTTATCAACCGGCCTCTCAAGTGTGTCTGGATCAGCCAAGATGACAGCCATAGCCTGCTCCTCTGTCAAGCCTTCAACCAAGTTGTCGAATCTTTCGGCCATGTCTCAGGGGTCGTTAAAGAAAAACCTGGATTTCGTTGCCAGCTGCTAGTGGAGCTCCAAATTGAGCTTGATCATGTCTGAGTCTGCAGCGGCTTAGGAGTTCCATTGTCCTTTTGACCATAGCATCGATATATCCGGCTTAGAGGTAATTGATTCATGATTAATGTATATCGCCGTTCTTCTGGTTTCAGCTTTAACGCATCCTTCCCTTCTGTTATTGTAGTGAAGAGAAGTTTGACACCATGCCTGTTTCGCCTGAGCTTGAGCAAGCACTTCCAAGGTTCGTGCAAGCTGTTCAGAGTTCTATAGAGGTTCAAAATCAACTTAACTTGGTTGTTGAGTTGGCTCAATTGACAGACATTGTTAAACAGGTTGAACCAACACTCACTGGTGCAGCACTGATTCCTTACGAGCAGGCAACGAGTCCCCCTAAAATTACTATTGATTCTGGTGTGTTGGAGAAAAATATTCCTTGGCGTTTGTTGCGATGCCCTGGAGGTCCTTTGGTTCTGCAGATGATTTGTGAAAAGGTTAATTTTGCGCTTTGGATTGAAAGCTGTTAACGATGTCGAATTCTGTTATTGAGCAGTTTATTAACCTGGTTGTGTACGACCATGCCATGGCCACTGGATTGAAGGCCTGCGAGACTGATCAGGATATTGTTGATTATGCAGCCTCCCGTGATTATGTGTTTTCAATTTCAGCTTGGCTTCAGTATGTCGAATCAGATGCAGTTGTCTTGTCTGAATCTGAAGTCTTAGCCATTCAAACCATTACGAACGATCATTGGTCATGGGCTTTCCGTAGGGTTGCTCCTTGGAGAGCCATGTTGATGGATGGTGCCTAGTTGTACTGTCTGTTTGCAGTCGTTCCGTCTAGACTCATTCCTATCATTTCAGAGGCTCTAAATGCCCAATTCTGCCCTTAGCGCAAATCAAGACAGTACTTTAGAAGCTTTTATTGCTTTGGTTCGCCAAAATCCTGACCTAAAAGCTCAAATTAAAGCCGCTCTTAATCAAGATCAAGTTATCGATATCGCTGCCGCTAATGGTTTTGAAATCGATTCTTCTGCAATTTTGAGAAAGTGGAGCAAACATACTGACTTTACTCAGGATACGTGGATGGGATGGTTTGAAGAGTAAGAATTCCCTCAAGAATTGATTTCTGAATATCTTGTTGATTTGCTGCCTTTTTTGGCCCAATACGTGACAAGTTCTTCTCCTCCTGGTCTAGGTACACTTGCGGTAGCTTGTAGTATTTTGAATGATCGCCTTGGTCCCATTGGCCAATTCCCGATAGCTTTAACTCTTCTAATTCTTCCGCCAATTGCTTGTATGCAACTATCAAACTTTTCTAGCTGTGTTTGATCAACAGTTTCGAAGATAAAGTCTGTTCCAACGCATATTAGATGCTGAGAACGTATCCATGCTTTCATTTGTTTTTGTGTATCCTGCATCTCAGGCTTTGCTATTTAGCCACTTATCAGTGATTTCTTCGGAGAAACTTTTAATTCTCTTGAATTTTAGAAGGCCATGCTCGGATCCCCAGATCTGTTCATCTGTCTTGGGGTCAAATCCTCGATCACGGCTGATCCAATTTTCTTGATCCACTTCAACTTCGCTAACAAGATAAGTTAGTTTTCCGTCTCGTGGAACTAAGCAGTTTTTTCCCGGTTCAACTTTTCCGATGTAATGACCTGCTTTTTCTTGTTGGAAATGCATTGCACATCCACAGCGTTTTTTTAAGGTCGCAGTGTTGATGTCTTTCATGAGTTCGGCATCACGACCTGCTCCAGCCAATCTTCTCGGGTTAGAGAATCCGTAGTTCTCTACTATGAATGATTCTTTGCTTGCAGTTAAACGATGAATTCCCTGTCTATAGGGATCCCATGGTGCATAGTCGTAACATTGTTCAGAATAAAAGCCAGGCCCTTGGAAGACGTGCCACGGTAAGGGTCGAAAAAAGATATTGATTCGAGCAAAATCCTTTGGATTCTGTTGTGACTGCTCGATGTTGTCGTAAACACCAGCGAGAGTCTTCGCGAATTCGGCAATGGCTAAATTCATCTTCATCTTGTGTCTCTACGCGTTAATGCGTCTGACTTCGGATGCAAACGAAGTTTGTAGTATCCCTGATCCGGCAGATGTTCTCAAGACGGAGGATCTACAGCGAACATTTTCTGAAACAAACCAGATTCTTTCTTCCGCAATTGATTGCTCATATTGAGTTGTTAGGGTAAACGTACCATCATCCAAAAAGTGATATTCAGATATTGCGGCCTCAGATTCTGCGTATCCAACGCTTCTGATTAATTTTCCTGAGCAATTGTCTTTTGTTAGAGGAACAATAATGCAAGATCCTGATGACACTTCTGACGGATCTTCGGGTTCCCAATCGCTTTCTGCGCACCACTCCATTCTGAATGGAGATGTAACCAAGTGGTCATCTTGGTTTGTGATAATTGATGATTCAAGTAGCTGTTGTACCGCGGTGTTTTCTTTATCGATCTCTTCTATTGTGACTTCGCTAAGAACTTCTTCAAACTGTTGAAAAGCTAGAGAGTGTCCTGATCGCATTGAGCGCCACTTGCCTGAACTTTGAGCAACAAATTGCTCAATCGTCATGCGAGGTTGTGTTGCTTTCTGGGTTGAGCTCATCCAGTGAAGGACGGTTTATCTGCATCATGTTAACCATTGAATCGACCATCATGGACATGGCCATGGGGGTCGACGCTACAGATTGCAGGAATGTTGTGTTCCTGCTTGGGTGTTCACTTGATGGTGGGCGCAGAATAGGCATGTTTAGAAAGGTTGTTGCTCCTGTAGTTGGCGGCCGGACGGCTGCTTTGACTGATCTTTGATTATCTTGCCATCATCACTGATGAGCCGGCGATAATTCTACGAAAATCAAAAGGAGTTAACCTTCGCAATAGAAAGGATCTTGCCTCCCTGAGACAAGATTGTTTTGATGGTTGCCGACATGGACGTTTGGTTCACCACTGATTTCTGCACCGCTCTGCGATTGGCACCAACCTGTCGGGGGGATGTCCAGTTGATGGTCAATGTGCCGGCATTGCCAACACCTCTACGATCTTGTGCCTCTGGTGAACTGTCAGTGCAGAGACTGTTCAAGAGTTTTGAATCTGTTTCCGCGTTGTCGTATCCGGCATAACCGGCATCCAAAGCTCTTGCCCGTGTGAAAAAGAGCGTGCTTCCGCCAACGACGCTCTGTGTGGCCCGGTTGTAAGGGACTTGGTCGATGCCAAAGGCCGCAAGATATTCATCGCTGTAGGTGTAACTAGCGATCTCTGCTTCATATCCTTCTTCTTGCAGGAGGCGGACATGACTCATCAATTCTGCTTGGTCACGGGGTGGACGGCCAAGGAGATGCTTGAAGTTCAGTTCAACAAAGCGGTATGGGCTGTTGGTTTCTAAAAACAGCTTTTTGTATGTTTCTGACTGCGCGAGAGCCGTTACCAATCCTTGGACTGTCAGATCTCCATTCATGAACAATGCCTCGATCGAGGCGTTCACGTCGAGTTCCATCAGGTGTCGATTCCCAAAAACCTGGCGGTACGCTTGTCGAATCACATCCGAAGCATGTGTTGTGTCGACGTTGGCAGCCGAGGAAAGAGTTGTTGGCTCAGTCATGATGATGTGATTAGAAGGTGATTTGAGGGAGCTGCTTCATGAAGTAGCTCCCAGTAGCGGCAATTGATTTGCCTTTACATCACCTCAGTGATGGACGTGATCTTGCCTCCGCGGGCATGGATGTATTTCATCTGGCTGCTCATGTCTTTGCCGGACACCACGTAGGTGTTGCCAGCCGTGCGTTGACGAGAACGCGCGGTCTGAGCAGAAACCACAATCCGGAAACGCTTCTTGGTGGGATCGGGCGCACCGGACTGTGTACCGGTGCGGTTCGCCCGGCTGGTGGTGTTGCTCCATCCACTGGGAACCATCCCCGTGGCGACAGAACCCACCAAGGCAGAGCTGCTCACAACGGTGTCACTTGCAGCGAAACCTTCTGCCAGGCTCAGATGACGGTTGAAAGCAACCTGAGAGCGGCCGCTTTCTGTAAGGATCCGGGCGAAGGGAACAGTGTCTTCACCAAAGGTGCTTTGGTATTCCTCACTGTCGACGTAGCTAGCGATTTCAGCTTCGTAGCCGCCTTCGGCAAGGATCTTGGTGTGTTCGCTGATTTCAGCCTGGGATTGAGGAGCTCTTCCCAAGAAATGTTTGAAGTTCAGTTCGATGAACCGATACGGGGCGCTGGTTTCGAAAAAACGACGCTTGTATTCGGCCGAAAGACCAACAGCGCGGACGAATTCACGCGTACTGAGGATGCCCTCGATGAATTTGCTCTCCGCGGAAATCACGCGTTCGAACTCCATCAGATGGGGATTGCCCATCACTTGCTTGTAGGTGGAGCGAATCAATGAAGCAAGTTGATCCGGGCCGTCACCAGGGCAACGTTGATAGGTTTCTTGCTCCCGCTGGCCAAGACCGAAGGTGACGTATGCATCGCCCCGCATTGGTCCGGAGTCTTTGCCTGAGGTAATGCCAGGTGACTTGCTGCTGAATTGGGTGGAGGTGTAGCTTCCGGACGATGGACGCAGGCCGACAGGCTGACTTGGGAGACTGATCCGTGGCGCAACGCCGTTGGCGAGGCTGCGGGTCAGCGCAGGACTTCCACCGCGGGCACTATCACTGCCAGCAAAGCTCTTTTGAAGAGCAGCCAGCAGTGGGAAGGCTGCTGTTGACAGATCAGCGGGTGAACTCCATGAGCGGGCATAGGGCACAACGTCGCTACCGAAGACTTCGAGGTACTCCGCGGAGTCAACGATGCTGTCGACAAAGCCGTCGTGACCGTGTTCTGCCTGTAGGGCGATTTTCGCTGAGATCTCGGCCTGTGTTTCAGGTGCGCGACCCAACAGGTGCTTGAACGTCAGCTCGACACCCCGCTGTGGGGCAACGCTTCTGAAGAAACGGTCCTTGTAGAAGCTGGACTTGGCCAGACCACGAACGAATTCACGCACGGTCAAACGACCGTCCCGAAGCTGAGCTTCCAATTCCGAGCAACGCTCGAAATCCATCACATGGGCGTTGCCAAAAACCTGTCGATATGAAGCACTGATCACCGTTGCCAGTGACGCCACATCTTCTGGGCTGTAGCACTCGCTCGTGACGCGATGGGGGCAGTCCTCGTGAGTGCGTGGACCAACCCCAATCGCCATCTGATCACACGACTGCTTCAGGAACTCACCAATGGTGAGGGCAGCGGTTTGGGCTACTCCCTTGCGCTGGAAGCGAACGGGATCACTCCACTTGGTGGTTGTGCCGAAGCCAAGAGAAGATTGTGTGCTGGCCATTGTTTTGTGAGGGGAGATGGGGTCGTGTGCGTCGAGATGAGTGCGGATGAAGCGTTTAGGTCACCGGCGTAATGCTGGCAATTTTGCCGCCTTCGTTATGGATGCGTTTGAACTGCTCGGAGAGCTTGTCAAACGGCACGTAGAAGACCCGGTTGCCGCGGGTGTAGCGGGAAATCCGCCTGACATTGTTGGCTTTGTAGGCCGTGACCTCGACCCGATACGTGAGGCCTTGATCGCTTGCGCCAGCTCCGAGGCGCGTTGGTGCGTCCTGAAGGTTGGGGGACGGACGGAAACTCCAGCCAGCGGTGTCTTTCGAGGAAGGGGGAACCACTGCGATGGCTCGGTTCAGATAAGCCGAACCTCCTAGCTTGCTGCTGTTGCCTGCAAGATCACCTTTAAGACTGCTGCTGCTGTTGCCGCGCAGCAACTGGAAGCTCCAGGTGAATTCCTGCAAGGTGGCGCAGCTTTCGGTCTTCCAGCCCCGCTGATACGGGACCGTCCATTCGCCGAAGGCGTTCTGATAGTCCTCACTATTCAGAAAGCTGTCGATATCAGCTTCATATCCCTTGCTATCCAGGCGATCGGCGTGCTCACGCATTTCCGCGTAGTCAGCAGGTGCGCGGCCTAGAAGGTGGCGGAACGCAAGCTCGATGTAACGGTAACGCGCGCAGTTATCAAAGAAGCGGCTGCGATACAGGTCGCTTTTGGCAATGCGACCCACCAGCTCTCTGACGCTGATTTCACCAAGCTTGAACTGGGATTCTTCGACGATCTGCCGCTCGCTGTCCATCACGTAAGCGTTGCCAAGCACTTGCTTGTAAACGGCTCGGATGATCTGTTCTTTCTTGGCGTCCTCATCGCCTGGGATCAGCTCGAGGGGGGCTTCGCTCTCCTCAGAGAAGCGTTCGACCCCGAGAAGCGAGGCTGGACCGAAAGGCATGAATTACTCGCATGGCTTCGACTAATAGTCGTCCAGAAGCCTTCGTGTGAAGAGGATTCTTTATAAACCTCAATCCATTGTGTCCAACTGTTGCGTCACACAGTGATTCCTGGCCCGTGACTGCGATCTCGGCGGTTTTCGCAGGAAAAGTTTTGATTCGGAACGTTCGCCTTAGGCGTCTTTCCCATTGATCAGGGATTCAAGGCTTCCTCTTGTCGTGGAGCGGGTGATCGGATTCCAGCAGTCGAGTTCTTCGACTGATCGGCTCAAAAGCGTGGCAATTTGATCCTCCAGCCCGGTGCACAGGGAAAAGTCTGCTCCGCGAATCGACGTGACCGTGTCGAGAGCCGCCCCCTCAAGGTTGGCGCCGCGCAGATCGGCCATGTCCATCTCGCAGGTTCCGAATCGGGTCCCCCGGCACATGGCTCCGCGAAATGTGGCTGATCGCAGGTCCGCGCCAGCTAAGGAAACTCCATCCAGCAGAGCTCCACTCAAGTCTGAGCCACTCAAATAGGCACCCATCAGCACGCTGCCTCTGAGGTCCATTCCCCGCAAATCTGTGCTGTTGAGAAAAGCCCCATTCAGCTTGGCCCCTGGGCCAACGGCTCCGCTCGTGTTGAGTGCGAAGTCTTCCGGTACCAAAGTTGTCTGGTCGTAACGGGCTAGGCGTAAGTCAGCTCCTTCGAGTTGGCACTTGCTGAGATTCGTGCCGCGTAGATCACATCGACAGAGTTTGGCGTCTCTCAGGTCGAGTTGTCCTAAGTCTTGACCACTCCAGTCGGCTCCTCGAGCATCGACTGGACTGTTAGCGGAGCTGGTTGCTCCGCACTGTTCCGGTGCCGCCCATTCACGCAGATTAAGAGCCCCAGATTTGGGCATCGACATCTCAGTTGCGGAGCATGGCAACAACGATCGTAAGGAGCACCCGCACGATCTCGAATCCACCGACGGCAAACAGACCGAGCCAGAGCTTCAGTGCGAAGGCAGGCGGTTCGTCGTTCACCCATGTGGCGGCGACGTTCAGTCGTTGTGCCTCGGCGCCTTGCTGGCTGGGCGCTCGATCTTGAAGCGCGTCGCGCCAGTCGGTTCCGTAGCGCGGGAATTGTTGGTAGATGGGGATTTCTCCGAGACCCCGTCCGGGCAAAACGCGGGACCTTTGCTGCGGAACAAGGTCATACCCGAAGCAGTTCATGTATTCGGGGCTGTCCAGCAGGGCGTCGACAAAGGATGTGAAACCCTTTTCGCCGATCACGATGGACCAGGCACGGCGTTCAGCGTCGCCATGGGTCGGGCGGCCGAGTACTCGGCCGACGACCTGGTCCACCATGCGGTAGTTCGAGCTGCACTGGTAGTAACCCTGCTGGAAGCGTTCTGACAGGAGCAGGCCACGGATGAAATCCCGAACCGTGATGTTTCCGCTGCGCAGCTGTGATTCAAGGAACGGTTCGCGATCACTGCGCATCGCATGGAAGAACACCTGCCGGTAGGCCTGCTCAATCAAACTGTCGATCTCGACTCTGGATGTGTCATCGCCTGCAGCACAGGAGGCATACATCTGAGGCTTGATGGTGCTGCTGTCACCGGCAAGATTGCTGACGCGACCGTTCTGTGTGTTGAGCGGATACCCAAGAAGCGGGATGGCCATGGCGTGCCCCGTGAGTAGAAATACTTGGGTGTGATCTTCTCTTGATAATTGGGTGTGAGGTGGCTGGGCTTATCAGCTCTTAACTGCAGATTTGTTGAGCTCCGCACTGAGGTGCTGGAAGCAGTCGTTGATCAACTGCCGGTCGCTTGGTCGCGAGATCTCTTTCAAGGCCTGCTGTCTCAGCTGGTCGAGGGCGATATTCATCCCCTCGATGGGGACATTCATCCGCCTGTAGAGCTCCCGCAGGGCCGCCATCCCGTTGGGATTTGTAAAGCGGCTTTGGTTGCATGCCACCGCATAGATGATGACGCGCAGAAAGTTCCAGCAGTCGCGCCAGCAGGCCTCTGCTCTGTCCTGCGGGTGGAGAGCCCCGCCCGGCTCCACGAGCTCTGGCTGGGTTTCAAGCAGGTGGCCCCTCGCCTGATTCACCAAGTCATTTGTCCTGTTCGTCAGGTTGTCGGGGAGCGTGCAATCCACTCCTGACGACTGGCAGATGCTGGCCAGTTCATCGGGTGTGAGCAGTCTTTGCCCCTGGTCGGCACGCTCGAGGATGGCGCGCGTGGCCTGGGGCAGTGCCTCGCTTTTGCTCAGGCCCTGAACTTGCGCACCCTGCACCAGGGTCTTGAAATCGATGTTCTGGAGGTTCAATCGTTGACGGTGGCCACTGGTGTGGCGATGAGCCAGCCGTGGCGTTCCAAGTAAAAGGCCCACACCAAGTCTTGGCCAAGCCCAGGGCAACGGGTGATTGCAGCTTCGCTGAGTTCTGCCGGTATGCCCAATTGCGACAACAGCACAGCCACGGCGTCTGGATTGGAGGCCGTCGCTGTGCGGATGGCTGATCCGACCACCCACGTCAGTCGCGTGTCTTTCAGATCGCCGCTGCTTTCTTCGCAAGCCAGCAGAAGATTGGCTGGCGAGGTGTGTTGATCAAACGTCTCTTGCCAGAGCTCGATGTTTTCATCGCGAAGATTGATCCGAAAACAGCCATCTCCTACTGGTAGATCCAGCTCACCGCTGCTGCCGGCCTGGTCCTGAAGGACAACAATTCTCGGATCTGCCAGTGCGCTCATCAAGAAACGCCGCTCAACATGAATTTAACCAGTGTCCTGGAATTTCCCCGTGCAGGTGATCGGTTCGTGGGAATCGACATGCACCAGCAGTGATCCCTGAGGTTTCGCGTCAGGGGGTGTCGTCTGAGGGCACCGCTGAGGAGTTCTTTTTCAGCAGGCCCGTGACAGTGGCCAGGGCAAACATCGCTAGCAGAGCCAAGCCCAGGGTGAGGCTTGCGCCCTGAGCCACGCCTGCGCCGACGGCCACCAGGATCGAATCGCTGATCAGCACGCTGATCACCAGAGCAGGGGCAAAGATGCGCCAGTGGGTGCGGCTGATCCCGATGGCATAGCTAAGGAAATCAAACAGTCCGGTCATCAGCAGACCCGTCATCAAAAAGAAGTTGCCTTCCAGTTGGTTTTTGCTGAAGCCATCGATCCGTTTCATCGCGCTGGCCCCCACCAGACGGCTGACCGGGCCGCGTCCCCAGCGGCGGGCGATGAAAAACGCCGCACTGCAGAACACCAGGTCCGAGAGGATGATCGTGAGGTAGCCGACCTTGAACCCCAGCAGAGAGCCGGCCAGTAAGGAATAAACGGAACTCGGCAGCGCCGGCAGGATGATGCTCACCCCCCGCAGCAGAAAAAGACCGAGTGGGGCCCAGATGCCCATGTCATTCACAGCGCTCTGCAGCGGCGCGATGCCGTAACGCTGCAGATAAACGACGGCAACAATGAAGACGGCGACCCAGGCGCTGACCTTCAGCCCTGTCTTCAGCCTTGACATCTCCTCTCCTCAATCGCTCGAAAGCCCTGGGGAATGTAGGCCAGTCGCGGCTTGTCCCAGGGCCGTGGACACGAAGCTCAGCATCGATACCATCGGCGAAATCTCTCGACCCGAGGCCTGTCCGGTGACCACCTCCTCTCCGCGCACCGCGTTCGAGCAACAGCTGTGCACCCATCTGTTCAGTCTCAGTGAGGTGGTGGAAACACTGGCTGATCGTTTGATGGAGCTGGAGATGCGGTTGGCCGACGTTGAGGGCCAGCAGGTGGCTGATGCGGAAATCGCCGCGGTCAGCGATGACGCCGGCGAACTGCTCCTGGCCAGCGAAGAGAAAGTGCGGATGCTTCGGGATCGTCTGACCCCAGGCGAGGTCGTGGCTCTTCATGCCGAGGATGCTCCAGCAGCTGACGATCAAGAGGTTTCAGAGACCCCTGAGGTTGAGATGGAGGTCGTCGACCGTGTCGAGGACGAGGCGCTCAGTGACGACGCCATCAGCGCTGACACGGAATATGTGGATGATCCTCAGATCGATCTGCTGTCTGCCTGATCAGGTCAGCTCAAGCAGACGAATCCGGAAGGCGGCCACCTGTCGTGCCATGTCGGGGGAACTGATCAGAAACGGGTGGTCTGCCATCGCCTCAAACACGGCTTCCAGGTGCTGCTCTTGGCCGACCTCGCCGCTGTTGCTGGCTCGCAGTTGTTTCCAGGTGCGATCGAACACCATGGCGAAGCTGTCTGCGTTGTCAAACACACGGTCTGTGCCTGCATCTGGAGAGATGAATGACACGGCAGTTTTGGCATCGATGTGATGCCAGGACCCAGATTTGAACTGGGGACACGGCGATTTTCAGTCGCCTGCTCTACCAACTGAGCTATCCCGGCGCGTCGCCTAAGCGACCTGGGAATCTTAAATCACCGCCTGCGCTGTCTTGCGGGTGTGCGTCCCAGGCAGATCAATCCAGCCACCCCATGGCCGGCCTCTTCCAGCGCCTGGCCAGCCGCTAAAGCGGTTGCCCCTGTCGTGAGGATGTCATCCACGAGCCAGACCGAGGTGAGGGCGGTTGCTGGGTTGTGGGGCCTGGCCCGGAACGCGCCGATCAGGTTCGTCAGGCGTTGGCTTCTGTTCAGATGGTGTTGGCTCAGCCCGACACGGGGTCGTTGCAGCAGGTCTGCTGTTGGTCGGTCCAAGCCCATGGCAATGCGCTGAGGCAGGGGGTTGGTGCGCTGCCGTTTCCAGCTTGGAATCGGCACCAACACCGCTGCGGAAGGCAAGCTCAAGCTGTCAGACAGCATCTGAACCAACACCGAAAGTACTTTCTGTTTGGTTGGCTGACGCACCTTCAGTAGCAGCTGGCGCAGGGCGCCCTCATAGGGCCCAAGAGCGCACCATCGCAAGGGCTCCAGGCCCTTGATGCCCTCAGGCGGAAGCTGCAGTGCGTCTCGGCAGTGTCCGCAGGGAGATGTCGGTGCCTGTGGCTCTTGCCAAGGTCCATCACAGATCGGGCAACGGGGCTCGATCAGCAGGGTCTGGGCGAAGGCCAGGAACGCTCGATGCACAGCGGGAAGCTCGGTGCATCGAGCGTTCCACTCCTGAATCAGATTGTTCCTGGCTTAGCCGTTCTCCTTGGGCATCGCCCGAAGCATGGCCACCAACGTGCGATGGGCGTCTTCGCTGTCGGTGAGGGTGTGATCGAAAGCGATGCTGATGCTCGCGCCATCCACCTCTAGTTCCATGGTCTCTGCTTTGACAGACACCATGCGTGCGGCGGCGGGATTGCTGACGCCGCCGTAGTGCTTGGCGTAGGCCAGCACCGCTTCCGCATGGTCGTCGTTCATGTGTTTGCAGATCCGTGTGCTGACGGCATCAGTGAGGGCGTCTGCAGGCATCGGTATGAAACGAGGAGAATGCAATCTTTGCAGTGATTGGTTCAGGCGAAGCGCTCGATCAGCAGAAGGCCGAGGCGGATGCCGCTGAATCCCACATAACAGGCCAACACGACGAAGAGCCCCATCGCCAGAATTTCGCGGAGATTGGAGGGCATGGCTGGCTGGCTTGTTGCCCGAATTCTCACCCGACTAGGGCCTGTTGGGCCAGTCGCGCCACACCTGCAGCTGGGGGTGTTTGACAACTGGTCACAGGACAGCCAAGACGGCGTTCCCGAAGCCGTCTCCATTGGGGATTGCGCGCTCCTCCGCCGATGCTGATGATCCGTTGGGGCGCGGCGGCACCCAGAGCCTGGAGGCGTTGCCAACCCTGCGCTTCGATCTCGGCGAGGCCTTCGAGCAGTCCATGCAGGTAGAGGGCATCACTCACCGGGCGAGGTTCCAGCACCGGCAGCAGCTCAGGATCATCGACAGGGAAGCGTTCGCCCGGGCCTGGCAGGGGGCGCAGTGAGAGGCCGCTATTGGTATAAGGGTCGATTTGGCGGCTGAGCTCTGCGAGCTGGTCGTCGCTGTAGAAGCGCCGCAGCACGCCTGCCCCTGCGTTGGAGGCGCCTCCACAGAGCCATCGCTCACCAACGCGATGACTGGTGACGCCGGGGGCTTCCAAGGGCGTTTCTGTGAAGCACTTCATCACCAACGTGGTGCCCAGCACGGTGACCCCGTCTCCCGGTTGGGGATGGGCGGCCAACACAGCGGCATTGGAATCCGTTGTCCCGGCCACAATGATCAGATCGTCAGCCAAGCCCAAGGCTTTGGCCTGGTTTGGGGCGATCGTTCCCAGGATGCTGCCGCTGCGACGGATGTCGGGCAGTGTTTGCTTCCAGGGTTGTGTGGCAAAGCTGGATGGCCAGCTGTTGGTGATGAGATCCCAGCCCAGTCGGAGATTGTTGCCTTCTTCCCCCCAGCTCCAGTTGTTCAGCAGCCATCCGCTGATCCAGTCCGCTTGATGACGCAACAGGATCTCGTTGCCGTATCTGGCTATCAGCCGAAGTGCCCTCGCCAGGCTGCTGCTGCTGCTGCTGCTTTGCGCAAGGTTTCCTGTGCCCACCAGCTCTTGCAGAAGGGGAGCTACCTCCGGACAGGCCAGGGAGTAAGGCAAGGCTTCCCCGAGGGGGAGACCATGGGAGTCGCAGGCCAGGAGGGTGCCTGATGTGCCATCAACTGCAAGCGCCCTGAGCCGAGATTTAAGGCGGTTGGGGATGGCTTGAAGCAGCTCGCGACAGGCCTCACGCCAAGACTCGGGGTCGCAAAACGAACCGTGGTAGTTGCTGGCCTGGGTGTGGTGCAACACACCATCCATGCCCAGCACAGCAATGCGAACACCACTGGTGCCCAGGTCGATGCCTAGCACCAGTGGTAGTTGTGTCATGACCTACGCAGCTACACCCTGTGCAACCTTCGCTTGGCGAAGTTCCTCGCTTTTTGCACTGACGTCTTCCCAGGGCGCCTGCAAGTCGTTACGTCCGAAATGGCCGTAGGCGGCTGTGTCCTGATAGAAGCGACCGCCGCGTTGTTGGGGGAGGTTGCGTAGGCCGAATATCTCGATGATGGCGCCGGGGCGCAGATCGAAATGCTCCTGAACGAGGGCGGTCAGCGCGTCGTTGTCCAGTTGGCTGGTGCCGAAGGATTCCACGAGGATCGACACAGGCTTGGCGACGCCGATGGCGTAGCTCAGCTGCACTTCGGCACGTTCGGCGAGCCCTGCGGCCACAAGGCACTTGGCCACGTAGCGCGCGGCATAGGCGGCCGAGCGGTCCACCTTGGTGGGGTCTTTGCCGGAGAAAGCGCCACCGCCGTGGCGGGCATAGCCGCCGTAGGTGTCCACGATGATCTTGCGGCCGGTGAGGCCGGCATCTCCCTGAGGGCCGCCCACCACGAACTTGCCGGTTGGGTTCACCAGATACTTGGTTGCTTCACGGGAGGGCTTGAGCGCCAGGTCGGCTGTTGCCGGCTCCACGACATGGGTCCAGAGGTCTTCGGTGATGCGTTCCCGGATGCCCTGTTCATCGCTGATCCCATCCACTTCCGCCGTGTGCTGGGTGGAGATCAGGATCGTGTCGATCGAAACGGGCTTGTCGTTTTCGTAGACAACGCTCACCTGTGTCTTGCCATCAGGAAGCAGGTAATCCAGGGTCCCGTTGTGGCGCACTTCGGCAAGGCGACGCGACAGCCGGTGGGCGAGGCTGATCGGCAACGGCATCAGCTCAGGTGTCTCGTTGCAGGCGTAGCCGAACATGATTCCCTGGTCGCCTGCTCCCACCAGATCAAGCGGATCGCCAGCGTGGTCGTCGGCTTCGTTGACTCCCTGGGCGATGTCGGGGGATTGCTGGTCGAGAGCCACCAGCACCGCGCAGCTGTTGGCATCGAATCCACCGGCCCGGGCGCCGCTGTAACCGATCTCCTTGATCACATTGCGAACCAAGTGGATGAAATCCACTTGTGCTTTTGATGTCACCTCACCGGTGATCATGCAGAGACCGGTGTTCACGACGGTCTCGCAGGCCACGCGGCTGGAGGGATCCTGGGCCAGCAGAGCATCGAGAACGGCGTCGCTGACCTGATCGCAGATTTTGTCGGGATGCCCTTCCGTAACGGACTCGGACGTAAAGACGTAACGGCTCATTCGAGGCTCCAGATGGCGCGACTTTACGCGGCTGGGCTGAGGGCGAGGTCGTGCCAGTTGTGGAGCAGATGCTGGGCTGAGTGCAGTTCGGGGGAACGACTCCAACCACCGGTGAATCCGATCACGCAGCCAATTCCAGCCTGAAGAGCCATTTGAAGGTCGGTTTCAGCATCCCCGATCAATGCACAACGCTGGGGTGGAAGGCCCAGGCCGTCGCACAGCTCCAGAACGGCTTGCGGATCGGGTTTTCGCGGATGGTCGTCAGCACTCCAGATGCCATCAATGCATGCACTGAGCTCATGGTGATCCAGGAAGTCATCAATGCCGGATCGGGTGTCATTGCTGATGACAGCAGTGGTCACATTCAGCTGATTCAGGGCCCTTAGGAGTCCTTCTGCACCGTTGAGCAAGGGGCTGGGGGTCGCCTTGATCAGGCCGCTCTGGTCAACCTCGTCGAAGCAGGCGTGGGCCATGGCCAGGGCCTGGGGCCATGAGCAGCCAAGGAGGCAAAACACCGTCGCTGTTGAGGCGATGTTGTCCTGTCTGGAGGCAACAGCAAGGGTTCCGCCTGGATGGAGCATGCCGTTGCTCACACCGAACGCTCTGCGCAAGGTGTCTCTCAGCGCAAAGGCTTCGAGTGGTGGGGCCTGGTCTTGCCCGATTTCAATAGCTCTGTTGATGCGTTCCTCTGCCAATGCCAGCAGATGAGGCTCACTATGGGAAAGGGTGCCGTCCTTATCGAACAGCACCCCGTCAATTGAGCTGATGGGTGTTCCCTTCAGCAGAAGTGTGGCCATTCAGGCTCAGATCATCATGGAGTTGATCGGGTCTTCGCCTTCCTCAGCCTGCTCGAGCAGCATTTGCTTGTAGCGCGCGGCCATCTCTTCGGCCTTCTCAAACACTTTCTGAGGATCGGTGAGCATGTCACCGGGTTCCGGCTCCAGGGCCTTGGTGGAAAGAGAGATCCGGCCGCGCTCGGCATCGAGATCAATGATCATCACTTTCATCTGATCATTCACGTTCAGCACCGAGTGGGGGGTCTCGATGTGCTCGTGGCTGATCTCGGAAATGTGCAGCAGACCGCTGACACCACCGATGTCGATAAAAGCGCCATAGGGCTTGATGCCGCGGACGGTGCCGACCACGACTTCGCCCACTTCCAGGCGGTTCATCTTCCGCTCCACCAGGGCGCGGCGGTGGCTAAGCACCAGACGATTGCGCTCTTCGTCCACCTCGAGGAATTTCAGAGGCAGGAAGTCGGCGACCAGTTCTTCCTTCGGCTTGCGGGTGCTGATGTGGGAGCCGGGGATGAATCCCCGCAGGCCTTCCACGCGCACCAGGGCACCACCACGGTTGGTGGCAAACACCTCGGAATAGATGGTGGCATCTTCCTTCTGGAGCTGGCGAACCCGCTCCCATGCCCGCTGGTATTCGATCCGACGGATCGACAGCGCCAGCTGACCGTCCTCGTTCTCCTCACTCATGATGAAGAACTCACGGATCTCGCCGGGCTGCAGCACGTCGCTTAGACCCTCGACCCGGTTGATCGACACCTCTTGAAGAGGCATGAAGGCAGCCGTCTTGGCGCCGATGTCGATCATCGCGCCTTTCGATTCCAAGGCGAAGACCGTGCCATTGACGATGTCGCCTGGCTTGAAGTTGTAGTCGTACTTGCTGAGTAGAGCCGCGAACTCATCAATGGTGAAGCCGGCGTCGTCCAGGTTGCGGCTGGTGGCTCGGCTGCTGGGATCATCCGCTGTGGGGACGTCCTCAGGAATGCTTAAGTCCTCACCCTCAAACGCCTGTTCAACGGCGGAGTCTTCTGGTGAGGCTTCCGTAGCGTTCGCCTCTTGAACTTGATCCTGGATCTGTTCTTCTGTCGGAGTCGCAGACATGGGGGGCTGGCGGTCTACCTCAGGTGGGTAGTACGAAAAATTCTCGTAAAACGCCCGCCGACGTTCCACGGAGAATCAATGACTTTACAGACCTGAGGGACTGAATCTGCCTCCCGATTCAGCGCACGCTGGCCAGATGGTTCTGTTCCTGATCGGCGTTGAGCGTCTCCAGCGTCGAGACGAAGTCGTCAATGCCACGGAACTGGCGGTAGACGGATGCGAATCGGATGTAGGCCACCTCGCTGATTTGCTTGAGATCTCGAAGCACGAACTCACCGATCTCAACGCTGCTGACTTCCTTGCCGGAGCGTTGCTGAAGCTTCAATTCGAGTTCTTCAACCAGGGATTCCAGGCGTGTTGTATCGAGGCCAGTTTTCTCGCAAGCTCGATTCAAGCCATGCAGCAACTTGCTGCGACTGAAGATTTCCCTGTTGCCGTTGCGTTTGATCACCGTGATCGGCACGGTTTCCACCCGCTCGTAGGTGGTGAAGCGAAATTCACAGTTCAGGCATTCGCGACGTCGTCTAACGCTGCGTCCGCCATCGGCTGCCCTTGATTCAAGAACGCGACTATCTGTGTTTTGGCAGGAGGGGCACTGCATCCCCGAAGGAGTTAATAAGTTGCACCAACTGTAGACAGTGATTTGAGACTTGAGAAGGGCCTGTAGGACATCAGTCTCATTTGCGGATTCGTTCGACGGCTGTCAGTGACTTGAGACTGCTTTGGTCTGTTCTGGTGGGCGAGACCATCTTGCGACGACCGGCGTGCCAAGGCATGAAAAAACCCCGCCGGAGCGGGGTTTTGAAGGTTTAAATCACTTACCGATCTTCGGCGGATCGCGGAATGCGATTGCAAAAAAGAGTGTGGCAATCGCGAGGGTAAGGATGAGGACGTAAGCGAAGCTTTCCATCGTGTTGTTCCTGAAGGGCGATCAGTTGAGGGGGGTTCCGGCTGGGGGAACGTAGCCCTCGGGCAGGCGACGGGTGGTTTTGTCACCCAGCTTGGCAAAGAGGCCAAACTCAACCTGATCACCGAGGTCGGGATCAATACCTGCAAACACATCGCGGTAGAGGGTGCGAGCACCGTGCCAGATGTGACCGAAGAAGAACAGCAGCGCGAAGGTGGCGTGGCCGAATGTGAACCAGCCTCGCGGTGAACTGCGGAACGTGCCGTCGGAGTTGTAGGTCTCGCGATCGAAGTCGAACGCTTCACCCAGTTGTGCTTTGCGTGCAAGACGCTTCACATCGGCAGGGTCAGTGAAGGTCTGACCATCAAGCGCTCCACCGAAGACTTGAGCAGTGACGCCCTGCTGTTCGAAGGAGTACTTGGCTTCGGCTCGTCGGTAGGGGATGTCCGCACGGACATTGCCCTGGGCGTCTTGGAGAACAACCGGGAAGTTCTCGAAGAAGTTCGGAAGTCGCCTTACTTCCAGCTCTTCGCCGGTCTTATCAGTAAAGACGATGTGACCAATCCAGGAGGTTGCTAAGCCATCGCCATTGACCATCGGACCAACCCTGAAGAGGCCGCCCTTAGCAGGGCTGTTGCCGACGTAGTCGTAGAAAGCAAGCTTTTCAGGGACTGCCTCAAAAGCTTCTTCACGAGTCGCGCCATCGTCCATGGCGGTTTGGACGCGACGGTTGATCTCTGTCTTGAAGTAGTTCTGATCCCACTGATAACGAGTGGGGCCAAACAGCTCAACAGGGGTGGCTGCTGCTCCGTACCACATCGTTCCAGCAACGATGAATGCGGCGAAGAACACTGCCGCAATGGCACTCGCCAGGACTGTTTCGATGTTGCCCATCCGCAGAGCCTTGTAAAGACGCTCTGGCGGACGTGTGGTGATGTGGAAGATGCCGGCAATGATGCCAACGATTCCAGCGGCGATGTGGTGGGCAACGATTCCACCGGGATTGAAGGGGTTGAATCCTTCAGGACCCCACGACGGTTGCACCGCTTCTAGATGACCGGTCAATGCATACGGGTCAGAGACCCACATGCCTGGTCCAAAGACACCAGTGAGGTGGAAAGCGCCAAATCCGAAGCAACCAAGACCAGCCAGAAGCAGGTGGATGCCGAAGATCTTCGGCAGGTCAAGTGCAGGTTCACCTGTACGAGGGTCTTGCCAGATCTCGAGATCCCAGTAAGTCCAATGCCAGATGGCAGCCAGCATCAGCAGGCCAGAAAAAATGATGTGAGCGGCAGCGACGCCCTCGAAACTCCAGAAACCGGGATCAACACCCGTTTCGCCGGTGATGCTCCATCCACCCCAGCTACCAGTCACGCCCAGGCGGGACATGAAAGGCATGACGAACATGCCCTGACGCCACATTGGGTTCAGGACAGGATCGGACGGGTCAAAGATGGCCAGCTCATAGAGAGCCATGGAGCCGGCCCAGCCGGCTACGAGGGCTGTATGCATGAGGTGCACAGCCAGAAGGCGGCCCGGGTCATTAATGACGACGGTGTGCACCCGATACCAGGGCAATCCCATGGGTCAGGTTCGGGGGACAAGACTGCTAGTGCAGTCAGACATGGGCGATCGTAAGGGCTTCTGCTCGACGGGCGGGAGAAAAGGGATGTCCTCGCAACGGTCAGTGACATGAAAGTTGAGCAGAAGCTGTTCACAAATCGAAATGCTTGAGCCCATGATGGAGGTTGGTTGCTTGGGGACTCATGCCCGTTATCCGGTTTGTTCGTGAAGGGCGTGATGTGGAGTGTTATCCGGGTGAAAACCTGAGGGAGGTGGCCCGGCGTGAGGGCATCGAGCTCTACGGATTGAAGGGGCAGTTGGGCAACTGCGGTGGTTGTGGCCAGTGCATCACTTGCTTTGTTTCGGTCGTCGACGAGAACTCTGTTGATGCCTTGACAGCTCGAACTGCAGTGGAAGAAAACAAGCTGCGTCGCCGTCCCCAGGAGTGGCGCTTGGCCTGTCAGGCCCTTGTGGAGAAATCCGTCATGGTGCTCACCCGTCCTCAGGTGCGGCTCGCTAATGCGGACTCGAGGTTGGCCGCGGCTCGACAGGCACCGCTCCCCGCCGGGCCCACCGCATGGCCTGCGCCACCGGTCAGTGAGCTCGATGACGAGGATCAGGATGCGATCGATGGCGACGGCACGGATGCCAGGGCTGCTACCGCCGGTGACGAGGGCTAAGGGAGACGCTCCCTAGGCCTCTTGTCGGTGATACCTTCGCCTTGATCCCTCCAACGGCCATGGAAACCAACGATCTCGGATTCGTCGCCAGCCTCCTGTTCATTCTGGTTCCGGCGATCTTCCTGATCGTGCTCTACATCGGCACGCAGAACAAAGAGGCCTGAGCTCAGCCCTGTTCCGGTTCACGCACCAGCAGCACAGGCGCTGGTGCGTGAACGCGGATGTAATCGCTGACCGATCCGCCCAGCAGCTTGTCGAGGTCCACCAGCCCTCTGGCAACAAGAGGTCGTCGGTCTTGAGATGCGATGACCACAAGGTCGGCGTTGCACTCAGATGCGGCCATGCAAACGCTGCGACCGATGTCTTTCCCTTCGGTGTGAATGGCTTTCATGTCAACACCGAATCCCCTCGCACGCTGAACAGCAGCGTCGAGCACTTCGTCTGCTTTGGTGCGGCCTCCCCTGGACGGTGCTGACTCCTGGCGAACGACATGAACGCCGGTCAGGGTTCCGCCGGGGATTTCTCGAACCAGTTCGCAGGCTGTGCGCAGGGCGTCGTCCCCGACCCCTGTTCCGTCGACCGTCACCATCACGCGATTGACATGCTTCACGTAGAGGTCGTCACGGACCAGCAGCATTGGGCGCGTTGAGAGTTGGAAGACGTACTGGCTGGTGCTGTTGGCCAGAATGGATTGAAGGCGTCCGAGGCCTCGGGACCCCATCACGATCAGGTCGGCCTGAACTTCATCGGCAACCTTGAGAACGGTCTGCTTGGTGTCGCCCTCCCGAATCAATGTGCTCACGCTCGAGGCGTTGAGCCCCATGCGTGTCACTGCACTGCTCAACAGGTTTTCTGCTTCATCGCGATGGCCATCGGATTGCGATTTGCTCTGCTCAGAGACCACATGCAGGAGATTGATTTTCGCGGACTTCAGGCTTGGAATGTCCTGGAGCATGCGGATCATTTCCTCGACGTGACCCTTGCCCGAGTCGGCAATCAGAAGGTTCCTGAACACAGGGGTATGAAGCAGTCTCTGCGGAAGCCTATGGGGAGGATTCCTACGTAGCGACAAGCTGATGGCACAGCGTTACGCAGACCATGTGGACCTTGACCAAGCGTGTGCTCCCGCAGCACACCGATTACGCCGGTGTGATGTGGCATGGAGCCTATGTGCAGTGGCTGGAGGAAGCCAGAGTTGAGGCCTTGCAGGCTGCTGGTCTGGGTTACGCCGCAATGACCACGATGGGTGTTGACATGCCAGTGGTGTCTCTACAGCTGGAGTACCGCCATCCCCTCCGGCACGGAGATGAGGTCTGCGTGGAAAGTCGGTGTTCAGCACAAAAGGGTGTGCGTTGGCCATGGGCCTCTTGCTTTATCCGTGGAGACACGGTGGTTGCCGAGGCGAAGGTGCAGCTGGTGATGTTGCGTCAGGGTCGCGTGCTGAGGCGCGTGCCATCTGAGTTGCAGTTGGTGATGCAAAAGCTTGTGAGACTCGGCTTGTGAGCCGGGCCCAGGGCGAAGCGCAATTGTGCTAGTACAAAAGTACTTGCGGCGAGCCGGTGCGGGGTTGGTGGTGGCGATGGAGTTGTTGTCCGGGCCTGGGGAATTCACGCATGGCGGATCTGCGCGCGTTCTGCCGCGACCGATCCATTGGGCCAGATCAGCTCTGGGGCTGGCCCACAGAGCGTCTTTGCCAAGCGCTGGGCTGGCCGTCGCACTGTCAGTGCGACGTCCATCGATACAGATGTGAGCAGGGGGCTGCGCCCGATCTTGAGGTCCCCAACTGTGTTCTTCTGCCCGGTGATCCTGCCTGGCCAAGCTGTTTGGACGAGGCGGACCCCCCTCCGGCTGGACTGTTTGTCCAGGGGGCTCGATCGCTGCTCCGGCATCTGAATGCCCGCGAAGCGATTGCGGTGGTTGGCACGCGTTCTGCCTCTGAGCATGGCCTTGCAATGGCGGAAGAGCTGGGTCGCGCTCTCGCCGAAGCCGGCTGGCCTGTGCTTAGTGGGCTTGCGGAAGGGATCGATGCTGCAGCGCACCGCGGCTGTCTGGCCAGGAACGGAGTACCCATCGCTGTCTTAGGGACGCCGTTGGATCGTGTTTATCCGACCCACCATCGATCCCTGCAACAGCAGGTCGGTGAGCAAGGGCTGCTGCTGAGCACAACCCGGTCTGGCTGTCGGGTTCATCCAGGGCACTTCGCGGCTCGGAATCGTTGGCTGGTGACCTTTGCGAAAGCCCTTGTGGTGGTGGAGTGTCCGCAACGAAGCGGAGCCTTGATTTCGGCAGGCTGGGCGAGTCAGATGGATTGCCCTCTATGGGTCGTCCCTGGTGATGCCCGCCGTTGGTCCTGTCGGGGCAGCAATGCACTGCTTCGGGATCGAGCGACAGCTCTGATTCATCCCGAGGATCTCCTGCGGTGTCTGGGTGATGGTCCGTTGAAGTCGGATGATTCTCGCCTCATGAGCCGCAAGCTGTTGGGGGCTATCGGAACCGGGGCTTCTTTGGATCAGCTGGTGCATCGCTTGCAGTGTTCCCCTGCTGAGCTGGCCCCTCAGCTGCTGGCTCTCGAGTGCCAGGGCGAATTGCTATGTGAGTCTGGACTGCACTGGCGCAAGCGTCGGCCTTGAGAGACTGCAGCACGCTGACTGGCACTGAACTTTTGCAGTGGCGGCGCAGACAACTCGCCCGAGGTGGGACCGCGGCGGATCTCGATTGGTTGATTGATCTGGCAGGTGGTATCCCCTGGGCAAGCTTGCAAAGGCTGCTCCTGGATCCATCACGCACCATTGCCATGGTGCAGTCCCTCGATGTGCTCACTCAACTTTGGCAGCGCCATCTTCAGGAGAACGTTCCCCTGCAGCATTTGGTTGGGCTTTGTCCATGGCGGGACCTTCTGCTCGAGTCGTCCCCCGCTGCGCTGATTCCCCGTCAGGAAACTGAACTGCTGGTGGATCTTGCCCTGAGCCACTTGAAGGCGGCCCCTCCCGGCCGCTGGGCTGACCTCGGCACCGGCTCGGGGGCCATCGCTGTGAGTTTGGCCCTCGCCTGGCCGACGGCATTGGGGCATGCAGTCGATCTCAGTTGCGATGCTCTGCGTTTGGCGGCACGCAATTTCAAGCGTTGTGCCCCGAACCACAACTGCTCGCTTCACCTCGGGTCGTGGTGGATACCACTCAAGAACTGGTGGGGAACCCTGGATCTGGTGATCAGCAACCCTCCCTACATCCCGATTTCAGTTGTTCATGGTCTCGAGTCCGTTGTTCGAGACCATGAACCACATTTGGCGCTGAGTGGAGGAGAGGATGGGCTTGACGCGATTCGCGCTGTGGTGGACGGAGCGCCGAAGGGTCTGGCTCCTGGGGGTTGGCTTCTGCTCGAGCACCACCATGATCAGAGCGCTCTGGTCATGCAGCTGATGCGTGATGCGGGTTTGGTGGAGGTCAGCGCGGCTGCTGATCTTGAGGGGACGCGTCGCTTCGCTCTTGCCCGAAACCGTGCTGCAGCGTCCTGATGAAGGAACGATTCAAACCCCCTCCGATCCTTGAAGCCACCGCATTGGTGCAGCGTCTTCGTGCTGGTGAAGCCGCCATCATCCCAACCGATACCCTGCCCGGGCTCGCGGTGATGCCCGATCAAGCTCAGACCCTCTGGCACTTGAAACGTCGACCTGCTGATAAACCCCTGATCCTCATGGGGGCAACGGTTGATGATTTGCTCCAGGAGGTCGATGTCTCGTGTCATCGGGAGGTTGAAGCGTTGGCTGAGCACTATTGGCCTGGAGCGCTCACGCTGGTACTACCTGCCTGTGATGGTGGTGCTGCTTGTCATCTCAACCCAGGGGGCAGAACCCTCGGCTGCCGCATCCCTGCCTGCGAGCAGACCCGTGAGTTGCTTCAGATCAGCGGGCCGTTGGCCACCACCAGTGCCAACCGCTCCGGAGAACCGGCGAGCATGACCTCAGCAGATGCGTCGCGGTATTTCCCTGATGTCGCTCAACTGGGGCCCCAGCCGTGGTCCCAACCCTCAGGTCAGGCCAGCACGGTGTTGGTCTGGGTTGAGGTCGGACGCTGGCGCTTGGCGCGACGGGGTGCTGTGATTCCTTCAGGGCTTGAGGTGTTCGAGTGATCCCACTGGTCGGACTCTGCCTGCTGGTGATGACATTGCTTCATTGGGTGTTGGAGCCCCTTGAAGCCCTCTTCACCTGGACGCTTCAACTGAATCTTCTTCCCTGGCTGCTGGGATTGATCCTCATCTGGATCTTTGCGGGTGAAACGGATCGCAGGCCATTTCCCTGATCCAGATCAAGCCGGCTAACGGATTTGAACCGATGGCCTTCGCTTTACAAAAGCGCTGCTCTACCACTGAGCTAAGCCGGCATGGGGGGCATCGTACCTTCGCGTCGTTGGCGATCCAATGCAGGGTCTCCATTCCTGATCAGCCAAAGCGCCAGCTCGAGTCGGTTTCGACAACCGCTCTTGGAGAGTGCCCGGCTGATGTGGCACTCAACAGTGCGGTGACTAATCACCAATCGGTGGGCGATGGCTCGGTTCTCGAGGCCTTCAAGCAACAAGAGCACTACCCGCTTTTCAGCAGGAGTGAGGTGATTTAAAGGGCTAAGAGTCAAGCTTGAACAGGTCGCTGCTCAGAGGGTTCCACCCTTTGATGGTTGGGTGATCGGGCGACGGATGGGAAGGTTGGCCACCAGGGCAGTGACGCGGTCTTCCGTCTCCAGGCTCACATCTCCTTCCTCAAGGTCGATCTCCACGTAGCGGGCAACCACTTCCAGGATCTCGCGCCGCATCTGCTCAAGCAGCTCCGGATTGAGGTCACTGCGGTCGTGGGCGAGCACCAGCTGGAGACGCTCCCTTGCTGTTTCAGCACTGGCGGGCTGACGGCCCAGGAGTTTGTCGATGAATTCTTTGAGTGTCATCGCCTCAGAAAATCCGGGTTTGCATCAGCTTGCGCATCCTGGCGCGTAGGCCGCGGCGGGCCTGGGATGGATCCATCAGGGGAATGTCTTCGCCCTGAAGCCGTTGGGCGATGTTGCTGTAAGCCTGTGCCGCGGGTGATGACGAGTCGGTCAGCGTCAAGGGTTCACCGCGGTTGGTGCTCACAATCACCTGCTCATCTTCAAAAACAAGACCCAGGAGAGGCAGCGCCAGGATGTCGGTGACGTCATCAACCGAGAGCATTTCCTGGTTCGACATCATTTTCGGGCGGACTCTGTTGAGTACAAGTTGCACTGGCTGCACCCCCTGGGTATTCAGCAGTCCGATCACGCGATCAGCGTCCCGAACGGCTGCTACTTCCGGCGTTGTGATCACGACAGCTTCGCGGGCTGCAGCCGCCGCATTCTTGAATCCGTCTTCAATCCCGGCCGGACAGTCGATCAGCACGTAGTCGAACTGGCGCTCCAGCAGCGAAACGATGGCCTGCATGTCCTTGGGGGTCAGCCACTCCAGCATCCGGGGGTTTCCCGCAGGCAGCAGAGCCAGATTGGGCTCCTGCTTGTGTTTCACAAGGGCTTGCTCAAGTCGGCAGGTCTCTGCCAGCACCTCCTGAGCGGTATAAACAATGCGGTTTTCCAGACCCAGGAGCAGATCGAGGTTTCTCAGTCCGAAGTCCGCGTCAAGAACCACGGTTTTGGCTCCTTGGCGAGCAAGAGCGATGCCGAGGTTCGCTGTGGTCGTTGTTTTTCCGACACCGCCCTTGCCAGAACAGATCAGGATGGTTCGGGTCGTCGACACCAGGGTTCTGCTTTGGTGCGGCCAGAATAATCTGGCTTCACGCTCTGACAACGGCGTCAGCGTTTTTGAAAGCTTTGGATGACGGCAGGTTCAATGGCGATCACGCCATCCTTGAGTTCCGCTTGTTCGGCTAAACCAGCCTGGGGCAGATCCTCGGGGCCTCGCGCTACCACGTCGGCAATCCGAAGTTGCAGTGGTCGCAGCTGCAGGGCAACGATTTTCGCGGTCGTCGACCCCTCGCATCCAGCGTGGGCTACACCTCGCAGGCGCCCCCAAATCAGAACATCAGCAGCTGAGCTGATCCGTGCTCCGGGATTCACATCGCCGCAGAGGAGGATGCTTCGGTCACTCTGGAGATGATCGCCGGAGCGGAGTGTGCCCTGGTGGAACAAAAGCTCTGTAGGGCCCGCTGGGATCGAATTCGTCTGGGCTTTATGTTTAAAAGATGCGTGCTCAGGGCTTGCGTCCAGGCCAAGCGCTGAGGCACTTACGACGGTTTCCAGCGCTCGGCTTGTGATCCTTCCGAGTTGATGGCCTGCATCGGCAACCAAGGCACATAGGTCCGTCAGATCGGTGCAGCTCAGGATCCAGTCTTCGCAATCGAGATCAACGATCGTTTCGGAGCAACTGTTCAAGAGATCAGGCAATCGATCCCTCCAGTGATCAAGGCGCTGGTCGGGAAGCTTCAGTGTCATGGCTGCTTCACCTTTGCTGATCGGGGCCATTCAACGTCCATTTCTTCCCTGAGCTCGGAACTGATGTCACGGGGGTGAATCAACCAGGACGTCGCCGCAGGTGTGGCCAAACTGGCAACAAGTGGCGATGCCTGTTCCAGAGCCTGGAGCTGACGTCCATCCCACAGGCGCAAGCCGCCTCTATAGGGGTGGTACCCACGGAGTTGTTGATGACGCAATCCGCAGCACAGTTCCGGGTCATGGCCATGACGATCGGCCAAACGCCTGGCTGTCGCGAGCAGTTGCAGTTGATCAGCCCGGGGGAGATGTTCGACGGCCGTAGCTTTGAGTAGGCGTCGATCTAAAAAACGACCGCTGAGTTCAGCGAGGGGCGCTGGGGCTTCAGATTGCCATCGCTGAAGGTGGTAGCCGGTGCGTTGGTCGTCGTTGGCGAGGAAGTCCTCAAGGCTGATCATGTTCGGTTGCCAGAGCCAGCTGGCCATCACTTCATCAGCCCACACCTGCTTAGGACCAAGCTGTCGTGCGGTCAGGATCAGTTTTTCCAGCAGCCAATTGCACACCACATTCAGCCGGTGGTTGTAGACGCTCCTGTACATCAGATTCCTCACCACCAAGTAGTGCTCAACAGCCATCAGACCTTTGGGGTGAATGGCCATCTCACCATCAGGGGCAAGGGTCAGTGCTCCGAGAATTCGGTCGAGATCCAGCTGCCCGTAGCGGGTTCCAGTGCTGTAGCTGTCGCGCAGGAGATAGTCCAGACGGTCGCAATCCAGTTAGCTGCTGACCAGGTGTTTGACCAATGGGTGTGGGCTGAGGCCATGCTCAAGAAGATCTGCCACCGCATCTGCTGTACCGGATTGATGGCTCTCCAGACATGCACGGATTTTTGGGTGATGCCGGATCACCCGTGCTGACCATTGTTCGTGGCGCAGGCCGAACATTTCCTCGCCGGTATGGCTCAAGGGGCCATGGCCGATGTCATGGAGCAAAGCAGCGCCATAGAGCAACCCGCGGTGCTGCTCCAGATCCGGCGCCAACGGCAGCATTCGCTCAAACGCACGTCGCGCCAGATGAAAGACGCCCAGCGAGTGGGTGAACCGACTGGATTCGGCGCTGTGGAAGGTGAGGTACGCCGGTCCCAGCTGCCGAATACGCCGCAGGCGCTGAAAAGGTGTCGTATCCACAAGGTCCATCACCATCCCTTCTGCTGGGGCTTGTCGGTCAAGACCGATGCCCCGATGCAGAGGGTCGTGATAGGTGCGCTGGCTCATGCCTCGATGTCGTCTGCGGATTGTTCAAGCAGTGCTTCCATCCATTGCTGCGCTTCGGAGAGCCAGCGGTCGCCATCACCGCCGGGATTCAGCGGCTCCGGATCGGACAGCGCACGATCGGGTGCGATCCCCTGTCCCTGAATATCCCGTCCGCTGGGTGTCACATACCCCGCGACAGTCACTGCAAGTCCGCTGCCGTCACTCAGGTTGGTCAGCGTTTGAATCAGACCTTTCCCAAACGTCTGGCCTCCGAGCAAGGTGGCTCTTTCATTGTCCTGAAGTGCTCCTGCCAGGATTTCACTGGCGCTGGCAGTTCCCCCATTCACGAGGGTGACCATTGGTCCGTCGAAGACCGTCTGGAGACTCGCCTGGATGGTGTCATTGATTCCGTCGCGGTTGCGGGTTTCGACGATGGCGCCACCTGAAAGAAACTCGTCTGCGACTGCCAATCCAGCACTCACCAAGCCACCTGAGTTGTTGCGTAGATCGAGAACCAATCCTTCGATGTCCTTGTTTCCAAGATGGGTGAGAGCTTCTTTTACCTGTTCTGGTACGCCTTCACTGAATTGGGTGATTCGCAGGTAGCCGAGGGTGTGGCTGCCGTTGCGCAAGCGGCGTGTACGCACCGGCCTGAGATCCACGCTGCGGCGTTCAAGGGTCAGTTCATTCGACTCGCCATTGCTGTTTCCCAGAGTCAGAACCACCTGCGAGCCCACGTCTCCCCTCAACGCTGCCACCGTTCCCTCGAGACCTAAATCCACCACCGCTTTGCCATCAACGGACAGCAGCTGGGTTCCACTGGTGATGTCTGCCTCTCCAGCTGGCGAGCCTTCTAGGGCTGAAATCACCACAACGCCATTGCCGCCTTCGTCCGGTCCCAGTTGCAATCCCACACCGCTGAGATTTCCGCTGGTGCTGTTTTTCAGAGCTGCGTAGTCCTCCGGACGGAGCAGCCGGGTGTAAGGGTCTCCCAGCTGAGCGAGCATGGTTTCGATGGCCGCGTAGGCATCGTCACTACTCTCGATGCTGCGTTCCATGGCCTTCTGGCGTTGACGTCGCCAGCGGACCTCATCGAGTTGCTCGGGGTTCCAAAATCCCTGGTTCACGAGGCGCCAGCTGTCCACCACGAGCTGTTGTGTATCGCTGAGTGCAACGGCTGTGCACACGTTCCCCAGCACCAAAAAGCAGCAAAGAGCAGCTGTGATCAGTTGGCGCAGCGCTCGAAACCCTCTGCGCCGCAGCCAGTCTGAAAGATCGTTAACAGTTGGATACATCGCGGGGGGTTCGCCTCGATGGCAGAAGCGTGCTCAGTAGACTTTCGCAACTCGAGCCCGCTTGTGCATGGCGAACTCATCACCGGTTTACGACTGGTTCCAGGAACGTCTGGAAATCCAGGACATTGCAGACGACATCGGCTCCAAGTACGTGCCTCCCCACGTCAACATCTTTTATTGCTTGGGTGGCATCACGTTGGTGTGCTTCCTGATCCAGTTCGCGACCGGGTTCGCGATGACCTTCTATTACAAGCCCACTGTCGCTGAGGCCTACAAGTCGGTCGAGTACCTAATGACCGATGTCAGCTTCGGCTGGTTGATCCGCTCCGTGCACCGCTGGAGCGCCTCAATGATGGTGCTGATGCTGATCCTCCATGTGTTCCGCGTCTATCTCACCGGTGGCTTTAAACGCCCCCGTGAGCTCACCTGGGTCACTGGCGTCACCATGGCTGTCATCACGGTGTCCTTCGGAGTGACCGGATACTCCCTCCCTTGGGATCAGGTCGGTTATTGGGCTGTGAAAATCGTCTCCGGAGTTCCCGCAGCCATTCCAGTGGTTGGAGACTTCATGGTTGAACTGCTTCGCGGTGGTGAGAGCGTTGGTCAGGCCACCCTTACGCGCTTTTACAGCCTGCACACTTTCGTGATGCCTTGGCTGCTGGCTGTGTTCATGCTCATGCACTTCCTGATGATTCGGAAGCAGGGCATTTCCGGTCCTTTGTGATCTGCGTTCCTACTGTTCCCTCAACACCTGGACTAACCGATGCACATTCTCAAGAAGCCTGATCTCTCCGATCCCAAGATGCGGGCCAAGCTCGCTAAGGGTATGGGTCACAACTATTACGGCGAGCCCGCCTGGCCCAACGATCTGCTCTACATCTTTCCGGTGGTGATCCTCGGCACCATCGCTTGTGTGGTGGGTCTGGCTGTTCTGGATCCCGCGATGCTCGCCGACAAGGCTGATCCCTTCGCGACACCCCTGGAAATTCTTCCCGAGTGGTACCTCTATCCGGTCTTCCAAATCCTGCGGGTTGTTCCGAACAAACTTCTGGGCATTGCACTCCAGACTCTGGTTCCCCTCGGTCTGATGCTTGTTCCTTTCATTGAGAGCTTCAACAAGTTCCAGAATCCGTTCCGTCGTCCCGTTGCAATGACTGTGTTCCTGTTCGGAACTGTCACCACGATCTACCTGGGTATCGGCGCTGCACTCCCTATCGACAAGTCCCTCACCCTCGGACTTTTCTGATCAATCGCAAGATTTCAGATTTCTTACCCCGACTCCATGAGTCGGGGTTTTTTTGTGCTGATGGATTGGAGCTTGTTTAGTGACCCATGGATTCGTCCAGATTCAGCATCAAGACGTCGTCTGGGTTGACGTGGAGGAAGTGGTGCATCAGCAGAAAACCAACGATGGTCCAGGTCTGATAGGTACGTGACTGCTGTCCAACCCATGTCCCTGTCGGTCCGTCGAAGTATTCGGCCCACTGCTGACGGGGCAGTTGGTTGAGATGGCTCCAATAGCACTCGTCCAACAGGGTTTTCATTTGCCCCATCAGCAACACGTCGGCTTGGGGGTTCAGGCGTTCATGGAGAAGGATGGACGCTCCGAAAAACCAGAGCAGGCTCGGCCAGTGGCCGCCATTGTGATAACTCCATGGCCAGTTTTTGGGATCGGACCCTGTCTTGTTCTCCCACTCCACCCCTTCCATGGGTGGATGACAGATGCGCATCGGCATCTGGGCCATGAGGTGATCCCGGTTGTGCAGAACCAATCGGAACATGGCCCGTTGCTGCGGCGCGGTCAGCAGCCCGAACAGGGATGCCAGGGAGTTTCCCAGGGAATAGAAGCGGAAATCCGGTCGTCCGGTTCGCATGTTCCCGATCATGTAACCGCCTCGGTTTTCGAGCCAGTCCTGCAACCAGTCCGGGATGACCTGCGGTTGAACGTTGAACTCGTTCTGATGCTGGTTTTCTCCGTACTGCTCCGTCGGACGTCGTCGAAGCACTTGCATGGTTTTACTGGTCACCCAGTAGTGCTTCAGCAGGAACTGCCGCAAGTCATGGGTCCATTGCCGGCTTAAGCGCAGCCGTTCTCCTAAAAGAACACTGTTCTCCTGGCGTTGGCACAGCTCCATCAGTCCCACGCAGCTGCGGAGTGCAGCAAAGAGCAACACTTCCACCTCCAATGGAGCACCCCATACGTCCATGGGGCGGTCAATCATGAAGGCGCAGTCCGGAACGAACAGCACCGGTGTTCCCTCGAAACTTGGGTGAAGAACGAGATCGAGCAGCAGTTGCAAACCACGCTGCACCTCAGGACTTCGACCGAAATCCGTGTCTCCACTTCGCTTGACGTAGATCCAGCAAAGAATCGGCCACCACAGGCTTGCATCCACTGAGGTGATGCGACCGATTGAGCGTTGGCCGTAGTCCGCAACGAGTTCCCCTTCCTCTTCAACGAAACTGGTGGGAAAGACACCGCGCGTTTGAACACTGGTGCTTTGCAGGTGAAGGCTGACGCTTAGAAACTGCTTCACGATGGCGAAGCGGCCTTCCAGCATCAGATAGATCATCACGGGAACGTTGTCCCGTAGGAAGATTTCTCCGTAGTTGAGAGCTTCGTCAGAACGGCGATGTTCCATCGCCGCAACGCTGCCGGCGAGTTCCCCTTGTACCCCGATCAGCGTGGCCTCGAAGTGTTCACGTGCTTTTTGCAGCACCTGGTATTCGTTCGAATTGGGGCGGAAACGCTGGCTCTGTTCAGTGAAGCGCGTTGGCATCGCGGTGACCTCCATCTGAAACGTAGTTCTGGCAATGGGTTTCGCCAGTGGAAGCAACTCTTCAGATCTGAATACGACGTGCCTGTTGCGAGAGGTGGAGCTGTGGTGTTATGGTTTTGTCTTGCGCGGGAGCCGAGAGGCGAGCGCGCAAGCCGAAGCGCTGAAGGCGAAAGCCTTGATGTGTCTGAGGCGACTTACAAGATCA
>NZ_VTLA01000005.1:0-140945 GCF_020514205.1 Synechococcus sp. MU1625
AACCCGTGCTGGAGCCCCCAGCAAGCCCGGAGCCCCATCACGCCCCACCCCCAAGCCCGAACTGGTGGGTAAACCCGTGCCCCGTCGCCCTGCTGGCACCGGCGTTCCCCAACGCCAGGGGGGACCGAGCAGACCGGGAACCCCCACCCGACAAAGTCGACCAGGGATGCCCCCACGCAGTGGCAACACCCTGGAACTGGTTGGGAAACCGATTCGTCGCGACGGCAGCACGACCGGCAGCGGACGTGCGGGTGCTCCCACCCGTCCAGGAGCTCCTGGGCGTCCAGGAATGCCCGCTGGAATGCGCAAACCGGTGGCTCCCGGTGAGCTCATGCAGCTGCAGAAGCCGGTCGGCCGACCGACGGCACCGGCCCCCCGCCGTCCCGACGCACCGACCAAAGCCGGTGCAGGGACAGCCACACCCCCCGTGGCACGTCCGACCGCTCCATCGGCACCACGTCGTCCGAGCTTCCGTCCTGGCGGTCCTGGTGGCCAGCGACGTCCCGGTCGGCCGGATTGGGATGACAGCGCCAAGCTGGAAGCCCTGCGCAGCCGCTCGCCGCAGAAGCAGCGCCAGAAGGTCCACATCATCGGAGAAAACGATGATTCGCTGGCGGCACAGACCGGCGGCTTCGCCGGGGAACAGGAGAACATGGTTCTCTCGGCGAGCCTGGCTCGTCCCTCAAAACCCAAATTGCAGCAGCGCACGGCACCCAAGCCGGTGGCGGCGATGCGCAAGCGCAAGAAGGAAACCGCCCGTCAGCGCCAGCGTCGGCGTGCCATGGAGCTGCGGGCAGCCCGGGAAGCCAAGCAGGTGCGGCCCGAAATGATCGTGGTGCCGGAGGACAACCTCACGGTGCAGGAACTAGCCGACATGCTGAGCGTCGAAAGCTCGGAGATCATCAAATCCCTGTTCTTCAAGGGGGTCATCGCCACGGTCACCCAGACCCTGGATATGCCGACGATCGAGGCCGTGGCCGAAGAATTCGGTGTGCCGGTGCTCCAGGACGACGTTGAGGAGGCTGCGAAGAAGACCGTCGAAATGATCGAGGAAGCCGACAAGGCTCATCTGATCCGACGTCCTCCTGTGGTCACCGTCATGGGCCATGTCGACCACGGCAAAACCAGCCTGCTGGATGCCATCCGTCAGGCCCGCGTCGCTGCGGGAGAGGCCGGAGGCATCACCCAGCACATCGGTGCTTATCAGGTTGAGGTTGAGCACAACAACGAGCCGCGAAAACTCACCTTCCTGGACACCCCTGG
Source organism: Synechococcus sp. MU1625 (assembly GCF_020514205.1). NCBI lineage: Bacteria > Bacillati > Cyanobacteriota > Cyanophyceae > Synechococcales > Synechococcaceae > Synechococcus > Synechococcus sp. MU1625. The sequence goes on from NZ_VTLA01000005.1 coordinate 1,264, forward strand.
CCACGCAGCGTTCACCGCCATGCGGGCTCGCGGCACCAAGGTGACGGATGTGGCTGTGCTGGTGGTGGCTGCTGATGACGGCGTCCGCCCTCAAACCCTTGAAGCCATCAGCCATGCACGGGCTGCTGAAGTGCCGATCGTGGTGGCGATCAACAAAATCGACAAAGAGGGTTCATCTCCCGAGCGGGTCAAACAGGAGCTGTCCGAACAAAACCTGCTGGCGGAAGACTGGGGCGGCGATGTGGTGATGGTGCCGGTGAGCGCCATCAAGGGCGAGAACATCGACAAACTGCTGGAAATGCTGCTACTGGTCACCGAAGTGGAAGACCTGCAGGCCAATCCAGATCGTCTGGCCCGCGGCACCGTGATCGAGGCACACCTCGACAAAGCGAAAGGCCCAGTGGCCACGCTGCTGGTGCAGAACGGCACCCTCAAGACCGGCGACGTGGTCGCCGCTGGTCCGGTGCTTGGCAAGGTGCGCGCCATGGTGGACGACAACCGGCAACGGCTGAAGTCAGCCGGTCCCTCCTTCGCCGTCGAGGCCCTGGGCTTCAGCGAGGTCCCCACAGCCGGTGATGAGTTTGAGGTGTACCCCGACGAGAAGTCGGCCCGGGCTGTTGTGGGCGATCGTGCCTCCGATGCCCGTGCCACACGTCTCGCCCAACAGATGGCATCGCGACGGGTCTCGCTCACGGCCATGTCCGGTCAAGCGAATGACGGCGAGCTCAAGGAACTCAACCTGATTCTCAAGGCAGATGTTCAGGGCTCTGTGGAAGCCATCCTCGGATCGCTCGAACAGCTGCCCAAAGATGAGGTTCAGGTGCGTGTGCTCCTGTCCGCACCCGGTGAGATCACAGAAACCGACGTGGATCTGGCCGCCGCATCCGGCGCTGTGATCGTGGGCTTCAACACCTCCATGGCCTCCGGAGCCAAGAAGGCCGCAGATGCCACCGGGGTAGACGTCCGCGATTACGACGTGATCTACAAGCTTCTGGAGGACATCCAGATGGCAATGGAAGGTCTACTGGAGCCGGAGCTGGTGGAAGAAGCCCTGGGCGAAGCCGAGGTGCGCGCTGTGTTCACCATCGGCAAAAGTGCCGTTGCCGGTTGTTATGTCAACACTGGCAAGCTGCATCGCAACTGCCGGGTGCGGGTCCATCGCGGGAAACAGGTGGTCTACGAGGGAGACCTCGACTCCCTGCGTCGCAACAAGGACGACGTCAAGGAAGTGGCCACAGGCTTCGAATGCGGTGTCGGCACCGATCGGTTCGCCAATTGGGAAGAAGGCGATCGCATTGAAGCCTTCAAGATGGTCACCCAACGTCGCAAACTCACCACCTGACCCCGCAAGCGATCGTGCAGCCCCGCAGCGAGCCACTGCTCTGGCTTCAGTGCCTGGCTCTTGGAGCCATCCCACTGGAACTGCTGGTGATCCGCCTGGTTCTAGCCGGCGCGGATCCGGGACCTGTGCCTGGTGTGGAGCGATTTCTGATCTGGGGCGTCGGGGTTCTGGCTCCGACTGTGGCGTTATGGCGGCGCCCCGCCGACTGGGGATCACTGCTGCTGGTGCGTCAGCCGCTGGCCAGCCGCAGCAGCGATCAACTCCGCATCAGTGCATCGCACAGCGGTCTCAGCAGCCGCATTGCTGTAGTAGCTGCGGCGGTCATCCTGCTGCCCACCCTCTGGTGGCTCGATGATTCAGCAGTGCTGGTGAATGAATTTTCTCCGGTTTCGGGCCAGTCCCGCCTCGTCAGCCTGTTGCTTGTCAGTCCGCTGCTGGGGCTGATCGTCTGGCAGTTGCAGCAGTTGGTTCAAGCCGCAGCGGTCTTGGTTGGTTCGGCAACAACAATTGCGGCTGCTGATTCAACCTTCCGGGCTGAAGCTGTTGCATCGCAACGCACCAGCCTTGGCCTGCAGCTGCTCAACCTCCCCGCCCTGGACTGGCCTGAGGCTCAGGCAGACCCAAGCACTGAAGGCATCGTTGAGGAGGCGGACGTCGACGCGCCAGCCATTGATGAAGACAGCCAAGACCAGGACAAAAGCGAAACCGATCCGTCCAACAACGAGATTCCCGACGAAAACATCGACGCGGAACCCGCGGAGCCGGAGACGGATGACGGCACTGAAAATGAGACCACCGTTCAAGACAGCACAGACATCAACCGGGGGATTCCTGAGGACTCTGTTGAAACCGAAGCCAACGACACGGATCAAGCCGTTGAGGTGGCGGAGGTCGACGCATCAGCCAGTGATGACGTCGACCGAGACATCGACGCATATAAAACGGAAATCGATCAACCGAACAACGAGATTCCCGACGAAACCATCGACGCGGAACCCGCGGAGCCGGAGACGGATGACGGCCCTGAAAACAAGATCACCGAACAAGAGAGCAAAGACAACACCGCGAAGATGTCTGTGGAATCTGCTGACATTGAGCCTGAAGAGCTGGTGCTGAACAACGAAGACAAGGAGGTCAGCACCGAGTCAGAACTGGATGTCGACAGTGCTGAAGATGACAGTGCTGAAGATGCCGTTGAGGCTGAAGTCGATGCTGCTGCAAACGCCAACCCATCGGCTTCGCCTGAATCAATCTCCACTGCTTCCACTCCTGTCCCGGTCGAACCAGAGCAGCCCGGAGAAGAGGAGGAGAGCACCGCCCTGGATCCCGAAATCAGCCAAGTCGACACTGTCGCCAGCGGAAGCACGGAAGGCCATGGTGAACAGGCCGAGCCCAGCGGAGGCAAAGAGAGCGAACCAGAGCAGTCGTCGGAGCCCCCGCCAGGGAGTCTGTGACTCTTTGAGCAATCGCTCCCGCAACGCGGGATCCAGGCTGGATTTGGAGCGCTGATTATCGGACAAACGTCCCCGTTGGATTCAGAGCAAATGTTAAATTGCTCACGACGCCGATGTAGCTCAGCCGGTAGAGCAACGCTTTCGTAAAGCGTGGGTCGCCTGTTCAAGTCAGGTCATCGGCTTCACATCATGTTTAAAGTGCTTTCAGCACTGGTTCACGGTGTTTGTTGGTAACGCTCTTAGCATTTAAGTCGAACGATCTGGTCACAACACATCAGACCGCCTAATTTCACGCACTAACGACAAAGTGCAGCAAGGCCAGGAATGGCACATAGCTGCTCACCCGTTTGGATGGTTCCGTCTGCCAGCAATCCCCAGGGAACAATCCAATGCTGAGGATCAACAACATCGAGAACACCACGCGCTTCTGGATTGGGAATAAAAATCACCTGTCTTTGTTTCAGCTTCAGGCGATCACGCAACCAAGATGTATAAACCTGAGACTCGAGCAACTGCTGATAGGAGCCATCACGAATAATCTCCTCAAAACCCGCTGTCACAGCATCAGCCAGCTCCATGTTGTCGGGGCTGACATAAAAGAAACCCGCAAATGGATAGACCACAAGAACATGAGGATCAAGAACCACTCCATCGGAAAAGCGATTAACGACTTCCTGTTCACCCTCAATTTCTGCTACCCCACGCAACAGCAGATCAACCCTCTGCTGATCAACGAGTCGAAATAAATTATCCCCAGATGTTTCAAATGTTCGCAACCCAGCCGCATCAAAAATATCCAGCTCGCTCCAACCACTCCCCTGCAGCAGAGTCAGAGCACGTAATTCCTTCAAGTTGTCGACAGATGCCAACCTTGGCAAGCGCTTGTCGTGGGTCCAACCAACACGAAGCCCCAAGACACCGCCAGTAATGGGAATCGGAATGACCCGCAAACGCGCGTTCAATGATCGACCTGCACCGTAGGCACCGATCGTGATGGCATGGGGGTTTTTGCCTCCCACCAGCTGGCCTGATGCCAAGGCATCAATGGCTGCATCCTGCGACAGATCTTCAGCAGTTAGACCAAAGGCAAAATCAACTCCACTGCGCTCCATAATCAAGCGCAACAGCTGTGTTTTGAACTCCCGTTCCGTATCACCGAGATCACGACCAAGCACTACCGGGAGCACACCATCAGGGAGGGACTGCACTTCCACTGCCGTTAATAAATGCTTATTGTCGAGATCGAGCTGGCCTTCCGAAAATCTTGGGCGGATCGCGAGGAAGGCTGCCACCACTACCAGCAGACTCAGAACAACCGAAGCAGCTGTTTGCGAACCAAAGCGAGGTACAGACATCAGCTCGAGGGAATAATCAAGTAAACACCAAACAAAGTGAAAGCCAAATAACTTGGCAATAGACAACGCCGCAAAATCCCAGATACACGCTTCGAATACTCAGCCAGATGATTATCAATAACCTCATCCGCACCTACTACATAAAGAATACCGAGAAAAATAATGATCTGAAGATTGCCGATAAATCCACTCATAGCTGTAACGGGAAGCTTCCCGGCAATAAAAACATAATTACCACCTGCAGAAACAACCGCAGCAAGGATCAGATCATCACGACTGCGGCTAATCAGCAGCGCCATGCAGCACAGGCCAACTGCAAGAATGTATCCAAGAAAATCAGGGGTGAACCACAGCAAACTCACCCGTTCCAAATGCATCTGAAATACAACCGTGTGCTGACGAATCAACGACAATCCAGACTCGATCCCCGAGCCCAGGTCACTCATCAGTGACACTTGAGAAGGGAAGGCTTCTGAATCATGCAACAACCAACCGGGCAGAATTAATCCTGGGCTCAAAGAGAAGCCATTGGATGGCACCACCTCCAAAGCAGTCGGGTTCAACGGATCGAGGAAGCCAATCTCAACCTTCAAGTGCTGGCTATCAAAGGGGTAGCGACTCAGCTGCCAGCGTTGGACCGCCTGCGTACGAATGCGGTAGAGGCTCCAGACACGACCATCGGCACGAGACTCTCGACGCACCCGTTCAAAGCGCTGCACATCACCGTCATGAATGCCATTCAGGACGGTGATGTCATCACTGGGATTCTGATCCTCAGGACCCGACCAAATCGACCACAAAAAAAGTTGTACTGAAAAGCGATTTTCAAGTAGATCAAGATCACTCAGGTTCGTGACATAAGCGCCAACTTGCAAGATTCCTGGGGACCCACTCTGATCCTCAGGCGCATCAATCAGAGTTTGAGCAAGCCTGTCCCAGTCAAAAGCCGGAGGGGATGTGTTTGCAGGCAGAGATGGGGTCTTGTGCAGCAAGGGGTGCAACAACAAGCTGATAACAAGCACTGTTGCCACCAACGGGATCAGCCAGCGCATGCGACGGGACGAGAGGCGCACGTCCGGCCACCAAGAACTCTTCGCACGATGACAAGGGCAATACTTGAAAACCAGCGCCGTGCACGTTCTGTGATCCTTTCCTCAAGAGGCCTGGCCTTCGAACCAGGCAACTACGGGAACCCGGCGGCCACGAACCAACGCGACTACTGGCGTGTGGCGTTGCAACTGGTGAAGCGGGCGAAAGTGGACCTGGCGATGCTGGTGCTGATGAGTGTTGTGCTGATCCCGCTCGACATTCACCTCAAGGACTGGTTGCTCAGCACGAAGGCAGTGGCGGTACTGGGCATCGCCATGTCGATCTTCATCGGTTTCCGCAACACCCAAGCCATTAGCCGTTGGTGGGAAGCGCGAACACTGTGGGGAACAGTTGTAAATAAAAGCCGTGTCTGGGCCGACGGCCTGCGCGGGTTGCTCAACGAGCAGCAATGGCGCAGTGCACGAACACAGCAGTTGGTGCAGCTTCAGGTGGCCATTGTTTGGCAATTGAACTTTCAATTGCGCAACTTCTGGCATCCAGACCTAGATCTGATGCGGCAAGAACTGCTTGATCAGCTCGCACTGCCAGACGACAGCACAGTTCGAAGCCTTTCGGTTCAACGAATGATGGGCATTCAGAAACTGGCCGAAGATCAATGGATCACCGAGTGGGGCCGCAAGCATTTGCTGGAGATCAGTGATGCCATGACCGATGCCGTTGGCGGTCTCGAACGGATCCGCAACACCCCGATTCCACCGCCCTACGACCTCTTCGTTCGTGTGATCAATTGGGTGTTCGGAACCCAGTTGCTGCTGTCGTTTGAAAGCCAGGGGTCAGCGCTTACGGGAATTCTGCTGTTCTTCGGGTTCCTCATTGCTGAGCGCATCGGGGCCTATGTGGAAGGGCCTTTCGATCGAGACGGCAGCAGCTTTTCAATGCCCCTGAATACGATCTGTGTGGGAATCAGTGAAGACCTGATGCCGAGAGAACTCAACTACGGCAGGTATCGTCCCAGCCGAAATCCTGTGTTTTGGGATTGATTCAGGTGCCAAACGTGATGCGCATTGGATCGGCCATCAGCGGGTTGCTGCTGGTGCTGTTTCTTGTGGTTCATCTGGCCGGTTTGTTGCCCGCCCTGATCGCACCGCTGAAGTTCGAGCTGTACGCCACGACCCTGCATCACCAGCCGTGGCTCCCTCTGCTGGAGGTCAGCTTGGCCACCACCGCAACCATTCATCTGGTCTTCACCGTCGCCAAAACGCTTCGAAATCGTCGCGCTGGCAATACAGCTGCGCTGCGCAGCCGTCGTGGTCGACCGCTCGCGGCTCTCGCCAGCCGCAGCAAAGTCGCTGCAGGAATCATCACGCTGGGATTCCTAACCCTGCACCTGCAGCAATTGCGTTGGCCCCGTCCTGCAGACGGATTGGAGAGAGAGGCATTGATGCAGGTGCTGCAGCAACCGATCAGCCTGCTTGTTTATGCCGCCGGCAGCCTGGCCATCGGGCTGCACCTTCTGCACGGTGCTGAGGCAGCACACCGCAACCTGGGGCTGCTGACCCCGGTTAATGGCCCCAGCATCCGCTGGGGGGGGCGCCTGCTGGCGTCTGTCATCGGAGGAGGCTTCCTGCTGATCAGCCTGGGACTTGCTGTCGGAGGATTGGCATGAGCAGTGGTTGGCCTGACCCCAGGATTCCCTCCGGTCCGCTCGCCGATGCCTGGCGACGGACCCGCGAAGGGCTGCCGCTGATCAGCCCCCTGCGCAAAGGGCAGCTGGATGTGCTCGTGGTGGGCACCGGCCTGGCGGGGGCTTCCGCCGCCGCGACCCTGGCCCAGCAGGGCTACCGGGTGACAGTGCTCAGCTTCCACGACAGCCCCCGCCGCGCCCATTCGGTGGCGGCCCAAGGGGGCATCAATGCCGCACGTTCTGTGGCGGTGGATGGCGACAGCGTCAGCCGCCTGTTCGCCGACACGCTCAAGGGAGGCGACTTCCGGGCCCGGGAAGCGGGCTGCCAGCGGCTGGCGGAAATCAGCAGCGGCATCATCGACCAATGCGTCGCCCAGGGGGTGCCGTTCGCGCGCGAATACGGCGGCAGCCTGGCCACCCGCAGTTTCGGCGGTGCTCTCGTAAGCCGCACCTTCTATGCCCGTGGTCAAACCGGCCAGCAATTGCTCTACGGCGCCTACCAGGCCTTGATGCGCCAGGTGGAGCTGGGTCGCGTCCAACTGCTGACCCGCCGGGACGTGCTCGAGCTAATCACCGTGGATGGGGTCGCCCGCGGTGTGGTGGCGCGCCATCTGCTGAGCGGTGAGCTGGAGGTGCACACCGCCCGCACTGTCCTGCTCTGCACCGGTGGCTACAGCAACGTCTACTTCCTCTCCACCAATGCGCTCAAGTCCAACACCAGTGCGATCTGGAGAGCCCACTGCAAAGGAGCCCTGTTCGCCAATCCCTGCTTCACCCAGATTCATCCCACCTGCATTCCTAGTGGAGATGTCTTCCAAAGCAAGCTGACACTGATGAGCGAAAGCCTGCGCAACGACGGGCGGGTCTGGCTGCCCAAAAAACCGGACGAGACACGATCTCCCGATGCGATTCCTGAAGAGGAGCGCGACTACTTCTTGGAGAGGCTTTATCCCACCTACGGCAACATGACGCCGCGGGACGTCGCCTCCAGGCGAGCCAGGGAGCTTTGCAACGCCGGGCATGGCGTCGGCCCGGGGGGGCGATCGGTCTACCTCGACCTCACCGATGCCATCAAAGCCGAAGGTCGCGAGGCCATTGCTGCGCGCTACGGCAACTTGATGACGATGTACGAGCGGATCAGTGGCGACGACCCCTACAGCAAGCCGATGCGGATCTATCCCGCCCCCCACTACACAATGGGCGGCCTCTGGGTCGACTACCACCTGATGAGTTCGGTCCCAGGCCTCTTTGTGCTCGGGGAAGCGAACTACTCCGAGCATGGCGCCAACCGACTCGGGGCCAGCGCCTTGATGCAAGGGCTTGCCGATGGCTACTTCATCGCGCCGTCCACGGTCACGGCCTGGCTGGCGAGCACACCGGCCGAGGATCTCTCCACCGACCACCCGGCCTGCCGCGAGGCCCTGGAGAGCACCCGCACCCGGATCAGCCAATTGCTCAACAGCAAGGGCAACACCCCGGTGGACAGCTTCCATCGAGAGCTGGGAAGCGTGATGATCGACCGCTGCGGCATCAGCCGCCATGCCAATGGTCTGCAGGAGGGGCTGCAGCAGGTGCGATCCCTGGAACAGCGCTTCGACACTGAAGTGCGGGTGCCCGGCGACGCCAGCGGTCCCAATGCCGAGCTAGAGAAAGCTCTGCGGGTTAAAGACTTCTTCGGGCTTGCCCAATTGATGCTGCGGGATGCCCTGGCCCGAGAGGAGTCGTGCGGCGCCCACTTCCGCGAGGAACACCAGAGTGAAGACGGTGAAGCCCGTCGCGACGATGCCAACTTCGCCCACATCGCGGCATGGCGGCACAACACAGACGGAGAGCCGATCCGCCACAGCGAACCGCTGCAGTTCACCACGCTGCAACCCAGCACCCGGAGCTACAAATGAAACTCACCCTGCGCATCTGGCGCCAGAGCAGCGCCGATCAACCCGGGACACATCAGAGCTATCTGCTGGAGAACGTCTCCCCCGACCTCTCCCTGCTTGAAGCACTTGATCAGCTCAATGAACAACTGATTAGCTCTGGAGAACGGCCCGTGAGCTTCGAGCATGACTGCCGCGAAGGGATCTGCGGCAGCTGCGGCTTCCTCGTGAATGGCCAGGCCCATGGACCTCGGACCGCCACATCGGTGTGCCAGCTCTACCTGCGGGAGTTCAGCGATGGCACGGTGCTGACCCTGGAACCCTGGAGCGCACGGGCCTTCCCTACAATCCAGGACCTGATGGTGGACCGCTCCGCCTTCGACCGCCTCATCGCCGCCGGGGGCTACTGCTCCACAGGCACTGGTCAGGCCCCGGATGGCAACGCCTTGCCGGTGGGGAGGGAGCAAGCCACGAGCGCCTTCAGCACAGCGACATGCATCGGTTGTGGTGCCTGCGTCGCCAGCTGCCGCAATGCCTCAGCCAGCCTGTTCGTGGCCGCCAAACTGGCGCATTTGGGTCAGTTGCCACAGGGGCAACCGGAACGGGCCCGACGCGCCGATGCCATGCAGCGCCAGATGGAGGCAGAGGGCTTCGGAAGCTGCAGCAGCAACTTGGAATGCGAAGCGGTCTGTCCACAGGACATTTCTGCTGACTGGATCAGCTGGATGCACAGAGAAGTAAGGAGCTAATTCAATGAACGGCAAGCTCCTCGTTGCAGGCATTGTTGGATTCTTCCTTCTGTTCTTTGTGATGGAGTCCTGGTTGATGAGGGGCCTTCCCCACTGATCTTCAGGAGCACAAACGATCCAGGCCTACACCAAACAACAGAACTGACCACACTGCTCATCAACGAAGCAACAAAAATTGCAGCAGACCCAACCCAGAAATCCCCAGAATATTTTTTCATCACAACCAACAAGGGATCACTAATATTTTAATTATCGATTCACGCCATCATCATGCAATCCAAGGGCCAACCAGAGCAGATCACAAAAACAGTGGTCGGCATCACGACGGTCTTCATTGGTGGCATCGCCCTCTTATCGACTGTTTTCGTAGTTCCCGCTGGCGAAGTTGGCGTTGTCACAACCCTGGGGAAAGTCTCCGATACCCCTCGAGAACCAGGCTTGAATTTAAAACTACCTTTCATCCAATCGACCCATAACTTCAGCGTAAGAACACAAGTTATTCCCGAAAAATTTTCGACACTCACCAAGGATTTACAGGTAATCGAAGCAACAGCAACGGTGAAATACGCCGTCAAACCTGGGGAGGCGCCAAGGATTTACAGCACCATTGCCACCGACGATTCTGCAATCTATGCAAGGGTGATTCAGCCATCACTGCTGAAGTCTCTGAAGTCGGTGTTCTCGAAGTATGAACTCGACACCATCGCAACTGACTGGAACAACATCTCCACCCTTGTGCAAGAAAGCGTCTCAAACGAACTGAGCAAATTCGACTATGTGGCCGTGAAGGGCCTCGATATCACTGGCCTCAAGATCGCCGAAGAATACAGAGCAGCAATCGAACAAAAACAAATTGCTCAACAGCAGCTTCTACGCGCAAAAACAGAGGTTCAAATTGCAGAGCAAGAAGCCCTGAAGTTTCAAACATTGACCAAGTCGCTTAATGACAGCGTCCTCTACAAGCTCTTTCTCGATAAGTGGGACGGCAAAACCAAGGTGGTACCGCCCATCCGCGGGGGAAGCACAACACCGGTCATTGTTGGTCAATGACAGGACGTGGGAGAAACACATCGGCGACCAGGCTCTCGCTTCAGAGCCCAGCGCAGCCGCGGGTTGCAGCCTGCAGATCCACAACGGCCTGAGCACCGCGGCCAGCCTTCAGTTGCTGCATGATCAGGTCGGCCTGGACGCCCAGCAACAGCGTCTGACAGGGGTACGCACTGCGAGCCGATGCCCGTCGCTGCAGGGCTTCCGCCTCAAGCAGAGCCTGTTGACAGAGCTGGTGGTGACCCGCTTCAAAGCAGCGCTGGGCTCGTGACTGAAAGGCGGCCAGAGACGAAGCCTGGGCCGCCGGGACCAGCATGCCGAGAGCCAGCAGGACTGTGACGGAGCGCGTGAGCAGGGCTCAGGGGGGCGATTTACTGAGATGATGCCGCAACAACGATCAATCACACCGCCGTGTACACAGACTGGACTGCCCTTGCTCTGCTGCTGTTCACTGCGGTGCCTCTGTTGATCGTCGTAGCGACAGCGACCTACTTCGTAATCCAGAACGACAAGAAAACTCCCCTGGGCTGAGTTTCAGCCCACTGAAGCTCAGCCCAGGGGACGGGTCGGGCAGCTGAGTTTGGCCAGACCAGGGGCGTTGATCGGCTGGTGGTTCAACGGTGCGGACTGCACAGCTGAACTCAGCTGTCCAGTTCCAAGACAGACAATGCAGGTGCGGAAGCGATCACCCGAAACACGCTGCATTCCACTGCCCCCACAAACGGTGCAAGTGCACATGATCCCAAGGATCAGAAGATGAATTCAGTTTGAGGCGAAATCCCTCGAGCGATCCCGAAGTGATCCTTAAGAAATCACCGTATTGATCTCCTGATGCGTCAAGTCTTCGAGCAACTCTGTTGCACTAAGCCGCGCATCGGGGTCCACCAGCTGGAGGCCCGAGGCCAAGCGTCCGACAACCATGGCTGCATCCATCCCCGCGGCACGAAGCGATTCCAAACCTGAACTAGCGACTCGCTTGGAGAGTTTTTGTCCTTGGGCATCGCGCAGCAGCGGGCCATGCCGAAACAGGGGCGGTTGTTGACCCAAGGCATCAAACAAGCTGTGCTGGGCCGGCAACGCTTCCCGTAGATCGGCACCACGCACTACATCGGTAATGCCAAAGCTGAGTTCGTCGATCACGGTGGCGAGCTGATAGGCAATGAACCCGTCGGCCCGGCGCAGCACCACATCACCACTGCCGTGGGGGTCATCATCTGCGACCCGCAAGCGCCAACTGGGGAGCCGCTGCTGCTGCCAGCCCCAGGCGTGCCCAGCCTGCCGGCAGATCCCGGGATAGATCGGTTGATCGGCCAGCTCCCGCCGGGAACAGCGACAGGCAAAAAGACGACCGGAACGACGCAACCACGACAACCAGGAGTGATAGATGCCACGCCGTTCGCTCTGCAGCACAGGGGGGCCATCCCAAGACAGACCCAGCCAGGCCAAATCCCTTTGGATCGACTCAACTGCACCGGCGCGATTGCGCGGTGTGTCGAGGTCGTCAATGCGCAGCAACCAAGCACCACCGGCCTGACGTGCTGCCAACCACGACAGCAGAGCCGTCTGCAGATTGCCGAGATGGAGAGCCCCAGTGGGCGACGGGGCAAAACGACCGCGGTAGCCACCACCAGCCCACAGGGCTCGGCCCGCCTCCAGATGCTGCTGCAGGTGCTCCGGAACAGACATCAAAAAAGGCGACCCATCGGGCCGCCTGGAGAACGAAAGGTGAACCGTGGATCAGCCCTGAACGCGATCTTTGAACATCTTGCCGGCGGTGAAGGCGGGAACACGCTTGGCAGGAATCGCGATCTTCTCTCCGGTCTTGGGGTTCAGACCCTGACGGGCAGAACGCTCACGGGGCTCAAACGAACCGAAACCCAGGATGGAAACTTTCTTGCCTTCAACCACAGAGTCGATGATCGTGTCGATGGCGGCGTCGACAACCATGGAGACGTCGGTCTTGGTGAGCTCGGTGCGAGCAGCCACCAGATTCACCAGATCAGCTTTGTTCATTGGTTAGAGAGAGTCGGGGGGCGGGAGACGGCTCAAAAACGGCGTAGTGGTCTCGCCGCTGCCTTCCCCAAGCGGCCCAATCGTATGGAGAGCAACCGGTTGCTGCAAGCGAAAAGTCCTGTGCCGCAATGCTTTAGCAGTTCTGCGCAACATCACGCCACCCACCAAAGGGAACAAGACGCTCCCCACGCAGGGCACCGAGTGCAGCCCCAGACAACAGATGGGGACTGGCATCTGGGGGAATCCAACCCTTGAGTTTGGCCAGACTGTTGAGCTGTCTGGACCAGTGAAAAGTCCGGGCATGGCGCATGGGTGCGAGCTGCCCTGGAGCCCATGGCGTCAGCAAACGCCCGCAGAACAACAGCTCATTTGGTGCCGGTGCGAACACCACACAGCTTCCCGGCGTCGGACCCGGCGTCCACAACAGCCGCACTCCAGCGACGGTGGTGTGCTGCTCAACGAAGGTCTCCAACGGCTGAACATTAGGCAATAGATAAGCCTCCTGTTCTTGCACCAGCACCGGCCAGCCCAAACGCTCCTGCAGGCGACGCAGGCGCCCATGCCCTTCACGACTGGTCAGCAAGATCCTTGGGATGCGCGTTCCCGCCAGCTGACGCAGGGCGGTGAGGCTGGCCTCCGTCAACGGCGGACAGTCCACCAACACCGGCTCGGGATCCAGATCCAGCCACCAGGCGCTGCCGCCCTGACTGTCGCGGTTGGGCGGAAACAACCAGAGGTTGTCGCGCAGCTGCTGCGGCGGCCGACCGGCCTCAAGTGTGGTGGTCATCGCCATCGCTTCACACAACGGACCAAACCACTAGTTTGAAGTCGAGATGCCCCAGCAGCCTTGAGTGGCATTCACACCGGTTCTCCCTGGCCCCTTGGCAGCAGCATTACCACCAGGGGTGTGAACTTCGTGTTGGCGGCCCCCGGGGCCGACCGCATCGAATTGCTGCTTTACGTCAACGGCAATGACCGCGGTCCGGAGCGGGTGATCGAACTGGATAGTCGACGTCACCGCTCCGGCGACTACTGGCACGTGGAGGTGGAAGGTCTCGGCGAGGGCTGCTGTTACGGCTACCGCGTCTTCGGGCCTCTGGCTGCGGGGGAGCACGGCTTCCGCCCCTCCAAGGTGCTAGTGGACCCCGCCGCTCGCGCCATCAGCGGTTGGGATGTCTACGACCGGGTGCTAGCCACCGGTCCCTCGCCCAACGCCCACGCCTGCCTCAAAGGGGTGGTCTGCGAACGGGATCTGTTCGATTTTCAGGCCCATCCCCGACCGCGCAACAGCTGGCAACGCACGGTGATCTATGAGCTACATGTGGGCGGCTTCACCCGCCGGGAGGATGCAGGGGTCGCCGTTGAACACCGTGGTACCTACCTCGGACTGATCGAAAAGCTGCCCTACCTCACGGAGCTAGGCATCACGGCGGTTGAGCTGCTGCCGGTGTTCTGCTTCGACCCTGCAGATGCCCCCCCCGGACGCGACAATGTGTGGGGCTACAGCCCCTTGAGTTGGTTCACACCGCACCACGGCTACTGCAGCAGTGGCGACCCGCTGCAGGCCCGTCATGAAGTGCGCCAACTGGTAGCCGCCTGCCATGACGCCGGCATCGAAGTGCTGCTGGATGTGGTCTACAACCACACCACCGAAGGCAACCGCCATGGCCCCACCCTGAGCTGGCGCGGCTGTGCCGACGACGTCTACTACCACCAGAACGAGGTCGGCGAGTATCAAGACGTGAGCGGCTGCGGCAACTCGATCGCCGCCAATGCACCAATCAGCACCCAGCTGATCCTCGAGTCGATGCGCTGCTGGGCCCTGGAGCTGGGGGTGGATGGCTTCCGCTTCGACCTGGGAATCGCTATGAGCCGCGGCGATCAACTCAAACCCCTGGACGAGCCACCCCTGTTCGCGGCGATGGAGGCCGATCCTCACCTAAGCGACCTCAAGCTGGTGAGTGAACCGTGGGATTGCGGCGGCCTGTATCGGCTAGAAGACTTTCCCGCCGAGCGGATCGGCACCTGGAACGGCCATTTCCGCGACGGGGTGCGTCGGTTCTGGAAAGGAGACGAGCACAGCACCTGGACCCTGGCCCAGCGGTTCAAGGGCAGCCCTGATCTCTATGACGGCAAACCGGTCGCCCTGGGGCGTTCGGTGAACTTCATCACCGCCCATGACGGCTTCACCCTTGCGGATCTGGTGAGCTACAACCGCAAACACAACCTGGCCAACGGCGAAGACAACCGCGACGGCGAGAACCACAACAACAGCTGGAACCATGGCATTGAAGGCCCCAGCAGCAATCCCCTAGTGCAAACCCTGCGTCGGCGTCAGCAACGCAACCTGCTCAGCTCACTGCTGTTGGCCCGTGGCGTGCCGATGCTGCTGATGGGAGACGAAGTGGGCCGCAGCCAGGGGGGCAACAACAACAGCTGGTGCCAGAACAGCCCGCTTGGCTGGATGGTCTGGGATGAAGACCACTGCGACCTGGAACTCAAGCAATTTCTGCAACGCCTGCTGCGCCTGCGCCAGGCCCTGCCGCAGCTGTTTAACCCTCTGGTGCCGCCGCGGGAGAGCAACCGCAAATCAGCTCAACAACAGAGCGATCTTTGGCGTCAATGGCACGGAGTAAGCCTGGCCAAACCCGACTGGGCGGCCTGGAGCCGCACCACGGCCACCAGCCTCCACAGCGGCAGCCGCGGCGCACTTCTATGGATGGGCTTCAACGCCTACAAGGAAAGCCTCAGTTTTGAGTTGCCGATTCCGGCCTCCCCTTGGAAGCGGGTGATCGACACGTCGTTACCCAGTCCCAAAGATTTTCCGGCAGAACCGGCCAGCTTCAGCGGTGTAGAGATTCCGCTGCAGAGCAGAAGCTTCGTGCTGCTGCTCGCCGATGAGGAGACAACCGATCTTCGGTTGTAAACAGAGCGGGTGACGGGAATCGAACCCGTGTCATCAGCTTGGAAGGCTGAGGTCTTACCATTACACAACACCCGCGCAGTACAAACGAACCAGTGCCGCAGGGCTGGTGGTGTCGTGAGTACGCGTTCATTATGGCAATTCGCCTGCCCGAAGCCTCCGAGTGACACCGACCGACGCATCCCTGCAGGGGTCTCGCCGCAGGCTGATGCTCGCCTACGGCCTGGGCGATGCCGGTACTGGACTTGCCGCAACCCAGCTGGGGTTCTATCTCTTCCCCTTTTTCATCTGCGCCGCAGGCCTACCGGCTTACATCGCCGGATCCCTGCTCACAGTGAGCAAAGTCTGGGACGCACTGAATGACCCGATGATCGGCTGGCTGAGCGATCACACCCGTAGCCGCTGGGGGCCGCGACTGCCCTGGATGCTGACCGCAGCCCTACCGCTGGGGATCAGCCTGGCAGCGATGTGGTGGGTCCCCCCCGGGGATACCTGGCAACGCACGGGCTACTACGCGGTAATGGCGATCCTCTTAATGACCGCCTATACGAGCGTCAACCTCCCTTACGCCGCGCTCAGCACCGAACTAACGCCGGACACCGCCATTCGCACCCGCCTCAATGCGGCGCGATTCACCGGATCGATCCTGGCTGGCCTCAGTGGACTCGTCGTGGCATCGGTGGTGTTGACCGATGGCGGCGGGGGCTACCTGGCGATGGGCCGCATCACGGGCAGCATCGCCGCCATCGCCACGCTGCTCTGCTGCTGGGGACTCGCCCCTTACGCCAAACGGGCCCAGCGCCCAGTAGCCACCAGCGAAGCACCTATGCAGCAACTGAAACGGGTGCTGGCCAACCCCCGTTTCCGCCAAGTGCTGGGGCTGTACGTCCTGCTCTGGTTCGGCCTGCAACTGATGCAGGTGGTTGCCCTGATCTGGCTGGTGCAAGTGGTGCATGTGCCCGCCAGCCAGTCCACCTGGATCCTGCTGCCCTTCCAGATCGCCGCCCTGCTGGGCCTTCAGCTCTGGAGCACCCTCAGCAACCGCAACGGCAGGGTGGCCGCCCTGCGCTGGGGCGCATGGCTTTGGATCACGGCCTGCCTGCTGTCGATGGTGTTCCCACCCCTGCCGGCGGATCCCGGCCTGCCGCAACTGCTGCCGCTGGTCGGCCTGATTTCCCTCGTAGGAGTGGGGGCCGCCACCGCCTATCTGATCCCCTGGTCGCTGCTTCCCGATGCCATCGACGCCGACCCGAGCAAACCCGCCGGGCTTTACACCGCCTGGATGGTGTTCGGCCAAAAGCTGATCATCGGCCTAACCATGTCGGTGTTCGGCAGCCTGCTCTCGCTCACGGGGTACATCTCCGCCAAAGGGGGCGACTGCAGTGGAGCCCTGAGTTTTATCGAACAACCGTTTTCAGCCCTGCTGGCGATCCGCATGTGCATGGGCCTGCTTCCAGCCATCCTTGTGCTCTGCGGCCTTGCAGTGATGCGAGGCTGGCCTGACCGAGGAGCCCATCTACAGAAGGCCGCCGGATGAAGACGCCCCGTTCGATCAAACGCCTGGGATCCAGCCTGCTGATCGGGGGGCAGGCCGTGGCAGCCACCCTGCGCGGACGCATCGATCGAGGGGAGCTGTTCGATCAACTTTTGGAGGCCGGCCCAGGCAGCGTGCTGATCGTGCTGATCATTTCCGTAGCTGCAGGCTCGGTGTTCAACATTCAGGTCGCCGCCGAACTCACCCGCCAGGGAGCGGGATCGACGGTGGGCGGCATCCTCGCGATCGGCCTGGCCCGGGAAATCGCTCCCCTGCTCACCTCATGCCTGCTGGCCGGGAAGGTGGCTACTGCCTACGCAGCCCAGCTGGGCACCATGAAGGTGACGGAACAGATCGACGCCATCACGATGCTGCGCACCGATCCGGTGGAGTACCTGGTGGTGCCCCGAATGATCGCCATGGTGGTGATGGCACCGGTGCAGTGCTTCTTCTTCTTCCTCGTTGCGGTGTGGTCGGGCCAACTCACCAGCACGGCCCTCTACAACATCCCGCCGGCGGTGTTCTGGACGTCGGTGCGCACCTGGATGGACCCCCTTGACCTGCCATTCATGCTGGTGAAGGCTTTGGTTTTCGGGCTGATCATCGCGACGGTGGCCTGCGGCTGGGGGCTGACCACCCGCGGCGGCCCCAAGGAAGTGGGCACCAGCACCACCGGCGCGGTGGTAATGATTCTGATCCTGGTGGCCCTGATGGATGTCGTTCTTACCCAGGTGCTGTTCGGAACATGAGTTCAACCCCCACCCCCGTCACCCTCAAGCCGGACGTGCGGCTGCCGCTGCTGGTGGTGGGCCTCGGACTGGCACTGCTGCCGTTACCGCTAACCCCCTGGCCCACGTTGGTCGTGTCGCTATTCGGACTATTTCTGCTGATCCAGAGCGCCAGCCTGCGCCTGGAATTTAAGGAGGAGGCTCTGATCGTCTGGCAGAACGGCCGCGAGCTGCGCCGATTCCCCTACGACCAATGGCTGAGCTGGCGGCTGTTCGCCCCCTGGCTGCCGGGCCTGTTCTATTTCCGTGAAACCCAGAGCATTCACTTTCTACCAATCCTGTTCAGCCCAAAGGAGCTGCGCGAACAACTGGAACTGAGGGTTGGATCCCGAGAAGTGCCCAACAACGACACGACCACGCCCTAGCCTCAACACGATTTCGTATCGAAATAGTGAATAAATCGAATCAATATCGTGCACCAACAGCACAGTTGTGATGCCGACTTTTTTTCTGCGGCCCCTTCGGCTGGAATAGAGGGATGGAGAGCACGGCAGCTGACGCAATGCCCGACGACACCGACCTGACCAGCCAGGCGCCTGAAACGGAGCAAGCCTCTACGGAATCAACAGGTGACCCCAACAGCGCAACCAGCTGCGAGCCAGACGCGGCGGAGACCAACCCCGTAATGGAGTTGGCTCTCAAGGACCTGCAAATCCGCCGCGATGCGCTGGAGGCGGAAATCACCGCCCTAACCAGCCGTAAAGAGCAGCTCGAAACCGAGCTCAAGGCCAACTTCGCCGGCCAGTCCGACGCCATCGCCCGCCGCGTGAAGGGCTTCCAGGAGTACCTGGGCGGCGCCCTGCAGGATTTGGCGCAGAGCGTGGAAAACCTGGAGCTGGTGGTCCAGCCCATGGTGGTGAAGCCATCGCCCCTGGATCAGACCGCAGACAGCGCTGCGGCGCCATACAGCAGCGGTGAAAGCACACCGCCTCAGGCGGTGGCGGACACCTTCCGACCCGACGAAGAGCTGATCCGCCAGACCCTGGAGCGGTTCCTCAAACAGCCCGACGTCTACGCCGATCCCTGGACTCTGCGGCGCAGCATCGACGACCGTGACACGGCCCTACTTGAAGACTGGTTTTTCAATCAAGGCGGACGCGGCGCCCAGCCCAGCCGCGGCACCCGGCCCCGCAACATCCTGGTGAGTGCCGCCCTGATCGCGGTGATCGGCGAGCTCTACGGCGATCAGTTCCAATGCCTGGTGCTGGCCGGCGGCCCCGAACGTCTCGGCGAATGGCGGCGGGGCCTGCAAGATGCCCTCGGCCTGGGCCGGGAAGACTTCGGCCCCAGCAGTGGCATCGTGCTGTTCGAACGCCCCGAAGCCCTGGTGGAACGGGCCGACCGGCTGGAGGAGCGGGGCGAAGTGCCACTGATCCTGATCGACGCCGCTGAGCGCAGCGTCGACATCCCTGTGCTTCAGTTCCCCCTCTGGTTGGCCTTCGCGGCCGGACCGGGTGAACGCCTCGACGACGACGATCTGCTGTGATCCTCACTGCTCTGCTGCTCCTGGCCATCGGCTACCTGCTGGGAGCCACCCCCAGTGGATACCTCGCCGGCCGCTGGCTCAAAGACATCGACCTGCGCGACTGCGGCTCCGGCAGCACCGGCGCCACCAACGTGCTGCGCAACGTGGGCAAGGGGCCAGCACTAGTGGTGTTTCTGGTGGATGTGGGCAAGGGCGCCCTAGCGGTGCTGCTGGCCAAAAGCGTTGGACTCAACGACTGGGTGCAGGTGCTGGCAGGCCTGGCCGCGTTGGCGGGGCACATCTGGCCGGTGTGGCTGGGCTGGAAGGGCGGCAAGGCGGTGGCCACCGGCTTCGGCATGTTTCTCGGCCTGGCCTGGCCCGTGGGGCTGGCCTGCTTTGGCCTGTTCATGGCCACGATCAGCCTGAGCCGAATCGTGTCGCTCTCCAGCGTGGTGGCCGCCATCGGCCTGCCGATGCTGATGGTTCTCTCCGGTGGCAGCAGCGCTTATGTGGTGGTGTCGTTGGTGGCCAGCCTGATGGTGCTGTGGCGGCACCGCAGCAACATCGAGCGGCTGCTGGCGGGCACCGAACCCAAAATCGGGCAGAAAGCCTGAGCTTCAAGTTCAAAGCGCCCCGCAACACTGCGCAAACGCGGCGCTGGAGTCATCGGCTTTGGTGATCGGCCGGCCGATCACCAATTGGCTGGCCCCAGCTTTAATCGCCTCGGCGGGCCCCATCACCCGGGCTTGATCACCGACTGCGGTGCCTTTGGGGCGAATTCCAGGGGTGACCAACGCGAACGGTTCCGGGTGCTGCGCCCGCAGCGCCGCGGCCTCCAAGGGTGAACAGACGCAGCCGCCGATGCCGGCAGTTGCCGACAGCTGCGCCAACGCCGGCACCCGTTCGGCAATGCCCTGGGCAATGGCGAGTTCCCGTTGCAACCGTTGCTCCTCCCAACTGGTGAGCACCGTCACCGCCAGCAGCGTTGGAACGGGTTGCCCAGCCCTTTGGGCTCCTTCCACCGCCGCAGCCTGGGCCGCCTTGAGAGCTTCGCTGCCAGCACAGGCATGCACTGTGATCAACTCCGCCCCCAGCGCAGCCCCCCGCCGGCAAGCCCCCGCCATCGTGGCCGGGATGTCGTGAAATTTGAGGTCGAGAAACACCCGCAGGCCCTGATCCCGAAGTTGCGCCACCACCTCAGGGCCGGCCTGCACGAACAGCTCCAGGCCCACCTTCACCCAGCGCAGCCCCGTCACCTGGGCGGCAAAATGCAGCGCTTGCTCTGGCGCCATGCCATCGAGGGCCACGATGATCCGATCGGCGGGGTCAGAGGAGAGCGTCGGAGCCAAGGCAAGCGGGGGGTCTGGCGTCCATCCTGTCCCCCCGGCAGGTGCATCTCGACCGAGATTCAGGCTGAGGGCGACAGCGTGAGGCCTGTTGCTTGCTCAATGAAGCTCAGATAGTCGCGCTGCGATTCAGGCTTTCGCGTGAATTCGAGGCCAACACCAGTGGCACCAGCAATGAAGACTCCGAAGAGGTGAAACACACGAAAGGCCTTGATGTGCTCGTGATTTAGAGGCCTGACGGATTGATAAACCTTGAGAGCCCCATCCATGATCTGATCCCACAAATGAGGCGACATCGTCGGATCAATTTGGCGCGCGAAAATCAGATATACATTCATTGTATGAGCCAGATCCACAGCTGGATCAGAAATAGAAAACCACCAGTCCAGAACCCCTGAGACAGAGCCATTATCAAACATCACATTATTCCCGTGATAGTCACCATGAATCACAGCGAGATTCCTCCCATCAAGAGGCAAATGAGTGCGCAACCAACCAATCAAACCAGAAGCCCATGGGTGCGCTTCTTCCACAGAATCCAACGCCTTTTGATGACTAATTGGACTCAAATACAGCTCTTCAGGGACATCAGACTGCCTGAAGGCTTCAACGATGGGCCTCACATCCATCTCGTGCATGGTGGCCATCGACTCACCCAAGACCTTGGCATGAAGCTCTGGAGCCAGCTCAAACACAGTTCGGCCGGGCAAGAGATCCATAACCGCAAAGACCCCACCTAAAATCGATTTATCTCCACAAACATGATGAATCAGAGGAGTCTTGAGACCCTGCTGATTCAGGGTCTGATACACAAACTGGTGATATAGAAGCCCCTCCTCTTTGCGCTCAGGACGCTCAATGCGGAGGACCCGTGGCTCCTGATCAACAAGCTGGTAGCGATACAGCCGAGCATCGAAGCCTCCAGTCAGTCGCGTCGGCTCCACCTCATACGCGACAGGATCCTCAAATTGCGATTGCAGGTAAGACAAGAAATCAGCAGCAATTTGCTGATCGGATTTGCATTCAGCCTCAAGACATGGCGCTGTCATTGTTCATCGCTCGGATGAACTCACCATCGCGCCAGTTCTCTCTTGGCGGATCCCCCAAAAGGGGGATTACTGGCAGCTCAAGCCGTCAGCCTCCGGAAGGTTTTCTTGCCCAGCTGCAGCACCTTGCCCTCCAGCTCCGCTGCCGACGAAAACTCCTGGTTCGGGTCGGTGATCTTCTCCCCATCCAGGCGCGCCGCACCCCCTTTGATCTGACGGCGGGCCTCACTGCTGCTGGCGCAGATGCCCACGGCACTGAACAGATAGAAGGCCTTGGCCGGGAAGTTCACCTCTGCAAGCGACGCCTCGGGCACATCGGCACCGGCATCACCACTTCCGCCCACCAAGGTAGCGGCATCGCTCTGCGCCTTCTCCGCCGCCGCCAGACCATGGCGGCTGGCGGTCACCGCCAGGGCCATCGCCTTCTGCTTCTCGCGCGGGTTCTCCGGCAACGAGGCCAAATCGAGATCGGTGAGCAACGTCACGTAGTCGTTGATCGCCCCATCGCCGACTTTCTCCAGCTTGGAGTACATCGAGAGCGGATCCTCTTCCAGCCCCACCACGTTGCCCAGGCTCTTGCTCATCTTCTGAACCCCGTCGAGACCCACCAGGATCGGCAGCAGCAGGCCGAACTGGGTGCCCTTGTCGAAATGGCGCTGCAGATCACGGCCCATGGCCACATTGAACTTCTGATCGGTGCCCCCCAGCTCCACATCAGCGTTCACCGCCACCGAGTCGTAGCCCTGCAGCAACGGGTAAAGGAATTCATGCAGGGCGATGGGGGTGCCACTGCCATAACGCTTGGAAAAGTCGTCCTTGGCCAGCATCTGGCCCACGGTGCCGGTGCCGAGCAGCCCAATCACAGCCGGCAGGTCCATTCCCTCCAACCACTCGCTGTTGTATCGCACCT
The DNA here is from genome assembly GCF_020514205.1 of Synechococcus sp. MU1625. Lineage (NCBI taxonomy): Bacteria > Bacillati > Cyanobacteriota > Cyanophyceae > Synechococcales > Synechococcaceae > Synechococcus > Synechococcus sp. MU1625. Next base: position 23,844 of record NZ_VTLA01000005.1, read on the forward strand.
CTAGGCGTCCAGGCGTTTCGAAATCGAGCAGTGCCGTCTCCTTGGGCTGGTCCTGCCCAAGCTGGCGCAGATAGGTGGAGGCGTTGGCAGCCACCTGCTCTTTGCTGAGCTGCACCCGGGTGGCGCTCTTGCCCGTGGGATCGCCGATCCGCGCGGTGAAATCGCCGATGATCAACACCGCCGTATGGCCTGCGTCCTGGAAAGCCCGCAACTTGCGGAACAGGATGCTGTGACCGAGATGAATGTTGCTGCCGGTGGGGTCAATGCCCAGCTTCACCCTAAGCGGCCTGCCCTCCTTCCCGGCTTGCACCAGCCGTGACGCCAGAGCCTGATCAGCATCGCTCGGGTCGCCGGCCGGGAACAAATCGGCCATGCCCCGAGACAGCCAATTCGGCAGCGACGGGGTTGAGTCCGACATGGGGTGCGCAACGAGCGGGCGCTGGCGATCGTACGAGTGCTGGTTCAGCTCGGGGAGGGAGGCTCGATCTGGGCCTTCATCCGCTCGAGGGTGGAATTCATCTGTTCAAACATTTGCTCGGGGGTGATCCCGAACTGACTGAGCTGGGTGCGCAGCTGCTCCACCGTGAGCTTGGCCTGGAAATCTTCCGAGAGCTCGAAGCGCTTCATGAACACCCGGTAGCGGCCCATTAGCTCTTCCATCGTCTCGATGAACTTCTTCTTGCCCTCTCGGTCGAACTTCCCGTACTCACTGCCCAGCTGCATCAGCTGCTGGTAATCGCTGAACAACCGCTTTGCTTCGTCCTGAACGATGTCGGAATCGAAGAAGGCCATGTCGAGTCGCGCTGGGCACAGGCAATTCTGCCAAGAACAATCGACTTGCTTGAGGGGTAATCGCCGCACCTTGCCGAGGCCTGAGGCGGGATTTTTGTACGGTCTTCCTAACCAGCACCGCCCGCAGGCGACATGGGATTCATGGTGAGTTTCGGGCTGCATTCAGGATGTGAACTTCACCGCTCAGCTGGCCGCGATGCGTGAGCTGCCCCAGCGCAACCGGCCCCTGCTGGAGGGGCGTCGTCTGGTGGTCGCTTCGGCCGATCGGGTTTTGGTCAGCGGCCTGCTGCACAGCCTCGATGGCATCGGCTCCATCGTGGGGGCTGCCAGCACCGAAGCGGAAGCCCTGGCCTGCCTCAGCAGTACGGCCGCCGATCTGCTGATCTGCAGCGACAGGCTCGAACGTGGCAGTGGCCCCTCCCTGGTGGCAGCAGCCAAGGCCCACCAGCCCTCGCTGCGCTGCCTGATGCTGATCCAACGCCCCTTGCTCAGCACCATTCGTGCCGCTGCAGCGGCTGATTGCGACGGTCTCTGCAGCCATGAGCGCATTGGCGACGGCGGCTTGCTCAGCGTCTTGCGCGCCATGGAAAGCGATGGCAGCCACATGGATCCGGTGATTGCCGGCGTGGCCCATCACGACCGCAGCTTGGCAGGGGTGGGGCATCCGATCAGCGACGTGCTGAGCCTGCGGGAAGAAGACGTACTGCGTGGCCTCTGCCGCGGCCTTAGCAATCAGGAGATTGCGGATCAACTCCACATCTCGATTGAAACCACCAAGCACTGCATCACAGGGCTGCTGCGCAAACTGAATGCCAGGAACCGCACCCAGGCTGTGCTGATGGCCTTTCAACACAATCTGGTGGATCCACCGATGCCGATTCCCCGCTGGACCCCTTAGCCCCAAAGGGACCATCCTGAGAGGAGATGAACGGTCTTGACGCCATGGTCCGACGCGCCGCCACCGCAGCCCTGGTCGTTCTCAGCGTCAGCAGCCTCGGGATGCCAGCGGTGAATGCCGGAAGCGAGCGCACGACCGCCCTGGTGACCATCGCCGAGGCCAATGCCCGCTGTCTGATCGAAACCAAACGGATGAAAGCTGCCCAGGCCCGCGACATCGCCAACCGGTTTCTGCTCAGCAAAGGGGTCAGCGCCGCCGAGCGCGAGGAGGTGCAAAGCGCTCCCGGTTACGACGACCTGATGCGCCGCTACATCGACGAACAGGGGGGCTGCGAGGGTCTTGTGCGCGCCCTGCGCTGACGCAACCCCACCACCCTCGTTAATGTCGGCCCATCTCTGCTGAGCAGCATGCCCCGCAGCCACTGGTTGGATCCCCTGGCCAGGCGGGTGCTGCAGGCCACCGGGCAGCTGCCAACACCACCCCGTCCAGCGCCACTACAGCCATTAGCGATCGAGGCCGAGCCTCCAGCCTGGGTGATGGATGTGAATCGGGCCAGCCGCGATGAGTGGCTTCAACTGCCCGGCTGCAGCCAGGACATGGCCGATCTGCTGGTGCGCCTGCAACAGGGGGGCGTGCAATTCGCCTGCGCTGATGATTTGTTCCGGCTGCTGGAGCTGCCCATCGATCTGAGCAGGCTCTGGACACCGCATCTCGTCTTCCATTGGCATGGCGATGCTCCATTGCAGCCGCAGGCCACTCCCCTTGACCTGAACAACGCCAGCGCCGATCAACTCGAGCTGCTCTGCTGGCCAGAGCAACGGCTGGCCAGCCTGCTGCGGGAGCGACGCAGCTCCGGTTTCAAAGATCTGGCTGACCTGCAGGAACGGCTCTGCCTTCCCGCCAGCACCGTGGAAAACCTGATCGGCCGGGTGAGTTTCGGCATCCGCCGCGCCGGACCCAGCCTGCCCCTTCACTGATGCAGGGAGATCTGTTCTCCACCGGTGCGCTGGCCTTCAGCAATGGGCCTGAGCTGCCCCTGCAACGGGAGCAGCTGATCGCCTGGCAACAGCGCCTGCATGACCATCAAGCGCCGCTGTTCCGCGGAGAAACAGCTCAGGCCGCCCAAGGAGATCTGTTCGGCTCCTCCCCTGATGACGCTGCCGCGGCCCTAAATCCGCTGACGCTGACCCCCCTGGCGATGAGTTTCTGGCGATGGCCGGAACCGTCCCATCGGGGTGCCGCGATCTACCTGGTGATGGATCGGCCGACCCAACTGGAGCAGCCGCTTCTGCTCTATGTGGGAGAAACGCTCGCCGCCGAGCGCCGCTGGAAAGGCGATCACGACTGCAAGGCCTACCTCGCCGCTTACGGCGAAGCCCTTCAGCGCTGCGAACTCAGTGCCCAGCTGAGCATCCGCTTCAGCTGCGATGTACCTCAGGCCACCCGCGCACGGCGGGCCCTGGAACAACAGCTGATTCAACGCTGGTGGCCGCCCTTCAACAAGGAAACCCGCCAACGATGGGCCACCCCCTTCAACGCCGACTTGTGACCGCAACCCAAACGGCCCTTGCTCTGCTGCTACTGGCCCTGCCGGCCACCGCTGCCGACCTCGCACAGCTGCAGCGAAGCCTGCTGCGGCATGGCTTCACGATTGAAGAACGGCAGCCCCCGGGGCAGGCCTACGGACGCTTCATCCCGGCGGAGAAACGGCTAGAGATTTCGCCGCTGGTACGGGAGCTCGGCATCACCCGGGCCGTGCTGCTGCATGAAGCGGTGCATACCGCCCAGAGCTGTCCCAACGGAGCGCTCTCGCTGATCGGTGTGCAACGCAAGGTTGATCCAGCGGTGGTGAGCCGGATCCGCTACCTGCTGCACAACCACTACAAGTCCAACAACACTGCACTCGAGCAGGAAGCCTTCGTAATCCAGAGCCAACCGGATGCCGAGCAGCTGATCATCACCGCCCTGAACCAGCGCTGTTCGCCCTGATCAGCAAGGTGCAAAGGCGTCGCGCAGGATCGCTACGCTCGTTCTTTGCCGATGCGTCCATCCATGCGCTTCTCCCTGTCCTCCAACGGTCTGCAGGAGTGGAACGGCAATGTGCTGGCGGTGGGGCTACCCCAGGGCGATGCCGATGCAACCGCAAAGGCCTTGGAACAGCGCTTTGCGGGGATCACCGACGCCCTGAAACAGCAGGATTTCAAGGGGAAGCCGGGTGATCAACTGGTGATCACGCCCCTGGGTGCTGGCCCAGAGCGCCTGGTGGTGCTGGGCCTGGGCGACGCCGATGGAATCGACATCGACCGCCTGCGCGGCGCCGCTGCCCGTGCAGCCAAGGCCGCGATCGGCTGTGGAGGCACTCTGGGACTGCAGTTGCCATGGCATGGAACCGATGCCACCGAAGCGGCCCGCATCAGTGCTGAAGCCGTGCGGCTCTGCCTTTACAAAGACCAGCGCTTCCGCAAGGAGGCGGAACCACGCCGGATTCCCGAAGCTCTTGAGCTGATCGGCCTCGACCCCACCGCCGCCAGCGGATTTATGGCGGTCAACGCCACCTGTGCCGGCGTGGAGCTGGCCAGGGAGCTGGTGGCCGCCCCCCCCAATGTGGTTACCCCGGGCGCCCTGGCGGAAACAGCCGCCGGCATCGCCAGCGACCACGGCCTTGAGCTCAAGGTGCTGGAGCGCGGCGACTGCGAAGCCAAAGGCATGGGCGCCTTTCTGGCCGTGAGCCAGGGCTCCGATCTACCGCCCAAATTCATTCACCTGATTTACCGCCCAGAGGGCGAAGTGAAACGCCGCGTCGCCCTGGTGGGCAAGGGCCTCACCTTCGATTCCGGCGGTTACAACCTCAAGGTAGGCGCGGCGCAGATCGACATGATGAAGTTCGACATGGGCGGCAGCGCCGCTGTGCTGGGCGCCATGCGCAGCATCGCTGAACTCAAGCCAGCCGGCGTTGAAGTGCACATGGTGGTGGCCTCCTGCGAAAACATGGTGAACGGCTCTGCCGTCCACCCCGGTGACATCGTCACGGCCGCCAACGGCATGACGATCGAGATCAACAACACCGACGCTGAAGGCCGGTTGACCCTCGCCGATGCCCTGCTCTACGCCTGTGAGCAGGAGCCCGATGCCGTTGTGGATTTGGCCACCCTCACCGGAGCCTGCGTCATTGCCCTTGGTGATGAGATGGCCGGGTTGTGGTCCAACAACGACGACCTGGCGGAAGCCCTCGATGCCGCCGCCCATTCCGGCGGTGAAGGCCTGTGGCGCATGCCCCTGCGACAGTCCTACAAGGATGGGCTGAAGTCATTGTTGGCCGACATGAAGAACACCGGTCCGCGGCCAGGGGGCTCGATCACCGCGGCCCTCTTCCTCAAGGAATTCGTGGCCAAGGACACCGCCTGGGCCCACATCGACATCGCTGGGCCGGTCTGGAGTGACAAGGGCAAAGGCGTCAATCCAGCCGGTGCCACTGGCTACGGCGTGCGCACCCTGGTGAACTGGGTGCTGGCCCAGTCATGAGTCGATCCCCGGTGCGCTGGTACATCAAGGCTCAGCTGGGGGTGCTTCTGCTCCCGGTGGGCCTCTGCCTGTTCGGCGAAGCAATCAGCCGCAAGGTCGTTCAAATGCTGGGCAATGACGGTGGCCCCTGGTTCTGGTACGGAACCCTCAGCCTGATCTGTATCAATGCCGGTATTGGACTGATGATTGACAGCGGTCTAACCCGTGGCTTTCCAGGGCGACGTCAGGGCTGATCAGGACGCAACTGCTCAAGACGCAACAGCTTGAAGTTCCAGGGAGCGGCTTGGTGTTTCGAGCGCGTGGATCTGCCACCGTGCTCGCTCAGAGCAAGTTTCCAACACACGATCAAGATCGTCCGACGCATGCTTCGGCGACGGATAGGGACCGATGTGACGGGTGCCAAGACCATCCTTAATGGTCAGCAGATACATACATTCCTCCACTTACCGACTGATCGTAAGCATGGCCGCAAGCCTGGTCGATGGCTGGAAACCCGTCTGTTCACTGAGAACTTGCTGAATCAATCAGGTTGCGGCGCTTAATCTTTTCAACAGGTTGATTGTCTATTTCTTAAGGAAGTTGACCGAATTCAGTGGTTTAACGCCATGGCTGACCGGTTCGCGCCTCAGCACCCCACACCGCATCCAGGCGACGGTCGCGACCGCAACTGAACCGATAAAAGTTGTATTTGAGGGAATTGTTCTCTGCGTAGTTCTGGTGGTAACCCTCGGCAGGCCAAAACCGAGCCGCTTCCCTGAGCTCCACTTTCAGCGCGGCCCGCGGTTGCGACAGCTCGCGGGCCGCCGCCTCGGCACTGGCCTCAGCAGCCTGGGCCTGAGCGGCATCGGCCGTAAAGATCACCGGCCTGTAGGAATCGCCGCGGTCGCAGAACTGACCACCGTCATCGAGGGGGTCCACATTGCGCCAATAGCTGCGCAGTAGCTCGGCGTAACTGATTTGCTCAGGGTCAAAACGCACCTGCACCGCTTCTTGATGGCCAGTGGTCTCGCTGCTGACCTGGCGGTAGGTGGGTCGCTCCACATGCCCGCCGCTGTAGCCGCTCACGGCATCACGCACCCCGGGCAGGTCCTCCAGGTCGTGCTCCAAACACCAAAAACAACCACCGGCGAAGACCGCTGTCTCCAGTTCGGCCATGGCGCTCTGGGGCCAGCAGAACAGCATCAAGCAGGTAGACAGCAGAAGCAGCGTTCGTTTCATCCGATCACCTGATCAAAAATGGCCTTAGCAGCCCGTCCGGTCACTCCAGGAGAACCCAGGGTGGCTCGCAACCGCTCATACCCTTCCAGCATCGCCCGGCGCTGCGGTGTGGCGGTCAACAGGGGTAAAGCCCTCTCCACCAAAGCTTCTGCGGTGAGCTCGTCCTGCAGCAGCTCCGGCACCAACCGCTGCTTGAGCAACAGATTCACCGGCGAGATGTGGTCCACCTGGAACCGCAGAACATGGCGTGCGACCCACGCCGTCAGTCGGCTGACGCGATATCCCACCACCTGAGGAACCCCCTGCAAAGCCAGTTCCAGATTCACCGTGCCGGATTTTCCCAGGGCGAGATCCGCCGCCGCACAAAGGGTGGTCTTAAGAGCATCCGCTTCAGCGGCAGGAATCACCCGGGCATGGCGCACACCGGCCTCCTCAAGCGCAGCAGCTAGGGGGTGTTCGAACTGCTCCAGCCCGGCGGGAAGCAACACCTGAAGATCAGGGTGGCGCTGCTGCAGCAGGGCCGCCGCCTGGGCCAACGGTGGCATCAGGTAGCGCAACTCCTGGGGCCGGGATGCCGGCAGCAGCAGCAACACCGGCGCCTCGGGATCCAAGCCCAATTGGCGTCGGGAGCTGGCGCGGTCGGGCAAATTCTGGAAGCTGTCCAACAGCGGATGACCCACCCAGCTCACATCCGCACCGCGGGCCGCATAGAACTCGGCCTCCGCCGGGAAGATCGCCAGGATTTTGTCGGTGAACTCCAGCAGACGGGTGGTGCTGCCATCGCCGAAGCGCCAGGCCCATTCCTGGGGGGCGATGTAATACGTGATCGGCAGGTGGGGCCGTTGCTTCCGCAGCCGTGTGCCCAGCCGCACATTGGCTCCGACGTAGTCGATGAGCACCACCCCATCGAGGGGCCGTTCCTCAAGCAGCGCATCCACCCGGGCCTGCAGCCGCAGCGTGGGAAGAATCAACGGGACGGCCTCCCACAGACCGATCGCCCCCATCGGCGCGGTATCAGCGATCAACGAAGCCCCCGCCGCCTCCATGCGCGGTCCACCAAGGGCCAGCACTTCGAGCTCAAGGCCCCTCCGTTCCGCCTCCAACCGCAGGGCCCGAATCAACAGGCTGCCCTGAAGATCACCGGAGACTTCACCGGTGCTGATCAGCAGCCGAACCATCAGCGGCCCTGCAATGGCATCGGACCCCGTCTCCCCTGACCAGTGGATGCCTCGAGGAACCGGCAGAGGTGCTCAGCGGCCGGCAGCAACGCCTGGACTCGAGCCTGCTTGAGCGCATCGGCAATCACCAGATCGGAGCGATACATCAGGGTCCAGATCTCCTGAAGCTGCTTGAGTTCAGCGCCGTCGTGATTGCCGGCCATGCCACTGCGACGCAGGCCCACCCGGTTGAGACCCCGCACACGACCCGGATGGCCTTCCACCAGGCAGTACGGCGGAACATCCCGATCCACGCGGGTCATCCCGCCCACCATCGCCATCCCACCGATATGGACGAACTGGTGAATGCCCAAACAGCCACCAATCACGGCACGGTCTTCGATCACAACGTGGCCCGCCACCTGAATGGCATTGGACATCACGATGTTGTTGCCGAGATCGCAGTTATGCCCCAGATGGCAGTAAGCCATCAACAGGTTGCCGTTGCCAATACGGGTCACCTCGCCCTCTTCGGTGGCCCGGTTGATCGTCACGCATTCCCGCAGCGTGTTTCCATCCCCAATCAGCACCTCGGTTTCAGCACCGCGGTACTTGAGATCCTGCGGCGGCAGTCCGAGGCAGGCACCCGGGAACACCTTGTTGTCACGCCCCAGGGTCAGCCGACCGTCCAACACGGCATGGGGACCGATCCAGGTGTTCTCTCCGATCACCACCTGAGGGCCGACCACTGCACCAGGGCCAATGACCACCCCCGAGGCCAGCTCGGCCTTCGGGTCCACCACTGCCGTGGAGTGAATCTGCTGTGACGCCGTTTGCTGCGACATCGCGCTCAATCCACCAGGGAGAACATCAATTCGCCGGAGCAGGCCAGATCTCCGTCCACCGTGGCCTCGGCCTTGACCTTGCCGAAGCGCTTGCGCTTAAGGCTGAGCAGTTCACAGCGGATCACCAGCTGATCTCCAGGAACCACAGGGCGCCGGAAGCGTACCCCGTCGATGCCGGCAAAAACGAACAGTCCTTTGGGCAGATCGGGCATCTGGGTCACGATCAACCCGCCCACCTGCGCCATGGCTTCCACAATCAGCACCCCAGGCATCAGCGGGCGCTCTGGGAAATGCCCCTGGAACTGGGGCTCGTTCATGGTCACGTTCTTGATCGCCGTGGCCGAAACCCCGGGCTCATGGGCAATGACCCGATCCACCAGAGCAAAGGGGTAACGGTGCGGAAGCAAACCGGCGATCTGCTCGCTGGTAAGCACGATGTCTGGGGTGGTGGATTCAGTCACAAAGCGGCTGCGAGATCGGTGTGAAGACCATGGGATCCCCTGTACACAAGAACCTGTGCCTGGGGAAAACCGACGAGGGCCAGGTCGCCGATCAGATCCAAGAGCTTATGGCGCACCGGTTCATCCTCGAACCGCAGCGGAGGATTCATCCACTGATCGCCGTCACAGACCAGGGCGTTGTCCAGGGCTCCGCCCTGGATCAAGCCGGAAGCGCGCAGCTGCTCCACCTGCTCCCGGAAGCCAAAGGTGCGTGCCGGAGCAATCTCATCTACGAACCGCTGGGGCGTGAGTTCCAAGGCGAACTGCTGACGGCCGATGGCCTGCTGAGGAAAATCGATCATTCCCACGACAGCGAAGCGGTCCGCCGGGGTGGCCGTGATCACACTGCTGCCGCGATGACGCATGAGTGGTTGGTCCAACTGGGGTGGAGCCGGCCTGGGGGTTGCCGCAGACACCAAACCCGCCGCAGCGATGGCCTCCACCCAAACCAGCGCTGAGCCATCCAGCAGGGGGACTTCCTGACCGCTCACCACGATCTCGACGTGACTGAGGCCGCAACCCGCCAGGGCCGCCAGCAGATGTTCAACGGTGGCCACCTTGCTGGGGCCAAGATCCAGCGTGGTGCACAACGGGCTGTCACGCACCTGATCCGGCCGTAGCTGGATCGGTTGCTCCATCCCCGGCAAGCGCATGTGGAATCCCGGCTGATCCGTCGGGCAAAGCTGCACCGTGGCCTCAGCTCCACTGTGGAGACCGACGCCGGAGCATGTTGTCTCAGCCGCCAGGGTCCATGCAGCTGAGTAGTCCTGAGGCCAGCTGATCACTAAAACTTCCAGCCCACTCCCAGATTGAAGCGCCAGTCGGAGGCGAAGTCCTTGCTGGCCACCTCAAGTCGGATCGGACCGACCGGCGTGGTGACAATCACGCCTGTACCCAGCGAAACACCGGAGCCATCCTTATCGAGCAGCAGGCCCGGCTTGCCTGGCACATCCTTCTGAGTGCCGAAATCGGTACCGGCATCCATGAACACCTCACCAGAGAAGATGCTGATCAGGGGGAAGCGGTACTCGATTGTGAGTTCACTGAAGGCCTTGGACACAGCCAGGTCGCAGTCGTACCAACCGCGAATCGAGTTGGATCCACCCATGCAGAACGCTTCGTATGGAGGCGCTTCACCCATGATGGCGCCACCCTTGATCTGCACACCGATGGCTTGCGGGCAATCGGCCTCTTCGCCGGGCTTGGGACGGCAACCCTTATGAAGCTTCAGCCAGTCGACCGGGAAGAACTGGGTGTAGCTGGCACGAAGCCGGTTGAAGGTGGGCGAATCATTATTGATGCCGACAAACTGCTCAGTTCCGGCGGTGAAGAAGTTTCCGCTAGTGGGATTGCGAGAATTGTTGAAATTGTTGTAGGTGGTGGCGACACGCATCCCTACAAGGGTGTTGCTGTCAGCGCAGTTGTACGACACGCAAATGATGTCGTCGTTTTTAACTTTCTTGCCCAAGTTATTTGTGGAGACGCCGTAGGGCCTTGAGTCACCGGCAAAGTTGATTGGCCGCACCTCAGCGAAGGACATGCCAGCAAGCACATTCCACTTGGCATCTTTGTAAGGATCACCACCGTTCAGGGGGCGGGCAAAGGAAAAGCTGCCGCCGGTCTTGCGCAGCACCACCGTGTCTCCCTCGTAGTCAAGCCAACTGCGGTTGGGATATTCGTCCTCAGCCTTGTTGATGTTGCCCGGAGCATCACCATCAGTGAAGCCGTAATTGCGGCCTGTCCGGTAGGCGTTGTTGGTGTTGTTGTCGACGTAGTCCTTGGCTGTGCGGATGTTGCCGTTGTCTTCGCTCTGGAAGACCTGAGGCACCTGCTGGCTCAAGAACAAAGACGTTCGGAAGCTGGTGCGGTGGTTGTCGCCGTAGATCCAGGGATCCGAGAAGTTGAGGTTGGCCAGACCGCCGTACTGGCCGTAGGTGATGTTGGTACCCAGAGTCCAAGCACGTCCAAAGAGGTTGGTCTCCTGGACCTGCACCTGACCGAACACACCCTGGCTCTGGCTGTAGCCAAGGCCGCCAGAAAGCTGACCGGTGGACTGCTCAACGATGCCGAGAACAATGAACACATCCCCTGGCACATCGGGCACAGGCCGCAGCGTCACCTTCACATCACTGAAGAGCTGGGTTCCGTATAACCGCTTGATATCCCGCTCAAGCTTGTTGCGGTTGAAGGGATCTCCAGGCTGAATCGAGACCTCCCGGGTGATCACCCACTCTTTGGTCTTACCGCCAATGGGATTTCCACTCTCATCGGTGTCATCCCCCTCCTTGTTGAGGAATTTGACTTCGACGCCAGCCACGCTGCCCTGAAGCAGTTTCAGGGTGACCACCCCATCGGGACTGACCCGTTCAGGACCAGACACCCGAGCCAGGGAGTAGCCCTCCTTGGCCATCCAGCTCTGCAGGGCCTTCATCCGCTGCTGCAGGTCGTTGAGGTTGAGCGTGCGGCCGTAATCCGACGCAAACGTCTCTTCCACCACAGCATCGGGCAGAAGATCCTCGTCATCGGCGTTGATCTCCACTGCACTGAGCGAAGGGAAGGGCGCCACCTGAACGATCACCTGCACACCGAGCGGTCCGTTCTGGGGAACGATCCGCACATCCGAGAACCAGCCCGTGGTCTGAATGCCATTCAAATCGTTCTGCAGCTCCTCCCGTGTGACACGCATCCCCGGACGCACCTGCATCGCGTCGTAAGTGGAGATCTGAAGGCGTTCCTCCTCCGGGTGACCCTCAATGCCCTCAATCACCACCTCGGAGATCAGAACCCTGGGCTGCTCGACAACGGGCGGCTCAATAACTGTCTCTTCAACAACCGTTTCCTCAACAACCGTCTCCTCCACCTCGACCGTGTCGGCGGCAGTCGGCGGGGACTCCTGGGCCAGCACCGGCTGGGCAACCAGGGGCATCCCCAGCATCAGACCCAACACCGTGCGACGAACAGCAACCGAGGAGCGGCGAGACGAACGGCGTGTCATCGAGGCGCAGGCTGGGCCGAAGCCACAAAAAGGTGCGCCGACCTTACAGGCAGTTGCGGGGGTTGGCGCAGGTGCCTTGGACCCGTTTGAGGACCTCCCCGTAGGCCTCCATCACCCCGCCGAGATCCTTGCGGAAGCGATCCTTGTCCAAAATCCGGTCGTCGGCGTTGCTGTTGCGGCGGTCCCAGAGCCTGCAGGTGTCAGGGCTGATCTCATCAGCAAGCAGGAGTGTTCCATCGGACGCCAGCCCCAACTCCAACTTGAAATCCACCAGCTGCAAATCAATTTCTTCAAAAAAAGGCCGCAGCACCCCATTCACCCTGCGGGCAAGTTGTTCAATTGCTGACAGTTGCGCTGGGTCCGCCACACCCAGCAGATGCACGCGGGCCTCGGTCAACAGAGGATCCCCAAGGGCGTCGTCCTTGTAATACAGATCCAACAGGGCTGGATCGATGGGTGTGCCCTCGGTGATTGGGGTCTGACGGCAGAGCGATCCTGTGGCGGTGTTGCGGAGAACCACCTCCAAGGGAATGATCTCCACCCGTCGCACCTGCATCCAGGTCTCCCCGGCCAGACCGCAGTAATGGGTCGGCACCCCCTCGCGCTCCAGCAGCTCGAACAACCGTGCCGAGATCTGACAATTCAGCCGACCTTTGTTCTCCAGCTGGGCTTTTTTCTGGGCATTGAAGGCCGTGGCGTCGTTTTTGAACTCCACCAGCACCCGGTCGGGATCCGCGCTCGCGAACACCCGCTTCGCCTTGCCCTCGTAAAGCAGCTCTCCGTGATCGGGCGTCATGGCGACGGTGCAAAGGCAGAAGGACTTACATCAGCATGGCCTCCGGGGTCCCGCGGTGAACGCAGCAGGGGATCGGGGTCGTTCTCCGGCTGCAGTTGCTGGAGGGCATAGCGGTCGTCAAGGACATTGGCCAACCGTTCCATCCGCTGCCGCGGCCGGGCGCCATCGCCCCCTGCAGCCAGCTGCAGTTGCAGCTGCTGTCGCAACAGCTCCATCGCCAATCCCCAGGCCTCTGCCGCCGCCGCCTGATCCAAGGCGGTTTCCAGCAGTTGATCGGCTTGCTCAAACTGATCGGCATCGAGCCATTGCGCCGCTCGCGCCATTCGCCTCGCCCCCTGCACACCCGACAGATCCGCCATCAGCTGCACCTCCACAGCCACAGCGTTTCGGCCCTGGGCTGCCTCGTGCAAAGCCAACTGATCCAGGCCATTGACCTGACCTGGCAACAGCGGGGCGTTCAGGGCGGTCAGGTTGCCGACCACCAAACGCCGTAGGGACAAGGCCGCCTGGCGGTGATCCAGGGCTGCTGCTGCTGCTCGCCAGCGCAGCAGCAGCCACTTCCGCCGTTCATCTCCAGCCCTTGGGCTGTAGCGATTGAGCACCACCGCCGCCGCTTCGGGTGCGCCACAGCTCATCAAGGCTTCGGCGTTCTCTAACACCAAGTCCAACGAATCGATGACGGGATGCAGCGCTAAAAGTCGATCGCGCAAGTCCTGGCGACGGCGATCGGTATCAGCGATCAACGGGTCCAGACAGGCCTGCTCCGCAGCGTCCACATCCATCGCAACGAGAACGGTCTGAAAGCGTTCCTCGCTCATCACCTGCGGATCGGGTGCCGCCGTGACAGCAGCCAGAAGGGTGAGAGCGAAGGGGAAAAGGGGAGTCCCCATGACGGGCTGCGGTCTACAAAGGAAAACCTACGAGGCCCAAACCGTTCCTTCCGAAACCATGGCCATCTCGTCCACCCGTCCCAGCACGCTGCCCACGCTCCAACGTGCCCTCGTCGTCGGCGGCGGCGGCAGGGAACAGTCCCTGGCCTGGGCCCTCAGCCGTTGCCCCGGCCTGGATACGGTCTGGGTCACCCCAGGTAATGGGGGCGATGAAGGCAGCGCCCTGGCCGTGGCCGAAACCGATAGCGATGGGTTGATTGCCCTCTGCCAGCAGAACGCCATTGATCTGGTGGTGGTGGGGCCGGAAGCTCCTCTGGCCGCTGGCGTGGCCGATGCCCTGCGCGATGCAGGATTCTCCGTGTTCGGCCCAGGAGCAGAGGGCGCCCAACTGGAGGCCAGCAAGGCCTGGGCCAAGCAGCTGATGCAGGAGGCCGGGGTCCCCACAGCAGGCCACTGGGCGGTGGCCAATGAGGCGGAAGCGCTCGCGGTGTTGCAGGAGGTGCAACGTCCACTGGTGGTCAAAGCTGATGGCTTGGCCGCCGGCAAGGGCGTCACGGTGGCGAACACGGTGGAGGAGTCGGAAGCCGCCATCCGCGAGGCCTTCGAAGGGCGGTTCGGTGCTGCGGGCTCTCAGCTGGTGCTGGAAGAGCGGATGGAGGGTCCTGAAGTGTCGGTGTTCGCCCTGTGCGATGGGGAGCGGATGGTGCTGTTGCCACCAGCGCAGGACCACAAGCGGCTCAATGAAGGCGATCGCGGTCCGAACACCGGTGGCATGGGCGCCTATGCCCCCGCCCCGCTTCTGGATGCCGACGGGCTCGACGCCGTGCGCCAGCTCGTGCTCGAGCCCACATTGGAGGCCCTACGACGTCGCGGTATCGATTACCGCGGGGTGATCTATGCAGGCCTGATGCTCACGGCCGATGGCCCCCAGGTCATTGAATTCAACTGTCGCTTCGGTGATCCCGAATGCCAGACGTTGATGCCCCTACTGGGCCCCGAGATCGCCGCTGTACTTCAGGCCTGTGCCCTGGGCCGCCTTGATCTGGCCCCGCAGCTGAGCATCGCCGACCGTTGCAGTGCTTGCGTTGTCGCCGCAGCGGAGGGCTACCCAGAAGCGCCCCGCAAAGGCGATGCCATCCGCATCGACCTCCCCCCAAGCCCCGACCATCAGCTGTTCCACGCCGGCACCCGCCGCGAAAGCACCGGGGAACTGCTCACCGCAGGGGGCCGGGTGCTGGCCGTGGTAGCCCAGGGCGATGACTTCGATGCGGCGTTTGCAGGGGCCTACAACGGTCTGAACCAACTGGATTACGCCGGAATCACCTACCGTCGCGATATAGGTCATCAAGTGCGCTCGGGCGGATGAGCAGCAGCAGCGGAGCCACGATCGCTGATTGGGCTCTTCCCCCCCAAGGCAAACCCCCGGGGGAAGACCAGAACCTGTGGGACCGCATCACCGCCTGGTGGGCAGAATTCACCCTCCAGACCAAGCTGCTGGCGATCGCCACCCTGGTGGTGAGTTTGATGATGACGGGCATCACATTTTTCGCGCTGAATGGAATTCAGCGCGATGCAGTGATGAGCGACACGCGCTATGCCAGGGATCTTGGCTTGCTGCTGGCCGGAAATGTCACCGAACTGGTGGCCCAGGGGCAGGACCGTGAGCTCGCCAACGTCGCCGAAAAGTTTTGGCGCTCGAGTCGCAGCGTTCGCTACATCTTCTTCGCCGATCCCGAAGGCGTCGTTTATTTGGGGATCCCCATCAGCGCCACCCCCAGCAATGGCGATGGGGAACTGCGTCTGAATCGCCGGCTTGAACTGCCTGACGAGCTGCGCCGACGCCCCCAGAACCCCTTGGTTCGGCAACACTTGACGCCCCAAGGGGCCGTCACAGACGTGTTTGTGCCCCTGATTCGGGGAGGTCAGTACTACGGCGTGCTCGGCCTCGGTGTGAACCCGAATGAAACCGCCCTGGCCAGTGCAGCCCTCACCCGCGAAGTCACGGTGGCGGTGTTCATCTCGATCTGGGTGCTGGTGATTCTTGGAGCCGTGTTCAACGCCCTCACCATCACCCGTCCGGTCAAGGAACTGCTGCGGGGGGTGCGCTCCGTCGCCTCAGGCAACTTCGGCACTCGTGTTGACCTGCCGGTGGGAGGGGAACTGGGAGAGTTACTGAATGGGTTCAACGCCATGGCCTCTCAGCTCGAGGCTTATGACGAAGCCAACATCGAGGAACTCACGGCCGCCCAGGTCAAGCAGCAATCGTTGATCGCCACCATGGCAGACGGGGCGATGCTGCTGGATGCCGACGGCAGGATCGTGCTGGCGAATCCCACAGCGAGGCGCCTGTTCCGCTGGGAAGGGCGCAGCCTGGAAGGCAAGGAGCTGGTGGGAGAACTACCCGAACTGCTGGCGATCGAACTGCACAGTCCCCTTGATGCCCTGCTGGGTGGTTCCTCTGACAGTGAAGATCTGCGCTGCAGCGTGGGGGAACCAGCCCGCACCCTGCGCATCGTTCTACAGGCCGTGCGTGATGCCAGTGGAGAAAGCCTCAAAGGCATCGCCGTCACCATCCAAGACCTCACCCGCGAGGTGGAGCTGAATGCAGCCCAGAGCCGTTTCATCAGCAACGTCTCCCACGAATTGCGCACCCCGCTATTCAACATCAAGAGCTACGTCGAAACCCTGCACGACCTCGGCGATCAGCTCAGCCCTGAAGAACACAAGGAGTTTCTCGGGGTTGCCAACGACGAAACCGATCGACTCACCCGATTGGTGAACGATGTGCTGGACCTCTCCCGGTTGGAGTCGGGTCGAACACTGCAGTTCGAACCGATCAGCATGCGCCCGGCCATGGAGCAGACCTTGCGTACCTACAGGCTGAATGCCGAGGATCGCCAGGTTGAGCTGGTGCTGGATGTTCCGGAAGACTTGCCTGAAGTGCTGGGCAACTGGGACCTTCTGCTCCAGGTGCTCGACAACCTGATGGGCAATGCCCTCAAGTTCAGCCGCCCCGGTGGCCCCCTCGCGCTGAGGGCCTATGCCTGGCCCGACACCTGTTCGGTGGAGGGAACAGCGATCACGGGAAGTGATGGACCCACCTGCGCCCTCACCTCACCGCTGCCCAAGCTCAGGGTGGAAATCGCCGACACGGGATGCGGGATCAGTAATGCCGATCAGGAACGCATTTTCGATCGCTTCTTCCGGGTCGAAAATGCCGTTCACACTGAAGTGGGCACCGGGCTGGGCCTCTCAATCGTGCAGGGCATCCTCGAGAAACACGGGGCTCAAATTCAGATGGTGAGTGAGCCTGAAGTCGGAACCACCTTCTGGTTTGAGCTGCCGTTAGCGGAAGCCGACAAAGATGAGTTGCAACTACAAGCAGAGCGTCGCAGTCGCAACTCCATCGCCGAGGCCGTCGAGCTTTAGATCAATCCTCGCTGGAGACACCCCGGGCGATGCGCGACAACTCGCTGCGCTCATCCGATGTCACCCGATGAGGCACACCAGAGATGATCCTCTCGAAGTTGGAGAAGGAGTCCTTGATCTGTGGACCATTGCCCGTGATCACAAATTCGCGGATGCCCTTGTCATGCCAGGAACCACGCATCTTGAACACATTCAAGGCACGGGCCATCTCACCGCGGATCTCAACGTATTGCAGCAGCAGGATCGTGTCGGTGATGGTGGAGATGTGGGAATCAGTGATCGAGTGGCTGCCCATGAACTCCTCGGAGGTGTTCGTGAAGAAGCCAGCGATCTCCTCCTGCTTCGCATATCCGGTCACCCCGATCACGAACTGACGGAAGGCGTTATGGCTCACGCCGCGCGCCAGGGCTGAGAGGGAGTCGATCGCCATCCGCGACGGCTTGAACTGACTGATCTCCGTTTTGATGATCTGCAGATGATCTTCAAGACCCGTGGATTCGGGGTAGGCGCAGATGATCTTGAGCAGTCCGTCCTGCTCCATCTGTTCAAAATCGATGCCCCAGCTGGTGCCATTGCGGAGCAACTGAGCGCGCGATTCCTCATAGGCGAAGAGGATGGCGCGTTCCTTGTTACGGCAGGCGTCTTCGATGAATTTGGAGACGAGCATCGTCTTGCCCGTGCCAGTGGCACCGGTGGCCAGAATGATCGAATCCTTGAAGAAGCCGCCACCGCACATGTCGTCGAGGCGAGGCACACCAGAACTCACCCGAACATTCGACGACCGTTGGGTGAGGCGCATGGCCCCAAGCGGGAAGATGCTGATGCCGTGGGTTCCCATGGTGAAGGGGAACTCACCCTTCATGTGGGTCGTGCCCCGCAGCTTGAGAATTTCAACAGTGCGCCGGCGCCGCTCTCCCTCAAGCACGTTGCGGAGGATCACCACATTGTCGGAGACGAATTCCTCAACGCCATAGCGGGCGATAGGGCCGTACTCGTCGATGCGCTCGGTGGTCATCACCGTGGTGACGCCAATTTCCTTGAGCCGGGCGATCAAGCGAAAAATCTCACGACGCACCACAAAGACTGCGTCGTATTGCTGGAACACCGCCGTGATCGAATCAATAGCAACACGCTTGGCTTTGTACTTGCGGATGGCGTAGTTAATCCGCTCGATCAGACCCGAGAGATCAAAACTTCCGGCCACATCCTGGCCGTCGGGATCCGGTGAGGCATCAAGGATGAAAAGTTTGTCCTGCTCGACCATCTCCTGCAGGTTCCAGCCGAAGCTGGCGGCATTGCGCAGGATGTCGAGGGGCGACTCCTCGAAGGTGACGAAGATGCCGGGTTCGTCGAAATCCTTGATGCCGTTGTGGAGGAAGTGCAGCGAGAACACCGTCTTTCCGGTGCCGGACGTACCGCTAATCAGCGTGCTACGGCCGATCGGTAGGCCGCCCTGGCAGACATCATCAAAGCCCTCGATCCCTGTCGGGAGCTTTTGAACCTGCATCTGAGGCTGACCGCTGGTCGGAGGGAACTGCATGGCGAACACCTATGACTTGACCGTAGTGAGCAGGAGTTGAACCGTGCTGGAGCGCACCATGTCGCTTAAGGATCCGACGTGATCGTCGTGTCGGTCTCCTCATCGACAGCGTCGATCACACTTGAGTTAAGAGCCGTGTCGGAAAGCTCGTCGTACAGAAGATCGAGACCGATCAGAACCCGCTCCCGATCAGAGAGATCACCGATGATGCGGCGCACCGGCGGGGGAAGAATCTTGGACAACGTCGGCGTTGCAAGAATTTTGTCCTCCTCCGCCAGTTGCGGATTTTTGAGCACATCAATCACCTTGAGGGCATAGACACCCCTGAATTCGGTTTCAAGGATGTTGCGCAAGGTTTTCAGCGCCCGCATCGAATTGGGCGTGTTGCCCGCCACGTAGAGCTTGAGGATGTAGGTCTTGCGGGGACTCATGACGACTCCTCCGAGGCATCGAGCTGATCCATCGGGCGACGTACACGGCTGGAGGCCGTGCCCGATAAAGGAAGGTCCGGCGGAATGGAACGCCGGTACATCTCACACAGATGGGCCATCACGTCGAGAAGCGCAAGGCGGTAATCCTGAAGAAAGTCATGTTTGTGGCCCTCCAAACTCAGCTGTTTCCAGAATTCATCGATGAGATCCACGTGAATCTCAACGGTTCGCGTGATGGGCAGATCACTGAAAAAAGCTGTATTCACAAAGCTTTCCAGGGCCTGGTTGGACGCTGCCGGATCACTGAAATAACTCGCGAGTAAGTCCCGATAGGTGCGTTGCAGCGAAAGGAGCAAATCCCGGCGCTCTTCAGGAGCCAAGCTCCCTAAAAATCGAGACGGATCACGTTTGTAGAAAACCCCGAGATAACCGAGTCGTTCCTGTAGACGTTCGGAGAGGTTGTCAACGGCTTTGCTTCGGCTGGCGGGGTCTTCTTGGCGGCCATCGGCGCGGCCCTGCCGCAGAAAGCGGGAAATTGCCGCGTCAACGTTGTATCCCAGCTGGGCCAGCTGGTCGTCGGGCAGATGCAGCTCCTCGGGGTGGTAATCCACATGGCCCTTCACTTCCCCAACGATCACGGCCGGGAAGAGCAGACCAGCAGAGTGCAGCTGCTCCCTGACCTCAGCGTCCAGAAGAGTCTGCTCAAGCACCACGGCATCGAAGTCGTCCTGCCTGGGCCCGAGGACGGCCGTCAGGGCCTCTCCAGCTTCAACACTTAGGACAACAGACTCATAGCGATTGGACGGCAGCCACTGGCGACAGGATTCCACCAGAGAAGGGCTGTCGAGGACGAGAGCAACAGTGAGGGCCGGCCTGGCCATCCGTTCAGCCGAATCATTGAAGTATCTGAATCTTGACGAGGGGGCGCGTCAGAGACGAAGATCTTTGTTTGTCTTTCGATTGCGGATCAGGCCTGAATCGGTTCGCCGAGCCTGAACGCGTCTTTTCACCCTATGGCCGACACCAAACCAGCCGCGGAACAGAGCGGGACCTACGCCATCGTTGAGGCGTCCGGCACCCAGATCTGGTTGCAGCCCAACCGTTACTACGACCTCGACAGGCTTCAAGCCGAGGTGGACGACACGATCAAGCTCAAGAACGTGCTTCTGGTTAAGGACGGCGGGGGCACCACCCTGGGCCAGCCCTACGTCAAGGACGCCACCGTGTCCCTCAAGGTGATGGCCCATCGCCGCGGGCCCAAGGTGATTGTGTACAAGATGCGCCCCAAAAAGAAAACCCGCCGCAAGAATGGTCATCGGCAGGAACTCACCCGGGTGATGGTTGAGTCCATCTCCGTGGGCGGCAAGGCCATCAGCTGACCTCATCCACCCGCTTCATCAAACGCCCCCACCACCATTCCTTCTCATGGCACATAAAAAAGGCACAGGCTCAACCCGTAACGGCCGCGACTCGAACGCCAAACGTCTTGGCGTGAAGGCCTACGGCGGAGAAACCGTCACCGCCGGATCCATCCTCATCCGCCAGCGCGGCACCTCCGTTCTTCCCGGTGTCAATGTCGGCAAGGGCAAAGACGACACCCTGTTTGCCCTCACCGATGGCGTAGTGAAGTTCGAATCAATCCGCCGCGGCCTGCGCAATCGCAAGCGCATCAACATCACCGCAGCGATCTGAGTTTCGACGCCAGCAACGATGAAAAGCCCCAATGCCGAATTGGCATTGGGGCTTCTTTATTGCCTCAGCCTCAGGGACGGCGGTACAGCCGGGCCGTAATCAGCAAGGGATGAAACACCTCCAGGAACTGGGCCTGCAGGGTGCGGAAAAACCCGTCCACCAGCGCCGGATCATCAAAATGGAAGGGGTACTCCCCCTGATGGCCCTTGAAGAAGTACCAGTTCAGGAGGGCAATGGCCCCGGGCGCCATGCGCTGGTGAAACTCAAGCAACTGCGCCGAGGGATCCGGCAGGTGTTCCAGCACATCGAGGCAGACCACCGCATCGAAACGCACGTCACCCGTGCTGCTGAGGTCCCGATGAACCGAGAGTTTGTCCGCCAGACCCAAGCTTTCCGCCCGTTGCTGCACAAAGGCCTGGTTGTGGGGGTTGAGATCAACAAACCAGACGTGGTCGACCTCCGGAAGCGCCGCCGCCGACAGGGCATGGGTGCCAATCCCACCACCGAAATCCAGCACCTGGCCTTGCACGGCAATACCTTGCAGCCGCAGGGTGTCCGCGATGTAGTCCGCACTGGAGAGGTGCCAAGCCGCCAGCTCCAGCAGGTGACCGGTACCCACCGTGTCCTCATAAAAGGCGGTGGCGTCCTCCGGTCGAAACGCACCGGGGTGCAGATCCGCCAGGTCGTCGGTGCTGCTGGGCAGACGCTGCTCCAGAAGCTCCGGCGTCAGGTTGAGATAACGGCTCAGATGTTGCTTGATGCCAAGACCGTTCGCCAGAAAAGCGGAGACGTCCACATCCGTGCTGCTGCGGAGCTGGGGCATGAATGGGCGTCAGGGCGCGGCCAACCTACGCAGACGGCGGAATGCAACAGTCGGAGCACCCCGCTCCAGCCCCGGTGAACGGCCCCTTCGGCTTCGTGGTGATCGACAAGCCCGCAGGCCTCACCTCCCATGCCTGCGTCAGCCGTCTGCGCCGCAGCTACGGCCTCAAGCGCGTGGGCCATGGCGGCACCCTCGATCCTGCAGTCACTGGAGTTCTCCCCATCGCTCTGGGCCCGGCAACCCGACTGCTTCCTTACCTCCCCGGAGAAAAGACGTACACCGGCGTCATCCAACTGGGGAAGCGCACCAGCAGCGACGACCTGGAGGGAGAGCTGCTGGACCAACAGGCCTGGCCCTCGCTAAGCGAGGCGGAGCTGGATGCCGCCCTGGAGCCGTTCCGAGGCGCGATTGAACAGCGACCGCCGCAGGTCTCAGCCGTCCATGTGGATGGCGAACGGGCCCATGCCAGGGCCCGGCGTGGCGAAGCAATGGATCTCCCGCCGCGAGCCGTCACGGTGCAGCGGCTGCAGCTTTTGGATTGGGATGAGGCCCAGGGGAGGCTCAGCATCGACGTTCACTGCTCCGCCGGCACCTACATCCGCTCGATCGCTCGGGATCTGGGGGCAAGCATCGGGTGTGGAGGCTGTCTGGCCTCGCTGCGCCGCACCCAGGCCCTGGGATTCCATGCTCACCAGGCCCATCCCCTACCGGAGCGTGACGCTCCGCCACCCGATCCCCTATCTCCGCTGCTGGCCCTAGCAGCCCTGCCCCGGCGGAATCTCACCGAAGCGGAACAGATCGACTGGCGTTGCGGCCGTCGCATCACGATGGAGCCCGGTGCTGGGGACGCTGTGGTGGTGTGCAACGCGGATGGGAGCATGGCTGGCATCGGCCACCGCGAGAACGAGGCTCTGTTGCGACCCAAAGTGGTGTTCGATGCAGCAGGCTGAACACACCCGGTCGGTCAGTACTCTCCGACCGCATTCCGCCCTGCCCTGACGCGATGGCTGGCCACAGCAAATGGTCACAAATCAAACGCACCAAGGCTGTCGTTGACGCCAAACGGGGGGCGGTGTTCACCCGTCTGGGCCGGGAAATCATGGTGGCGGCCCGCGCCGGAGCCGATCCCGCCGGGAATTTCCAGTTGCGGACGGCCATCAGCAAAGCCCGCGCAGCGGGAGTTCCCGCCTCCAACATCGAGCGCGCCATCGCCAAGGGCTCCGGCCAAGCGGGCGATGGGGTTCAGCTGGAGGAAGTGCGCTACGAGGGCTATGGCCCCGGCGGCATGGCGGTGCTGGTGGAGGCGCTCACCGACAACCGCAACCGCACTGCGGCGGATCTACGCCTGGCCTTCAGCAAGAACGGGGGCAACCTCGGTGAACACGGCTGCGTGGCCTATCTGTTTGAACACCGCAGCGAAGTAATCCTCAACGCGGGCCCCGAGGACGAAGAACGGCTGCTGGAAAGCCTCTTGGAGCTGGAGGCCGATGGCTATGAGCTGGAAGAGGCGGCCGTTGTGGTGCACGGCCCGTTCGAGGCCTTGGAGAACCTTCAGGACGGCTTGCGCCGGGATGACTGGGATGTGCGGGAGTGGGGGCACCACTGGTCCGCCCAGACCAGCGTCCCGGTGAATGATCCAGACATTGCCCGCAGCTGCCTGAAGCTGCTGGATTCCCTCGACGGGCTCGACGATGTTCGCAGCGTCAGCGCCAACCTCGATCTCGCCGAAGGCCTGGAGATCGACTGACCCCTTCTTGAAGTTTGTCGTCAGCAAATCCGCACCAAAGCTTGCGCTCCTGAGCCCCCTACAACCCCAGAGCTAGGCCGAAGGAATCCCTACTGGAGGATCGCCATGTCCATGAAACAGCTGGAGACGTTCATGTCGCGGGTTCAGAGCAACGACTCCCTGCGCGACGAGGTGCAGCGCTGCGGCAAGGACAACTCCTGCGTGGTCAAGGTTGGTGCCAAACACGGCCACAAGTTCTCGCCAGCTCTGCTGACCCGCTGGCAGCGCGAACACTGAGCACCGGAAGACTGCTGGCGGCGGGGTTCCCCTCAGGGGGCGCCTGTCGCCTCCTCCTCTTTGGCATCGGGTTGCTGACGAATCATCCGCGCCAGCATCTCCAACTTGGCATTTTCCGATTCAGACGCCCGGGTGGCCATCCAGGCACTAGCCGCCTTCTGCTGGGCCAGCTGCTGAACCAGCGCCAGGGCCGTTTCGCGCAATTGCTCGAGGTCCTGACAGTCCTGGATGAATCGCGTCCAGCGTTCCACCTCAAAACTCTGCTCGAGACGCCGTTCCAAGGGGTCGATGCTCATGGCCTCTGCCATCGGCTGTTCAAGCTAGAGCCGCTGCATCGCACCACAGCCAAACATTGGGGTGGGTCAGCAGCCAACTGGCAGGTAGCGAAGGGTCCGGCTCCTTCAGGGCGAGCAAGCGCTTGAGAATGCCTGACTTAGCGGCGCCAGTCACCACCAGATGAATCTCGGCAGCCTCGAGAATCTCGCGTAGGCCAAGGGTGATGGCCCGCTGGGGCACAGCCTCCACGCGCCCATCAAAGAGGGCAGCGTTCTGATGCCGGGTTGCAGGCGTCAGAACCACTTCATGACAGTGCTGGTCGGGGGGGCAGGGCGGCTCGTTGAAGCCGACATGTCCATTGCTGCCCAGCCCCAGCAGCTGCAGCCCGATGCCCCCGCAACGTGTCAGCTGCTCGCCGTAGCGGCGCGCAGCCGCCTGTCCGTCAGTGGCGGTGCTGTCGGGCAGGTGCACCGCTGACTGCGGCAACCCCAGTGGCGCAGCAAGGTGCTGGGTCATGTAAGCCCGATAACCCCGGGGATCCTCTGCAGAAAGCCCGAGATACTCGTCCAAGTTGAAACTGCACCAACTGGCGCGTAGCGCCTCCAGCTCATCGGCAGACCACGACAACAGCCGTTCCACCAGGGTCCTGTAGAGCGGCTCCATCGTGCGGCCCGTAGCCAGGCCCAACGGCTTCAGGGAGCGAGGCCCCTGGCCGGAGCCGCTGCGCAGATGGCGCTCCAGATGCGCCGCCAGCCCAGCGCAGAGATCCATGTCATTGGAGTGGCGCTGCAAATGACAGGGAAACCGGGCCAAAAGGCGAAACCTGAGCTTCCCTCCAGAGTGGCTTCGTCGGGGGCTTCAGCGCCAGCGATGGGTCGAAGTGCGGTCGGTAGGGAACGACCTCAGCACCGCGGTAATAGTGCTGGAGGATCGCGCGGAAGTCGGCCCCCTGCTCCGCCAGACCATGGGCCCCCCACTGGCTCATGCCAACACCATGGCCATAGCCCTGGCCCTTCACCAGCAGCTGTAGGCCGCTACCGGACCAACGACCAACTGAGGCTTTGCTGACCAGCACCGGCGGAGGTGCCACCAACAGTGGTGGGCGTCCTGGCCCCTGCCGGGCCACCGCCGCTGTGATCCGATCGATGCGGGATCCACTACTGGCCTGTGTGGTCCCACTCCGCACCGGGAAAGCCGCAGGTGGGCGCTGCCCCCCCGTCACCATCTCGAAGCTCACCAGGGTGCTTTTGAGACCCAACCGTTTGCGCAGCTCACCCCCGCTGAGCACCAACGATCCGCGTGGACCACGTAACCGGGCCTGGCGCACACGACCACTGCCGGACCGGCTGAGCACTTCAACGGCCTGGAGCCCACCGGTCTCCGGCAACCGCTGGCGCAAACCGGACGGATCAAACCATTGCTCCCAGCGATGCACCGGACTGTGCTGGTCGTGGTCTGGAACGCTGACCAGATATGGGTGCTGTCGGCGCCAGACCATCCCGCTCGCCTCGGTCACCCCTCCGGAGCTGCTGTGGAACACGGCATCGATCAAGCGCCCCCCATGAACAAGCACCAGCGCACGGGTACTGGCCACCGCCTGCAGGGTGCTCGGAGTTTCGGACTCCACACCGCGGTACACCTGACTCGCGACCGTCGCCTTCACATCCCAGGCCCCACCACGGCTTCGTTGTTTCAGCGCATAGGTCCGGGCCGCCACCGCCTGGGCCTGCAGCGCAGCCAAGGGCCAGCGATGAGGCATTTCGCTACCCACAACGCTGGCGAGATAGGTCTCGATGCCCAGGCTGTTGACCACCCGTAAGCGCCCGCCCCGTCCGCTGATGCGCAGCACACCGCGGTAGCGACGGGATCCCAGCCAGATGCCCCGTGGGTCGTCGTTCTGCACCGCCAGCAGGGTGCTGGGCCGCAGTGCCATCGAACGACCATCAACATTGGCACTCAGGCGCGTGCCCTGCAGGCTGAGTTGCAGCCGCTGTGGCCGTCGCTCGCCGCCAGGGAGGCCCTGCACCCGCAACGGCTGCGCACCATCGGAGCGCAGGCTGAGCTGGGTGTTCTCCAGGAGCAGTACGCGCATCTGTGGCTCCCGGCCACGGGCCAGCGCCGCGGGAGTTGGAGCGATCACAGCGACGAGCACCAGCCCGACGACAACGGAGGCGCGGCGCACGCTGGGGATCAAAAGGCGTCCCAGTGTGCCGCCTGATCCTCAGTTCAGCCAGATGGCAGCATGAGTCCTGAGGCGCACCGGCCTTGCAGGTCACTTTTCTCGGTACGAGTTCTGGGGTGCCCACCCGGGCCCGCAACGTCTCAGCAGTGGCCCTGCGCTTGCCGCAGCGCTCAGAGATGTGGCTTTTCGACTGTGGGGAGGGAACGCAGCATCAGTTTTTACGCAGTGATTTGCGCCTGTCGCAGCTGCGCAGGGTATTCATCACCCACATGCACGGCGACCATATTTTCGGCCTGCCGGGGCTCCTGGCGAGCCTCGGGCTTGCCGGCAGCAGCCCAGCGGGAGTGGATCTCTACGGACCGGACCCGCTCGAGAGTTACCTCAACGGTGTACTGAGAACCAGCTCCACCCGCATCGGCTATCCCCTGGAGGTGCATCGGGTGAGGTCAGCGGCAGAGCAGGGCTCGCTGCTGTTCGAGGACGACGACTTCACCGTGCGCTGCACCCCACTCACCCACCGCGTGCCGGCCTACGCCTATCGCATTGAACAGAAGCCCCTGGCCGGTCGGTTCGATATTCAGAAAGCACGGGAGCTCAACATCCCGCCCGGCCCCGTCTACGCCAGGCTGAAGCGGGGCGAAACGGTGAAGTTGGAAGACGGTCGCACCATCGACGGCACCAGCCTTTGCGGTGAGGAACGACCGGGAGTAAGCGTTGTTTATTGCACCGACACCGTGTTCTGCGATGCCGCCGTGGAGCTTGCCCAAGGCGCGGACCTGTTGATCCATGAATCCACCTTTGCCCATGGAGAGGCAGAGATGGCCTTCCAGAAACAGCATTCCACCAGCACGATGGCGGCCCAAACTGCCGCTGAAGCAGGGGTAGGGCAACTGGTGCTGACCCACCTCAGCCCGCGCTATGCACCAGGCAATCCTGTGACCCCCCAAAACCTGCTGGACGAGGCCAAGGCGATCTTTCCCAACACGCTGCTGGCCAAGGACTTTCTCAGCATTGACGTCAAACCACGCTGCAACAGTTTGTGATCCGGCCTCAGAGGGTCACTTCCCCGTGATACAAGAGCTGGGTGCGGTGAATGCGTCACGCCCCCCCAACCTTCATGGCCTCTGTGTTCTCTTCCTTGCGACGGTCCCTGAAGGGCCTTCTGGTCCTTATCCCGGTGCTGTTCGGCCTTGCCGTCATCTCGCCGGCTCAGGCGGCCCAGTGGGACGCTGAGACCCTGACGGTTCCAGCTAACCCTTCCGGGTCAGAGGTGACCTTCAGCGATCGGGAAATCGATGCTGGCCGCAAGGTGTTCAACACCAGCTGCGGAACCTGCCACGCTGGCGGCATCACCAAGACCAACCACAACGTTGGCTTAGATCCGGAAACTCTTGCCCTGGCCACCCCGGCCCGCGACAACGTCGAGGCCCTGGTCGACTACATGAAGGACCCGACCTCTTACGACGGCGAATACAGCATTGCCGACGTGCACCCCAGCATGCGCGACGCCGAGCTCTACCCCGCTATGCGTGACCTTGATGATGAGGATCTGCGCCTGATGGCCGGTTACATCCTTGTGTCACCCAAAGTTCAGGGAACTGCCTGGGGCGGTGGCAAGATCTACTTCTGATCAATCCCGATCGAAATTTTGCTCATCCCCGGCGCCCTCAGGTCGTCGGGGTTTTTTGTTGGGGACTCAGACAGTCCGGAGCCATGGATTTGGGGTGGCGGCTGTACCACCACTCCTGCAGATCTCGGGTGAAGCGCACAGAGAACAGGGTCAGCACCGTGGGCGTAGGCCGCCCCCCTGGCTGTAGAAGTTCCACCGCATAGGACGGGCAACGCCGGGCAGCCAGGTCTGGCACAAACCGTCGTCCGATCCGCCGCCAACTCGGCTCCTTGCTGCGCCAGGCGAGGCGACAGCAGGGCCAGGGCAGCTCTTCACGATCAAACAAACGGCAACAGGGCCCAATCACACGGAAGCTGTACTGACCGCCAGGGCTGGTGTGGACACTGCCGGGCTCCAGAAGATCGTCAACTTCAGGGCGGCTCACGGCAGGTGAAGGCAAGGGACTTGCATGGAAGGCGACCAGACCAAAAAAAACCACCCCCGAAGGGGTGGTTGAAGACACGTCCTGTTGAAGGACGAAAGCTCAATAGAGCTCTTCTTCGGCGTGGGTCTTGATGGTGCAGTCGGAGGTGGGGTAGGCGACGCAGGTCAGCACGAAACCAGCTTCGATCTGGTCATCGTCCAGGAAGCTCTGGTCGGACTGGTCGACGGTGCCAGCGGTGATCTTGCCGGCGCAAGTGGAGCAAGCGCCCGCACGGCAGGAGTAGGGGAGGTCGATGCCCTGCTCTTCAGCAGCGTCGAGGATGTACTGGTCGTCGGGCACTTCGATGGTCTTGTTCAGACCTTCGCTCTCGGAGACCAGGGTGACCTTGTAGGAAGCCATGACTTAGTGAATGCGTACAGGGCTCCGGAAAATCCGGTCCTGCAGGACAGCACTTTTTTACTTCAATTAGGTGCCTAACCAAACGATTCCTGGCTGACTAGGGAGGAGGTCCAATCGGAGACCCCACTCCGATAAGCGTGGCTTATGGGGCTACGGCTGCTGGCGACGGATTTCCAGGAGCCCCCAGCGGCCTTGTTCAGCTTCCGTGGTGACCACCCAGCCCAACCCCCCAAGAACGTCCTTCAGGCGTGGCGCTTGATCCACCAGGAGCCCGCTGAGCAGAGCACGACCATCCGGCTGAAGCAGCCCCTCGAAGCCAGGCGACAGGGCTTCGATCACCGGGGCCAGGATGTTGCAGAGCAGCAGATCAGCGCGGCGGGGCGCAAGCAGCTCCGTCAGTCGCTCCACGGAACCGCGGGCCACCTCAAGCTCAGCCTCCGATCGGTCGTTCAGGCCACGGTTGGCGGCTGTGGCACGCACAGCCAGGGAATCGGTGTCGGCGGCCACCACTGCCTGCGCTCCCAATCCCAGTGCAGCAAGCCCCAACACACCACTGCCGCAACCCAGGTCGGCCACCAGACCCCCCACGGGAGGCGACTGCTCCAACGCTTCCAGGCAGAGCCGAGTGGTGGGGTGGCTTCCAGTGCCAAAGGCACTGCCCGGATCCATGCGGATCACCAGGCGGTCCGCATGCTCCGGCGGAATCTCCAGCCAGGCCGGCAGGATCAGCATCCCCATGCCGACAGGATCCGCCTGCCAGTGCTGTTTCCAGCTGAGGCTCCAATCCTCGTCGGCCACATCGTCCCAGCGTCCTTCGGGCAGGCTGAGACCAAAGGGCTCTGCCAGCGGCTGCAGGCTGGCGATCAGCTCACGCCGCTGGGGCTCCGGCCACTCTGGCTGGGGCAACCAGACCAGCAGCGTCTTGCGGTCAGGCGTTTCCGGCGCATGCTGCACCGCATGGCGATGCAGCCCGAGATCCGTCAGCTTCCACACCAGCGATTCCTCCAGATCTGGAGGGCATGGCAGTGTCAGACGCCACCACATCAGAGCGTGACCGGGTGAGCTTCCTGGATGCCCTCGATCGCCGTGATCGTCTGCAGCAGGTCGGCAGGGATCGGATCATCGATGCTGAGCACCATCACCGCGTCCCCTCGCACGATCTTGCGACCCACCTGCATCGAGGCGATGTTGACGTTGTGTTCACCCAGCAGGGACCCCAGATGACCAATGATTCCGGGCATGTCCCGGTGTCGGGTGAACAGCATGTGGCTGCTCGGCGTCACATTGACCGGGAAGGCATCAATGCTGGTGATGCGTAGATCGCCATCGGCAAAGACGGCTCCAGTGACACTGCGGCTGCCCTGATCCCCGCGCGTGGTGATCTGTAGCGAGCCACCGGCGAAGTCGCGGCTGCTCTCATCCTTCACCTCCAGCACCTGAATACCGCGAGCTTTGGCCTCCAGGGAGGCATTCACGAAGTTGATGCTGTCGCCCAGCCCCGCACTGAGCAGTCCCTTCAGAGCCGCGATCACCAGAGGCTGAGACGGATGGCTGGCGAATTCACCCTGAAGCCGCAGTTCCATCTCCTTCACATGGCCACCGGCCAGCTGACTGACGAGCAGACCAACGGTCTCCGCGAGCTGCAGGTGGGGCTTGAGGCGCTCCATGATCTCAGCGCTGAGGCCAGGGATGTTGACGGCACTACGAGCCGGCAGACCCAGCAGCACATCACGGATCTGCTCCGCCACGTCAATCGCCACATTCTCCTGGGCCTCCTCCGTCGAAGCGCCGAGGTGGGGGGTCAGCACGAGCCCCCGCTCCACCGCCCGCAGAGGGGAGTCTTCCGCGAGAGGCTCACTGGCATACACATCCAGGCCAGCCCCGGCGATCACACCGTTGTTGATGGCTTCGGCGATCGCTGCCTCATCCACAACACCACCGCGAGCACAATTAACGATGCGTGCCGTGGGTTTCATCGTGCGCAGCAGCTCCGCATTCACCAGGTTTTCGGTGTCCTTGGTGCGGGGGATGTGCAGGGTGACGTAGTCGGCTGTGCGGAACAGCTCATCGAGCTCAGAGAGCTTGACCTGCATCTGCTGGGCACGGTCAGCCGCGATAAACGGGTCGTAGGCAATCACCTCCATCCCCATGGCCTGGGCGACCCGGGCGACGTGGGAGCCGATCTTGCCAAGACCGACGACGCCGAGCGTTTTCTTGTAAAGCTCGTTGCCGACGTACTTCTTGCGGTCCCATTTGCCGGCCCGCATGCCGGAATGGGCTTGGGGGATATGACGCGAGAGCGTCAGCATCATGGCCAGAGCATGCTCCGCTGCAGCGATGGTGTTGCCCTCCGGGGAGTTCACCACCAACACACCCCGCTGGGTTGCAGCAGGAACATCCACGTTGTCGACACCGACGCCCGCGCGGCCAATGATTTTGAGTCGACTCGCAGCGGCGATCACCGCTGCAGTCACCTGGGTGCCGGAACGGATCATCAAACCGTCGTACTCACCGATGATGCCGATCAGCTCGTCCTCGGAGAGACCGGTGCGCTGATCCACCTGCGCCACATGGCCAAGGATGTCGATCCCGGCCTGGTCGATCGGATCAGAGACAAGAACTTTCGTCATCGAAAGGCGCAGAACTGCCGCGCCAAACTGTAGAGATCAACATCCACCACCCCCTCCGGTTCGAAGCACAGGGTTCAGAATTCAGCGCATTGGATCTGAATGCCCCATGCCCGTCTGTGTGATGGTGATGGCCGATGCCCCATCGGCAGAAGGTCTGACCCAGCGGCTCCGCGACACCGATCTGCCGCTGCTGAAGTGTTTGACGATCCCGCCTGATGGGGATGCCATCGACAAAGTTGCTCTGCTGAACCCCAACCTGACCCGTCAACAGCGGCAGCGCGGCATGGCCCGCTGGCTGATGCCCTTCGGCTTTCTTGCTGGGGTCACTTTTACCAAAATCACCAACCTCTCCACCTTCGCCAGCTTTGGCCCCTGGGCTGAAACCCTGATCAGCGGCCTGCTCGGCATGGGCTCCGGCCTGATGGGGAGCTACGCCGCGGCCGCCAGCGTCGATTCGGACAACGATGCTGGGGTGCGAATTCTTCGCAACCGCCGCGACGAAGGATGCTGGCTGGTGCTCCTGGAAACCCCCAATGGCATCGAGGCGCCCTGGCAGGTGATTCAACGATCGCGCCCGCAACAGGTGGTACGCCTCGACGACCTGTGATGTTGCCCCGAGAGGATCTGCTAGCGGGAGCCCAGGACCCCAAAGGACTGACGGTGCTGATCGATCTGGCGGAGCAGGTTCTGCGCACCTGGCAACCGGCCTGGAGCCCCTTCCTCAGTGCACCACTCCGGGAGGAAACCCTTGCTCGGCTGGGCAGCCTGAGTGAATTGACCTGGATGAGTGACGGTGGCTATCCGGGGGCCGAGCGCCAACTGCTGCTCTGCCACCGGCGCGATGACACCCCCGATTCGGCAGCACCCGTTCAAGGTCTGCTGATCGAAGGCAACTTCCTCTTCGACCCCCTCTCCCCCGACGACCTGCGCGAGGCGTTGCAGGCGATGGGCATGGACGAGACAAGCCTTGGTGATCTCTGGGTGCGGGGCGATCGCGGCGGGCAAGGGATCTGCACCCCTAGCGCAGCGGAAGCCCTTCATGGACGCGTGGGTGCCGTCCGCGACGTGGAGATCCGCTGTGAATCGCGTCCCCTGGAACAGCTACAGCCTCCCGTGCAACGCAGCGTCCGCACCCTGCAAACCGTGGAGGCATCCTGTCGCCTAGATGCGATTGCGTCAGCAGGATTTGGCCTGTCCCGGGCCAAGATCGTGACCCACGTCAAAGCTGGACGTCTGCGCCTCAACTGGGGGAACGTGCGGCAAGCGAGCCGTGAACTGGTGGTTGGGGACCGACTGCAACTGCAGGACCGCGGCTCTGTTGAGGTGCTCTCACTAACACTCACAAAACGTGAGCGTTGGCGGGTTGAACTGCGCCGCAGTTGAATTGAGCCCCCCCTCCGGCTGCTACTGTTCAGCCTCGATCGGAGGAATCACAAGATTCCAATTCGATCTATTGGCGGGCGATTAGCTCAGGGGTAGAGCACTACATTGACATTGTAGGAGTCACTGGTTCAAATCCAGTATCGCCCACTTCCCTGATAGGGACTGCGTTTTCGAACTTCAGACCTTGCGATGACACGCACGATTGTCGTTGGCTTGGGTCGCTCAGGTTTGGGTGCTGCGCGTCTGCTCAAACAGCAGAGTTGCGATGTCGTTGTTTTTGAACGCGGCGACAACGATGCCCTCCAGCACATCGCGGCTGAGCTGGATCAAGAGGGCATTCAGGTGGTCTTAGGGCAGCCCCTCACCCCAGAGAGCTTCCAACCCTGGCGCGAAGGGCTAGAAGCAGTGGTGATCGGACCAGGCATTCCCTGGGATCATCCAACTCTGATCCAATTGCGATCCGAGGGCATCCAGGTGCGTGGCGAGATGGACCTGGCCTGGGATGCCCTCCGCCAGATCCCCTGGATCGGCATCACCGGAACCAACGGCAAGACCACGGTCACGCACCTGCTCAGTCATGTGTTGGAGCGCTCCGGTCTGAAGGCTCCCATGGGCGGAAATATGGGGCTCTCAGCGGCTGAACTGGCTTGTCAGATCACGGCAGGGGCCTCGCCACGGCCGGATTGGCTCGTGATGGAGCTGAGCAGCTACCAGATTGAAGCAGCACCCGGCATTGCCCCCAAGATCGGCATCTGGACAACGCTGACCCCAGACCATCTCGAGCGCCACGGCAGCCTTGAGGCCTACAGGGCCATCAAGCGTGGGCTACTCGAACGCTCGGACTGCGCCCTTTTCAATGCCGATGATCCGGACCTACGCCAACAGCGAAGCAGTTGGCAGCGCGGCACCTGGGTCAGTAGTGAAGGGGCTAGTCCGGATGGCCAGCCAGCTGATCTCTGGATTGATGCCGAGGGCTTGGTGCGAAACAGCGTCACCACGCTGTTTTCTGCTGATGTCCTGGCGATGCCAGGCAGCCACAACCGTCAGAACCTTCTGCTGGTCACAGCTGCTGCATTAGCAGTCGGCCTCCCCCCACAGCAGATCGCAGACGCCCTCAGCACGTTTCCGGGCGTCCCGCATCGCCTCGAGCAACTCGGAACCCTGTCAGGAGCCACCGTGTTCAACGACAGCAAGGCCACCAACTACGACGCGGCTGAGGTGGGATTACGAGCCATGCAGGGACCTGTAGTGGTGCTTGCCGGAGGACAGACCAAACGGGGCGATGCCAAAGGATGGCTGCAGGAACTCAACACCAGGGCCTGCAGCCTGATCCTGTTCGGAGAGGGGGCTGACGAACTGGCCAGCCTGGCCAAAGCCGCGGGTTATCCAGGCGAACTGCTTCAGTGCCCCGATCTCAAAAATGCTGTGAACTTGGCAGCGGCGGCCGTGCA
Organism: Synechococcus sp. MU1625; assembly: GCF_020514205.1. Taxonomy (NCBI): domain Bacteria; kingdom Bacillati; phylum Cyanobacteriota; class Cyanophyceae; order Synechococcales; family Synechococcaceae; genus Synechococcus; species Synechococcus sp. MU1625. The sequence continues at coordinate 57,770 of NZ_VTLA01000005.1, forward strand.
GCGGAAGCATGCTTCGGCGCTCCTGCTGTCACCGGCCTGCGCCAGTTTTGATCAATACCGGGATTTCGAAGCACGAGGCGAGCACTTCCGCTCTCTGATTCACCCCTTCTTAGACGCCGCCTGAGACAAATCGAACGCAATGGGATGCATCCGGGCCAGGCGGTCCGATGATGACCTCAAACAAGCCTGTTGACGTGGCCTTTTGGTTGATGAAAAGCGAACCCGATGCTTACGGGATCGAAGATCTTCGTCGTGAAGGCACCACGCTTTGGGACGGCATTAGGAATTACCAGGCCCGCAATTTCATGCGCAGTATGGAGGTGGGCGACCAGGCGTTCTTCTACCACTCGAATTGCAAACCCCCCGGGATCATCGGGCTGATGGAGGTCATGGAAACCGGCTTGGTGGACCCCACCCAGTTTGATCCGGCGGCCAAGTACTACGACCCCAAATCAACCACCGAGAAGCCCCGCTGGGACTGTGCGCGCCTGCGATTTCTCGGCGAGTTTGATGCGCTACTCAGTCTCGACCAGCTGCGGGAGATCTACAACGAACAGCAGTTGCCCGTGATCAAACGCGGGAACAGGCTTTCGATCCTTCCTGTTCCAGCTGACACTGCCCACGACCTCCTCTCGCGGCTTGGCCAGCTCCACTGAGATCCCACTGGTCACCCTGCTGCCCCGGGCTTGGATCGGCTTCAGCCGCGGGCCTTGGCGTTGCGTGGGCCTGGCTGCACTGGTCCTGATCAGCGCCAGTGGCCCTGCGGTGGTCGGCCACGACCTGCGTCTAGCAGGCTCCCCGTGGCTAAGCCGACTGGGGGATTTATCGGTGCTGACCAGCCTGGTGCTTCCCCTGTTGCCCCTCTTGGCCCTGCTGCGGCTGACGGATGGCCTGCTCCCTGATCGACGCGACGACCGGCCCGACCAGACCTGGCGGCAGCTTCTGCATCAAGCTTTCACCCTGGTGCTGTTTGAGATGCTTCTCGTGCTGGGGGGGCTCGGACTGATTCAGTCGCTGAGCTGGATGCTCGGACGCTGGAGCACCGCCCTGGCCGGACTCAGCGTGGTACTGGGGGGGCTGGTTCTGATGAGTTGGCTGTTTAGCCAAACCTTGGCCTTCCCACTGCTGGTGCACGAGCGCTGCCGAGCTCTACAAGCGATGGACCACAGCCGCCAGCTGGTGCACCGCAATGGCCTCAAGGTGCTAGCGCTGCTTGGGATGCTGCTGGGGATCAATCTGCTGGGGCTGATCGGAGCGACCCTGGGGCTGCTGCTCAGCCTCCCCTTCAGCGCCCTGGTGCTGATGGCCTGCTGCCGACCTCAAACCCCATTCAGCAACGACTCCCGACGGAACATGTTTCCGACGTAAACCCGGGTGATCTCCCGCGAAGGCGTGCCGTTCTGAACCAGGAAACCGGCCAGCGCCGCCTGAACCAAACGGTATTGATCCCAATTCGGATGACCCTCGATGAATTGGGTCATGGCCTGCTGAAGGGGTTGCGGCACTTCCGATTGGAAACTCACAACACTGCTCTCAGCCGTGGAAGCTTGCTCAAGGCCTTCCGGCATCATTTTGTTTTTCGAAACGAACACTAGTTCTCCACACCACAGCTCCACCGTCAAGGGCAGCCAACATGGAGCCATTCTCATGCATCTCCACATGAGATTCCTGGCTGGAAGCCACTCCCGCACTGACCAGTGCGCCAGAGAGGCCAGACCTAAACACCCCGTCGCCAACGTCAAGCGAAAACAACAAAAACCGGAGGATTTCCACAGCGGTCCTCCATAACGGCGCTTACAGCTCATCGCCTGTGGAAAAACTGTGCAGAGCTCGCGAGAAAAGGCGGGGGAAATCAATGGCTCGAAAATGATTAGCCACACTAATCAATGCTGCGAGTCCCACAGAGTTCTCATCGCAGCCACCGCCGCCGCGGCCGCGGGGGCCGTCCATTCCCCTTCGGCAGCACGGCCCTCCAACGGGGTGAGCAGGATGCGCAAGTCCCATTGATTGCGATCACCGCTCAAGCATCCCCACCAGACGCCGCGATCAAGCTCCAGCTCAATCGCTTCCTCAGGCATCAGCTGGTCAACCAGGCCCCGGTGCTGCTGCTCCAGGGTCATCACAAGATCCACCAGATCTCGCCACTCCGATTCGGTCAACTCAAAAGCCCAGCGTTCTCCTCCAACAAGAACGCAGTAGTGACCGCGGGAGGGATCCCGAGACACACGCCAACCGGCTCCCTCCTGCTGAATCACACCCAGCCGATCAACCAGGCAGCAGGTCGGGCTGGTCCTGCTCGTCACTCAATTCCACAATGGCTCGCTGAACCGGCTTGACACTGGACTCCTCCAGCAGGCCATCGAAGTCGTCGAATCGCCGCTGTTTGGCCCGGAAAGCAATCCGTACGGTCGTCAGATAACGGTTGCTTGATTGACGGATCAAGCTTTCGCCTCGCTTGGCGAGATCTTTGGAGTCAACTCCGGCCGAAAGCACAGGCTTTTAAGGCAAACAATCACACACTAATTGGTGACCGTCTCAAGCCAGCTGATCGGTGTGAAAGGGCACGTGCATGGGATAAGCACGCTGACGAGATCCGGGCACACGCAAAACGATCTGGCGCCCCAAACCCAGAGCGGCCAGAGGCAACCGCAAATAGACCACCAAACCACTCAGCTCCTCGAGGTGAGCATCGTCAACGCACTCGATGCGGATGCTGCCCCAGCTGCGACGCATGCGACAGCTCCGCAGCGGCTCCAGCCTGTCCTGCAGTTCAGGATCTTCCCGGTAGAAGGAGAAGATCAGCTGCTGCAATCGATCCATCGCCTCCAGTCCCCTTAGTCTCATCCTGACTTCACCGTGCCCCGAGCACGGTCACAGATCGCGTGGGCGAAGAAAAGCTTCAGCATTCAGCACAGCGGGGCGGAACACTCGCCATCGATCTGGGCAGCACCACCACGGTGGTGGCGTATCAGGGTTCGACATCAGCCACAGCCGATCTGCTGAACCTGCCAGCCATTTGCATTCGGGCCGGTGAAATCCCGAGCCTGGTTTGGAACGCGACGCAACGGCCCCTGATTGGTCGGCAGGTGCTCGATTCAGGGCTCAATGACTCCAGTGATATCCGTCTGCATCGGGACTTCAAGGGCCGCATCGGTCAAGCCGACGCCCCAGATCAGGAGGCAGCCCGCTGGGCAGGCGAACAGCTGCTTCAGCAGATCTGGAGCCGGCTCCCTCCTGACCTCGCAATTGAGCGGCTGGTGCTCACCGCCCCGGTGGAGTGCTACAGGGCTTATCGCAGCTGGTTGCTGCAGGCCTGCACCGCGCTGCCGGTGGCCGAAATTGCCCTGGTGGATGAACCCACCGCAGCAGCCATGGGTGCAGGGCTCCCGGCCGGATCCACGCTGCTGGTGGTGGACTTGGGGGGGAGCACCCTCGATCTGGCTTTGGTGGCGCTGGAAGGAGGCGAAGGTCGTGCAGCACCGATCGCACAACTGCTGCGGCTGGGGGGACGCAGCCTGGGGGACAACAGCCGCCAGATGCTGCGCACAGCCAAGGTTCTGGGCAAGGCAGGGCTGCGTCTCGGCGGCCGCGACATCGATCGCTGGATTGTGGATCGCTGTTGCCCGGGTCAACCCGCCAATTCCACCCTGCTCAACGCCGCCGAACGCCTGAAATGCCGTTTGAGCGACACCACGCTGGCCGAACGCGAGCAGCTGATGGAGTTAGCGGTGGATGACCAGGAGCATGTTCTCCGCCTGTCACGCAGCGAGCTCAACACCCTGCTGCTGGAGCGGGGATTCGGGGACGCCCTCGAACAACTTCTGGAGACCTGTCTGGCCGGTGGTCGCCGCAACAATTGCAGCCTGGAAGATTTGGAAGGCGTCGTAGCCGTCGGAGGAGGTGCCCGGCTGCCTTTCCTGCGCCAGTGGCTCACCGAGAACACAGCACCAGCACGCTTGCTCACCCCGCCACCAGTGGAAGCCGTGGCCCTCGGCGCCCTGCGACTCACACCAGGGGTTGCCATTCGAGATGTGCTTCAACACGGCGTTTCCCTGCGCTTCTGGGATCAGCGCAGCAACAGCCACCGCTGGCATCCCCTGTTCATGGCCGGACAGCCTTGGCCGAGTCCGGCTCCCCTGGAACTTGTGCTGGCCGCAAGCCAGACAGGGCAAGACAGCCTGGAGGTTGTGCTGGGGGAACCAATCCCGCAGGGAAGCCACAGCGTGGTCTTTATCGATGGATTGCCGACCCTCCAAGAGCAGCCCGCAGGCGAGATCTCCCATCAGCCCTGGCCAGGCGACGCTCTGGTGCTGCCCCTGGAACCGGAAGGCGAAAAGGGCGAAGACTGCTTGAGGCTGCGCTGGAGCATTGATTCTGAAGCGCAGCTTCAGCTGGAAATCATGGATCTGCGCTCTGGAGAAGCGTGGGGCCACCCAATGCTGGGGGCTGTCCGATAACACGTCCGTCCACAGGCCCTTGGAACAGCAGCTGTCAATCCATAAAACAGATTCAGCTTTTGTTCATTCGTTCTTGGCGGCACCGCGCCATCTGCTGCTGCGGCTCTGGGGTCTCGGAACCCTGGGGCTGGTTCTGTCGATCGCAGCAGGCGCCTACTGGTGGGAAAAACAACTGCCTGAACGGCTCCAGAGTGCGCTCAACGCCAACAACTTCGAGGCCTGCATTCGCACCAGTGAGCAACTGGCAGCCCTGCGCTGGTTGGGCGATGGGGCACCCAAAGAACAGGCACTCTGCCGCCGGAAGCATGCCGAACAGCTTTGGGAACAAGGTGACCCCATCGCCGCCTTAGCACTGCAGCAACAACTGGTCGCATCGGGCCACGGCGACCTTGACGTCGATCGCGAGACCCTTGAACGCTGGCGACAGGACCTCAAGGATCAGGCTGTCGCCCTGTTTCGTCAGGGGGAACTTCAGAAAGCGCTCGACCTGCTGGAACCGCTGAAAGGCCACTCCCGCAGTTCGATCAGCCAACTCAGTGCAACGCTGATGGAGATCTGGAACCGCAATCAACTGGAACAGCGTCGGCTGGTGCAACTGGTGGAGCAGGAACGCTGGTGGGAGGCCCTGGACAGCCTCAACAAACTCGACCATCCCTGGTGGCAGCAGCAGGCCCGTGCCACTCGAGAACGGGTGGAGAGTGCGATTCAGGCTCTCGACGATGCCCAGGCGCACCAACAGCATCCAGCGGTGCATGCCGATGTAATCAGTGGTGAGGCGCTAGATGCTGCCGTCCAGGATCAATTGCGCCAAGGCCTGGACCCTTGGACGGCCTTTTCCTCAGGATGCAACCATCTCGGCGGTCGCGTCGAAGAAGACGGGCCAGAAAGTTTCTGTCGACGCGCATCTCCGAGCCCGTGACAAAATGGCTCGGTGGATGATTCAGGTGCGATGCAGGCGGGCGACAGGGTGACGGTTGAGGCATCCGTCGTGGTGTTCAACCATCCCGAACACCGGGGGCAGGCCTTTGACATGAAAGGGCAGAGCGGTGATGTGGTGAACGTCCTCAACGACTGGAAGGGACGGGTGATCAGCCCGACGCTGCCTGTGATCGTTGCCTTCGGCCGCTACAAAGCCCACTTCCGGGCCGACGAACTCAAGTCAGCGGGCTGACGCGGCTGAGGAACACCCCCTCCTCGCCATCCACATCCTGCAAACGCAGTTCGATGCTTTCGCTGCGTCGAGTTGGAACGACGCGCCCACAGAAATCAGGCTGAATAGGTAGTTCGCGATGGCCTCGATCAACCATGGCGAGCAGCATCACCCGTTGCGGACGTCCCCAACTCTGAAGTGCTTCCAGCGCAGCACGCACCGTCCGACCAGTGAAGATCACGTCGTCCACAAGGATCACCAGACGATCCTCAATGCTGTTGGGCAGCGATGTCAGCTGGGGCAAACGGGTCCCGATGCGCTCCAGATCGTCGCGATGGAATGTGGGATCGATCGAACCCTGGGAGATAGCGTGACCCGTCAGCCTTTCCAACTCACCCGCCAGGACCCTGGACAGCTGAACACCTCGTGTTGGGATGCCCAGCAACATGAGCCTGCGGCTGTCTTCGGCACTCTCCAGCACCTGAGACGCCAAGCGCGTCAGGGTGAAACCAAGCTCGCGCTCCGAAAGAATTTCGATCCTGTCAGGGTCAGCCATGGGTGATAAAGCGATGCAGCGGTGTGGGGATCGGGTGAAATTGCAGCCTGAGGGCTGACGGAGCGTTAGGTTGATTCTGCAAAAGTCCTTAAGAACCGTCGGTCGCGGGTGAACGTGGGGAACAGCACTACCAACGGTTCAGGTCGCTCCGGAACAGTGGCACCTGTTGTCCTCGCCATTCTTGATGGCTGGGGCCACCGGGACGCAAGCGAGCACAACGCGATCCAACAAAGCGGCACACCGGTGATGGATGCCCTGTGGCATGCGTATCCGCACACGCTGATTGAAGCCAGCGGATCCCACGTTGGCCTGCCCGATCAGCAGATGGGCAATTCAGAGGTAGGCCACTTAACCATCGGTGCGGGGCGCATCATCCGCCAAGAGTTGGTGCGGATCAGCGACACCGTGCGAAGCAATCAACTGGGTACGAGGCCGGTGCTCAAGGCGCTGGTGGAACGGGTCCAACAGCGGGGAGGGACCCTGCACCTGCTTGGCCTCTGCTCCGATGGCGGTGTCCACAGCCATGTGAACCACCTCTGTGGACTGATCCAGTGGGCTGCCGATAGCGGCCTCTCCGATGTCGCCGTCCATGCCATCACTGATGGTCGCGACACACCAACCCAGAGCGCACCGAACTACATCAGCCAGGTGGAAGAAGCTCTAAGCAGATGCGGCGTAGGCCAGCTCGCCAGCCTCTGTGGCCGTTACTGGGCCATGGACCGGGACCAGCGCTGGGATCGCACCGAAAAGGCTTACAAGCTCTACACCGATCCGGAGATCGCCGTTGACAGCCGTAAACCTGATCAGGTGCTGGCTGCCAGTTATGCCGAGGGAATCACCGATGAATTCCTCGAACCAGTGCGCCTGCATAACAGCGTCATCAATGAAGGCGACAGTGTTCTGGTCTTCAACTTCCGCCCCGATCGCGCTCGTCAGATCGTGCAGGCGCTCTGCCTTGCAGACTTTGAATCGTTCGAGCGCAGCCGCGTTCCCTCATTGGACGTCGTGACCTTCACCCAGGTCGAACAGGATCTGCCCGTCCACGTCGTCTTCCCACCGGAGCCGCTCGACCAGCTGCTGGGCCAAGTGGTGGCTGACGCGGGGCTTAAGCAGTACCGCACAGCCGAGACCGAGAAATATCCCCACGTCACCTACTTCATGAACGGTGGGATCGAACAACCTTTGGATGGAGAAGATCGCCACCTGGTGCCCTCTCCAAGAGTCGCCACCTATGATCTTTCACCGGCGATGTCTGCCGATCAACTCACCGACAGCTGCGTTGCTGCCATCAAAAAGGCTGAATATTCGCTGATTGTGATCAACTACGCCAACCCCGACATGGTTGGGCATACCGGTGTGATGGATGCCGCGAAGGAGGCCATTCAAACGGTTGATGGATGCATAGGCCGCTTGTTGGATTCTGTGGGGCGTCAAGGCGGGACCATGCTGATCACTGCCGATCACGGCAATGCAGAGTTGATGGAGGGGCCGGATGGACAGGCGTGGACAGCCCACACCACCAATCCTGTACCCGTGATCCTGATCGAGGGAGAACGGCGCAAGCTGCCTGGCCATGGCAATGGGATCACCCTCCGCGATAACGGGGGTCTGGCCGATATCGCACCAACCTTGCTTCAGATCCTCGACCTGCCGCAACCGGAGGCCATGACCGGCCTCAGCCTGATTGCGCCCATGTCCAACATGGACCCAACACCCAAGACCGCTCGCTTGCCTCTTTCCGTCTGATGCTGACCTCAATTTTGTCCTGGAGCTGGATCGGCACCGGCATTCTTCTCATTGTCCTTGTGCTGCTGCACAGCCCTAAAGGTGATGGCATGGGTGGACTGGCTGCCAGCGGCAGCTCAATGTTCAGCAGCGCCAGCAGCGCGGAAGCCACGTTGAACAGGTTGACCTGGACCTGTCTTGCACTGTTCCTTTCCTTGGCCGTGATCCTTAGTGCTGGTTGGCTGACCTAAACCAATCAGCACTCAGGAACTCACTATTTCTGCACGCATACTCTGCATACATGCATTTTCAATCCTGCGATTGAAACGCTCTATATCTTCTATATTGCGACTCTGAGCGGCATCTACGGCAAGGTCCATCAACTCTACTTCCGACAAAAGCGAAGCCTCATCAGAAGGCTGAAAATAATTAAAATCAACAGCCATCAACTCACAATATTGCCTATTACTCGATGATGCCCTGCAATCGAGATGACCGATCAGAGAATGCTGAAGACGAGGCGAAAACAATGAATCAAATTCAGCCATTACATCCTCACCACCAGAGAGACGCTTGCAAACACGAAAGAGCCATCGATTCCCTTCATGGGGGAGCGGAAAAAACGACTGCTGCACCGGCCGCAATGAGCTGAGATATTCAGACATCCCATGAATCAAAACCGGATGAAAGGAAAGATTCTTTCGCACATCAAAGGATTCTAAATCTTCAAGCTCTAAGGATATCCCTGTCGAAGACAAAAAATGCTCAAGCAATGAGTAAGGGTGGGAGCGTGTTGGGATATGACAACTCACGACACTGACAGAATCGCCGAGTTCCCTGACCCCGTCATAAAAACGTTGATAATTGGAATACCAATTGCGGTCTTTACCAATAAAAGACAAAGCGAGGAGGCTACGCTCAAGCGCCGTAAATTGACGCCAATTTAAATTACGAACGGATAAAACCTTCAAATCATCAAGAAGCTTCTTTCGATCTCTAAAAAACCATTGAGAGAATGCGGATACATGATAATTAGATTGCAGTCTAGAGTATCCAGATATAACAACATGATCAAAGGAATGTTTTTCCAAAGCCCGTTCCGCCATCGAACAGACAAGGGCTGGACGATTGCCGAGCATTTCATGGCTAATAACAACCTGGGAACTCGATTGAGCGGAAATAACACGATCGACATACTTAAAGGCAGTATCGCGATTCATCTTTAGCGCTCGATCTGCATCGCGCAGTTGCGCTGGATTTAAAAAGCAAAATCCAAGACCACCCTTCGACGCTTGAGCAACAAGCCGGAGAGAGGCTTGAAGAGAGGAAGAAGCACACTTCTGAGCTCCAACATGAATGACCAACCTTCGCGTCATTTAAAACCTCAGAAGCCCCTATTTCAATAAAGATTAGAGCAAAATAGCGGCTCAACGCAATGCCTAGAATTTTCACTACAGAATGCAAACAACAACGTCAAAGCCAATGCTAAAGTTGTAGGGACAACTGGAGTGCAGTGAAAAAAACAAAGCTTTTCCTGCACATTGGTCATGGCAAAACCGGCACTTCCGCTATCCAGTCATCGCTTGCTATCGCTTCAAACGATTTAGCCGAGCAAGGAATCAGTTATCCCATTCAGCAATCGCTACGGGATCGAGCATCTCGTCTGGAAATTACGTCTGGGAATTGGGAGCCCAACTCCGAAATGAGTTTGAGCGATGAATTGCTAGAAATCGCCAAAAGCAATGGAGACAATTCAAAAATTATTTTAAGTTCGGAAACACTTTTTTGGCTGATTCCAGAATTGATTCAAAACAAAAGCAAGTGGGAGAACAATATTGACATACACATCATTCTGGCAGTACGAGAGATTGAAGAGATGCTTTCTTCCGAATACCAACAACGCGTTAAGCGACATGGAGACTCCATGCCACTAGAACAATTCCTTCGAGCAAGACATTTCATATCATCCCATCATGCAAAGGCTGCTGAAATCATTGAATTGATGACTCAGTCAAATATCTCCAATACAATCATTAATTACTCACGGCACAAACAAGACATCTCACAATTAATTTTCAAATTTATTGGCGCCGAAGAACTCTATCCCGCAGACCAGATGGCTGGAGCGACTATCAATCGAAGCCTAAGCCGGAAAGAACTTGAGATTCTGATCATGATCAACGCTCTTTACTACAGTAAATTCCCGTGGATTAGCACAAGAATTTCAGATGCATTAATTAAAAATCAACCCGAGCTGGAGGCCCATCAATCCAAGCTTGCTAAGCCACAGCTCGAGAAAGTATACAGAAAAAATAATGATTATCTTCAAATAATTAATGCATGCCTTGACCCAAATGAACAGTTAACAATGCTCGCAACGCTCAGCCATGAAGCAACGCAAGCCAGTTCGCCCGAACAAGTTCAAAAAATTCGTGACGAGGAAACCATATCAATGTGCCTTATCGGAGATACACTCCTACAGACCTTGACCAAAGAGTCCAAGCGAAAACTCTCCAATGACACCGTTGACGCAATCATCGAATTGAGCCAGTCAGGGAAAGTTTCGAAAACCACGGAGGTTGAACTTTTGGAAGTCGCCAAAGAGAACCGACCACAAGGATTAAAGCTAGGAAAACTATTGGAACGCGCGAGGGCAGAACTTTCAAAGCTTTAATCCGCGAGTCGATCAAGCTCAAGCTGGGCATCCATTAAGTCGGATGTCTCTAGAGTAATTGAGATTGAATCGCCCTAATGAATAAATACGCCGCCCAATAGCAAACTCTTCATCGAGAAAATAAATAGGAAGCATGTATAATCAAGGCTCAGCGGGAGCACAGCGGCATGAAAAAAAATATTCGTGCCAAAAGGTCGGTTAAATATAAATTCAATATTCCATCTAATAAATTACCAAGTTCTCTTGCTCAAGAGGTTCGTAGCTCACTGTGGATAAAAATTATTCATTCCATTGAAAATAGACAAGCCGAACCAATCCTCGAACTAATCAATACAATCGACAGGCAAAAGGGCTCACCATGCTTGCCTCATCCTTTCATAGAATCTTTGGATACTTTTCCAGCCAAAAGCATACGCCAAGGAATGTGTAACTTTATTTTTTTTAGCGATTCAAGTAATAAAAATCATTGGATCTTATGCCAATGCACTTCCTTTGTAGACGCTATTTTTTCGAAAAAATACTCGGGAAAGCACAATTCTTCAGTTAGTGATGATACAATCTTAAAACCTCTCCAGCGAGTTCTCAAAAAAGAAAATAAGAAAAATTCAAATCAATGCGGAAGTAAAAAAGCGATATTCGCGGGCTATTTGCTTGATCAAATCAGGCCATACCATCACTTTTACGACCAACTCAAATGGATGGTCCATTTAAAAGCCAAAAAGCCCGTTATTAGCAATTATTCATTTTTTAGCCCAAAATTCTTAAACAAAAACACCTCTTCTAAGGAGGAAGACAATCATACATTTTCGATGTTCCCGTTGGTCATCGGATCCAATCAGGGGATGAAGCTTGATCAATATTCCGAGAAAATGGAGGAGGTTGTATACAAAGACAGCCTTGAAAACCGGCGTAGCGGAATGATTCATTATCAATGGAGTCAAATTGTCAAAAAACTCAAAGAAATATCGCTGAGAAATAAAAAACTAACCCTTTGGTTTGGCATTTCCGGACAGAAAAGAGTATGGGTAGAGCAAGAAGACTTTCTTCCAACTCTCGTACAACAGCTAAAACCATGGTTCAATTCATTTGTTTTTGTAATTGATGGATTTACACAATATGAAGACACTAAATATCGTGCCAATAAGGGAAGCAAAGCAACCCCTGTCAGCCAAGATCTTGAGGTTATCGATTCCATTCGGCAAAAATTATTGCCCTTTAAAAATGCCTCTGTTGTCAGTCTTGTAGGCAAAACTTATCGAAAAAAAATCCAACAATGTCAATCTGTTGACTTTTTCGTTGCGAACGCCGGTGCGGGCCAGCTGGTTCCACATCGGTTTTGTAAAAAGCCAGGAATCCTGCACTCAAACGAGAAGCATTGCGTTTTCCCGATGGATATTAATAACATTACCGTAAAATTAGTCGATAAATCCCTCGTCAAAGATGTCGGCAACTTGTTTGCCAAAGGCAAGAGATCTGAAAACTCTAGCATTGGCTTGATTAGCTACAGCATAGACGTGCAGATTGTGATCGAAATGATCAAAAATATGTTGAACCTAAAAAGTACGGAGTCTTAAGTATAAAACCAGCAATTAACATGCTTGGTTTTAATTGCTTACGATCATTGCCCTGGCTCTTTCAGGCCTGATTTAAAAAAAGCGAGTTCCTTGTAAACACGATCCATCTCATACAACATTTTCGTTTCTTTCTTTTCGAGGATCTCAACACGTTTCAAAAGATCTTCTAACAATTTATTTTGCAGTGATTCAACTTGCACTTGCCTTTTTTGTACGCCTTGTGATGGTGGTGCCGCAGAGCCTGCTGTAGAAAGAATTCCTCCATCCGTTTCGACGTACAACAACGCCAGACGCTCCAATACCTTGGAATAAGCCTTGTCTTGGCGTCGACAGAGATCCTTAAAACGCTGGAGCGTCTCCGGGGCGAACTGAGCGGCAAAAGCACCGAGGCGCTGTGGCATTTGTCCCGACAGAACCAGACGAATCAATACATTAGCCCGCGCACTTCTGCACCCCTACTCATTCATGTCCTGCAGCTGACACCGCGCCCCAACCGTCATATGTCTTGAAGCGTCTAGATCTGACAAAGCAATGACTGAGTCAAAAAAAGAGGTCCCGCAGGACCTCTTGATATGACTGGGATGTGAGTGATTCGATGGTTTGCAAACCACCCGCACCACCATCAATAGTCGAAGTCACCGCCGCCCATGCCACCGGCAGGAGCTGCTTCCTTCTTCTCAGGCAAATCAGCCACGATGCACTCAGTGGTCAACACCATGCCAGCAATCGATGCGGCATTCTGCAGACCTGAGCGGGTCACCTTGGCGGGGTCAACGATGCCGGCAGCCAGCATGTCGACGTACTCGCCGGAAGCTGCGTTGAAGCCCTCGGCACCTGCGCGAGCCTTGACGTTTTCCGCCACAACAGCACCGTTGGCACCTGCATTTTCAGCGATGCGCATCAGCGGAGCGGTGAGAGCAGCAGCCACGATGTTGGCGCCAATCAGCTCCTCGCCAGAGAGGCTGGAGGCAGCCCACTGCTCCAGAGCCGGAGCCAGGTGAGCCAGCGTTGTGCCACCACCAGGAACAATGCCTTCCTCAACAGCCGCCTTGGTGGCGTTGATGGCATCCTCGAGACGGAGTTTCTTGTCCTTCATCTCGGTTTCGGTGGCCGCACCCACCTTCACCACAGCAACGCCACCGGCCAGTTTGGCCAGGCGCTCCTGCAGCTTCTCCTTGTCGTAGGTGGAGTCGGTCTCGTCCATCTGCTTCTTGATCTGTTCGCAGCGGGCGCCGACAGCAACCTCGTTGCCCTCGGCAACGATGGTGGTGGTGTCTTTGTTGATGGTGATGCGGCGGGCGGTGCCCAACATCTCCAGCTTGGCGTTCTCCAGCTTGAGGCCGGCGTCCTCTGTGATCAGCTGACCGTTGGTCAGAACAGCCATGTCTTCCAACATGGCCTTGCGGCGATCGCCGAAACCAGGAGCCTTCACAGCAGCAACGTTCAACACGCCCCGCAGACGATTCACCACCAGGGTGGCGAGAGCTTCCTTCTCGATGTCCTCAGCAATGATCAGCAGAGGCTTGCCGGTGCGAGCGATCTGCTCCAGCACAGGCACGAGATCCTGAACCAGACCGATTTTCTTGTCGGTGAGCAGGATGTAAGGCTCGTCGAGAACGGCTTCCATCCGCTCGGTGTCAGTCGCGAAATAAGGGGAGATGTAGCCCTTGTCGAAACGCATGCCCTCGGTGACCTCGAGCTCGGTCTCCATGGACTTGCCCTCTTCGAGGGAAATCACACCTTCCTTGCCAACCTTGTCCATGGCGTCGGCAATCATCTTGCCGACTTCTTCGTCGTTGCCGGCAGAGATTGTGCCGACCTGAGCAATGGCGTTGCTGTCAGCGATGGGCTTGGCCATTTCCTGGATCTTGCTGACCAGGAAATCGGAGGCCTTGTCGATGCCCTTTTTCAGAGTGATCGCATTGGCACCGGCGGCCACGTTGCGCAAACCGGCCTTGACCATGGCGTGAGCCAGGACGGTGGCAGTGGTGGTGCCGTCACCGGCAGCGTCGTTTGTTTTGGAGGCGGCCTGGCGGATCAGAGCAACACCGGTGTTCTCGATGTGATCTTCAAGCTCGATCTCCTTGGCGATGGTGACACCGTCATTGATGATCTGGGGTGCACCGAACTTCTTCTCCAGCACCACGTTGCGGCCCTTGGGACCCAGGGTCACCGCAACGGCTTCAGCCAGGATGTCGATGCCTTTCTCGAGAGCGCGACGGGCGTTCTCGTTGTAGATGATGCGCTTTGCCATGGAAGGCGTTTCCTAATGAAGAGAATGAATAGGGATGGCTGAGCCGCAACTCAGCGGAGCTGATCTCAGTTGACGACAGCCAGGATGTCTTTCTCGGACAGCAGCACGTATTCATCGCTGCCGAGCTTGATGTCGGTGCCGGCGTACTTGCTGTAGAGGACCTTGTCGCCCACACCGACTTCGGGAGCCTGACGGCTGCCATCGTCGTTGCGCTTGCCGGGGCCGACTTGAACCACTTCACCCACTTGGGGCTTTTCCTTGGCGGTATCGGGCAGAAGGATGCCGCCGGCGGTCTTCTCTTCGGATTCGGAGACCTTGATGAAGATGCGGTCGCCGAGCGGTTTAACAGTTGAGACGCTGAGAGAAACAGCAGCCATGGGTACTTGCAGGAGCAGGGACAGGGCGCAATGCGCCACGCATCGAACCGAGTTGGCACTCGATGCCGATGAGTGCCAACGTATGCAATCGGGCGGCCCCTTTTCTAGTCCTAGAGCTGTGCGGGTGTCCGAACCGCAGGCTGTGCCGACCCAACCGATGGGAGCGTTGAACTGACAGTGGTATGGTTGCGCCGCTCTGAATGGGTCCGAGCGCGTAGCGCCTGTTCCCGCAACTCTCCTTACCTATGGTCGCTTCTGCTCCTGCATCTGCTGGCACCAAGGGTGTGATCCGTCAGGTGATCGGCCCGGTTCTGGACGTGGAATTTCCCGCAGGGAAATTGCCCAAGATCTACAACGCCCTGCGCATCGAGGGCAAAAACCCCGCAGGTGATGACGTCGCTCTGACGGCTGAAGTTCAACAGCTGCTGGGGGACCACCGTGTTCGCGCCGTCGCCATGAGTGGCACCGACGGACTCGTCCGCGGCATGGAAGCCGTCGACACCGGTGCACCGATCTCAGTGCCCGTCGGCGAAGCCACCCTGGGCAGAATCTTCAACGTTCTCGGTGAGCCCGTTGACGAGCAAGGACCCGTCAACACCACAACAACTGCTCCCATTCACCGCGAGGCGCCCAACCTCACCGAACTGGAAACAAAGCCCAAGGTTTTCGAAACCGGCATCAAGGTGATCGATCTGCTGGCTCCTTACCGCCAAGGCGGAAAGGTGGGCCTGTTCGGCGGTGCCGGCGTGGGCAAAACCGTGTTGATTCAGGAGCTGATCAACAACATCGCCAAAGAGCATGGCGGTGTGTCTGTCTTTGGCGGTGTGGGCGAGCGCACCCGCGAAGGCAACGATCTCTACGAGGAATTCAAAGAGTCTGGCGTGATCAACGCTGACGACCTTTCCAAGTCGAAGGTGGCCCTTTGCTACGGCCAGATGAACGAGCCCCCCGGCGCCCGGATGCGCGTGGGTCTCTCCGCTCTGACCATGGCGGAGCACTTCCGCGACGTGAACAAGCAGGATGTTCTGCTGTTCGTCGACAACATCTTCCGCTTCGTGCAGGCCGGTTCCGAAGTGTCCGCACTGCTCGGCCGCATGCCTTCCGCTGTGGGCTACCAGCCCACCCTCGGTACCGACGTGGGTGCTCTTCAAGAGCGTGTTGCCTCAACCGTTGAAGGTTCGATCACCTCGATTCAGGCGGTTTACGTCCCTGCTGACGACCTGACCGACCCCGCTCCTGCGACCACCTTTGCTCACCTCGATGCCACCACGGTGCTGAACCGTGCCCTGGCCTCCAAAGGCATCTACCCCGCTGTGGACCCTCTGGATTCCACCAGCACCATGCTGCAGCCAGCAGTGGTGGGTGACGAGCACTACCGCACCGCTCGCGCCGTGCAGTCCACCCTGCAGCGCTACAAAGAACTCCAGGACATCATCGCGATTCTGGGTCTCGACGAACTGTCGGAAGACGACCGTCGCACCGTGGATCGTGCCCGCAAGGTGGAGAAGTTCCTCTCCCAGCCTTTCTTCGTGGCCGAGATCTTCACCGGCATGCCCGGCAAGTACGTGAAGCTGGACGACACCATCGCCGGTTTCAACCAGATCCTCTCCGGTGAGCTGGACAGCCTTCCCGAAGCCGCCTTCTACCTGGTAGGCAACATCGAGGAAGTGAAAGCCAAGGCCGAGAAGATCGCCGCCGAAACCAAGTGATCATTGCGGGGGTGTGAATCACACCCCCGATCACGTGTTTCTCGACATTCCGTTCTCTTTTCGAACCAAGGTTCATGTCCCTCACCCTCCGCGTGCTGGCAACAGACCAGAACGTCTTTGATGGCAGCGCCGACGAGGTGATCCTGCCAAGTACCACCGGTCAACTCGGCATCCTGCCCGGCCACATTTCGCTGCTCACCGCCATCGACATCGGTGTTCTGCGGGTGCGTGCCAACGGAGCCTGGAACTCCATCGCTCTGATGGGTGGTTTCGCTGAAGTCGATGCTGATGAAGTCACCGTTCTGGTGAATAAAGCCGAACTGGGCAGCGCCATCGATGCCGGTACCGCAGAAGCCGCATTCCAGAAGGCCTCAACCGTCGTGGCTGGCATGGAAGGCCAACCAGCTTCTCCGGAAAAGCTCAAGGCACAGCAGCAGCTGAATGAAGCCAGGGCTCGCCTTCAGGCCAGCAAAACCGCCGATTGATTACTGATTAGGCTTCTGCAAAACAAAGAAGCGGATAACTCGCAATTCGGCTTATTCGCTTCTTTTTAAGATTCCAATTTAGCAAAACATCTAAGCAGCCAAAACTGCGATTTTCGATACCAAAAACAAATCTGCGGTTTTTTCAGGCCATCCAAGCGAAATCACCAAAAGGTTTAAAATCAATCACGCTACAGCAAATCTGAAAACATAATAAGAAGATAAAATGATTTTCTTTATTTGGACATCAAGCAGAAAACCGTTGGAAGGCCTCGAGTTTGATGGGATTACTGCTCACCTAAAAGCAGACTACACGGGAAGCAATCTTTTTATTTCCAAAGCAGAATGTGGGCAACCCATCGACGTTACCGAATTAGTTAACAACGACATTATTCTCATCATTAACGACGCTCTTGAGCACAAGATATCAAAGCAAATTCAGGAGCTGTTATCTTCGACCGGATCTAAACCTCAGACAATTAATCTAAAAGATACAGGCGACGGAGAAGCCAAAGAGTTGATACTCAAAGAAGTCGCCAAAACTCTGATCAAAAAACTTGCATTTACGAAAGAGCTTCTAAAAGATACCCTGAAAAGCGAGGCTTCACTCAGGAAAGAATATTCATCGCTAAGAGAATCATTCGCTGTCGTGGAAGATTTTGTCAAGTCCTCGCCTCCTTCCTTGTTTGAGTCAAATTTCTATTTTCCACCAACAGCAGAGCAAACGAGTATTACACTGAAAAGCGGTTCTTCTTTAACCCAAAGACTACCATGCAATTCCAGCGGATTTGCAAGCATTTCCATTCATATTAAAGATCACGAGTCCATCAATTTTGGCACCCTAGAATGCCAAATAACTACAGAAGAAGATGAATTAATCTACGCCACTTGGCTAATTGACATCAAAAAAAACTGTCTCAAAACCTACACATTAGCGTTAGAGGAAAGCATGGGCCCTGAGGAAAAAACCCTACAATTTAAAGTTTCCTGGATTGGAGGTTGCGATATGTGCCTTAGATCATCCTATAAATATCCAAATAACTCTTATTTACCTAAAATCCTTGGAGTTGCCCAAGATCGTATTTTAGCACTCGAAGCCAAAAAGATATTACCCAGCCTAAAAGCACGGATCGATATTGATGCCTTACTACCCGGAGACCAAAACAACGAACCAAATACAAAAAGCAGATGGAAAAAAGCACCTTCACGATATTTAGAAAACTTTTCAATCATAAGCAAAAAGCGTACACATAATGGAATTGAATTCAATAAAACTACAGGCAAACTCCAAGTACACGTCTCAGCGGGGGGAGAAGAAACAGTCGTACTCCTAAATAAAATTCGGCAAAAAAATGCAAAACAGATTAGATGCAAGATTCAAACACTACATAAATTGGCATCGCCTATTTCATACCAATTAGTGGCTCGAAACAGCTCGGACAATGACGCTTCAGATGCCACAAAAAAAAGTGATTGGTTTGAGATCGATCCAATGGTTGAAAGCGAAATCTCGATTGATTTGAGAGATAAGGCTTGGAATTCACTTAACATCTTATTAAAAACCAAATTGAGCTCTCCAGACAAACAAACAGTTGCTTTTGGATGGTCTAATTTTTACGATATTGAGCTCTATAGTTAGCTTGTTATTTTATCATGAGCAATCAAATCCATAAATTAATCAAAGTTTCTATTATTATTCCAATTTATAGGCATTCAGGGCTTTTAATTGAAGCTATCGAGTCTGCCTTGTCACAAGAATGTCAATTTCACTACAATATCATCCTAGTCAATGATGGATGCCCGTTCAAAGGCACTCACAAAATCTGCAAAGCCTACGCTGATCTTTATGGCGACAAAGTAAATTATCTAAGAAAAAAAAATGGTGGCTTAAGTAGTGCAAGAAATCACGGCGTTTCTTTTGCGCTAAAAAACTACCCAAACTTACGTGCATTTTACTTTTTAGATGCAGACAATAGAATTTCTCCAAATCTTCTTAAAAAGTCCCTCGATCTACTTGATTCACACTCGAATATAGGCTGGATCTACCCAAATATTGATATGTTTGGACAAAGACGGGCCTTAAGCTATGGAGGAAAATATTCTAAACTGATTCACTCTAATGTGAATATATGTGAGGCCGGCAGCATGGTTTCCAAAGAAGTATTTGAAAGTGGCGTGTATTTTGATGAGTCATTTAAACTCGGGTGGGAAGATTGGGATTTTTTTCTATCCGCCGTCGAAAAAGGTTTTAAAGGTATTAATTGCGAAAATATGGGATTTGAATACAGAAAAAGGCCAGAAAGCATGTTAAGCAATTCAAACAGACACGACAAGATGATTGCATATCAAATTCAGAAAAAACATC
The DNA here is from genome assembly GCF_020514205.1 of Synechococcus sp. MU1625. Taxonomy (NCBI): domain Bacteria; kingdom Bacillati; phylum Cyanobacteriota; class Cyanophyceae; order Synechococcales; family Synechococcaceae; genus Synechococcus; species Synechococcus sp. MU1625. Next base: position 77,093 of record NZ_VTLA01000005.1, read on the forward strand.
CCGATCTCTACAATCTTTCAAAAATAGTCGATCTAGAGCACATTGATTCTCCCCGCTATGCTCAAATCAATAGACAACATAATGAAGTCATAAAAGCAACTGATTTTAGCCAAAAGAATTCCTCCATTCGAAAAACAATAGAATCCTTTACTGAAGAATTATTCAATTCAATCCTTGATCCAAACAATTATTCTCTTCCAGGATTCATTTTGTTTTCAGACAGCAAACTAACTACGGATCTTGAGCGGCTAGGTGTTCTTTCTTCCGTTCATTATGCTTTAGAAAATGAACTAAAAAACAATTCTATTTGCATGTTGTCAATAAAGCATGGCAAACGTTTTGGCCTTGAGGTTAAGCCTGTTTATAACTCGTCCGTAGAGGCTAGCAATTGCGCAATACTGATGATCAAGAATCAGCTGATGCTAGATTTAATTAAAGAAAAGAGTTTCTCCTTGCTAGAATCTATATTATCCAAGAATCCAGAGATTCCAATTTCGACAATTCAGCTAAATCTTCCCAAGTCTCAAAAAATAAACGGTTGTTTTTTTGATCAAAGATTAGAATTGATCAATTATATTACAAAACTTCGATCATCTGAGTATACCAAATTATTCAATATTAAATTTGAACGAAAATATCAAGGCATTCATCTTCGTTCTTATGAATACACTATTCCAAGAAGTCTATGTGACAACAAGGTGTGCATGCCAGTTGTTAAGAATAAAGCAAAAAAATCCATTTCTTTCATTCTTCCGGTTGTCGAGCTATTTGGCGTTGAAAAGGTAATCACAAATATTGCAAGTTACTTTAAAAAATTAGGATGGGAAACATGCCTGGTTGTTTTTGGTAGGAACGATATTGAATTTACAGACCAAGTGCAAGATACATTTGATAAATTCATCTTTGCAGGCCATACAAAAATCGCAAAAATAAAATCGTCAAATGACAATAGATACGAAGGATCCTCACTTGGGAGTGAATCAGACTTAAAAACCAAATTTCTAGATTTTTATTCGCTTATTCACTTTACTGATGTTGCTGTATTTGCTTCAACAAAAAAGGAAAATGCCTTAGCCGCTGGTCTTAAAAAACATAATATAATTACGGTTAATTCTCTCCATGTACATGACCTCACAAGTTTAGGAAGACAGTTCGGTCCTGTTCTATCGGTTCTTCCTTATGAGCATGCATTTGATTATCTTTGTCCTTGCTCGTATGATCTTGGAAACTGGCTTAGGGGGTCCGGGATACCTCCCGATAAAATAATCCCCGTCCCAAATGCACCTGGATTTGAAATTGAGCAGAAAGTAAATAATAAACTTTTCGAACAACGCATCAACAGAGATGTAAGTAAAAATCTAAATATTTTGTATATGGGAAGACTTGACAGGCAAAAGGGATTGCACAGATTGAAAAAAGTATACGATCAGACCCGTAATATCAAGAATCTTAATTGGAGATTTATAGGAAAGAAAGTGTGCGGTGGTCAAACTAATATATTTGATAAGGAATTCGAAGCCATAATTGAACCAGCTCTTCATACTCCAGAAGAATTGCGTGATGCATACCACTGGGCAGATATTTTTATCCTTTTATCGGATTGGGAGGGATTGCCCTTATCTATTCTCGAAGCGATGCGTCAAGGTGTTATTGTTATTGCTACAGATGTTGGCGCCAATGCAGAAGTTATTTCCAATTCATTCAATGGATTCCTGTTCAAGAAAGACACCTGCATCCAACAGTCAATTGAAACACTTATTCGATTAAGCCATAACCCGAATCAAGTCGATCTGATAAGAAAAAATGCATACAAAGATTTCTCCAAAAGAAGCTGGAGTGATAGCCTAACCCAGCTCTACAAAGAACTTACCAACATCCTCGACTAGGTTAATCTTATTATAATTCTAAAATGAGTTTATTCTTGTCTCAAGACTTGTGATCACTTAAATCACCACACTACAATAATGACGGCATATTTCTGCCCGGACTTGTCGAGTTTTTCTTTTTTTAACAGGAGTCAAAATCCATAGTCAATACTCTCTCCATAGCTTTTTTCCTGAAAGACAGCGTCCTTCTTTGACAAGATAAAGTTCACAGAGTTGGTGGATTTAAGACGATGATTGCAAAATTGCAATCACACACACCGAAAATGTCATCGGACTGAAATTCTTTTTATTGCTTTCTGAGGCTTCAACGAAACTCCAGGACATCATCGCGATTCTGGGTCTCGACGAACTGTCGGAAGACGACCGTCGCACCGTGGATCGTGCCCGCAAGGTGGAGAAGTTCCTCTCCCAGCCTTTCTTCGTGGCCGAGATCTTCACCGGCATGCCCGGCAAGTACGTGAAGCTGGACGACACCATCGCCGGTTTCAACCAGATCCTCTCCGGTGAGCTGGACAGCCTTCCCGAAGCCGCCTTCTACCTGGTAGGCAACATCGAGGAAGTGAAAGCCAAGGCCGAGAAGATCGCCGCCGAAACCAAGTGATCATTGCGGGGGTGTGAATCACACCCCCGATCACGTGTTTCTCGACATTCCGTTCTCTTTTCGAACCAAGGTTCATGTCCCTCACCCTCCGCGTGCTGGCAACAGACCAGAACGTCTTTGATGGCAGCGCCGACGAGGTGATCCTGCCAAGTACCACCGGTCAACTCGGCATCCTGCCCGGCCACATTTCGCTGCTCACCGCCATCGATATCGGTGTTCTGCGGGTGCGTGCCAACGGAGCCTGGAACTCCATCGCTCTGATGGGTGGTTTCGCTGAAGTCGATGCTGATGAAGTCACCGTTCTGGTGAATAAAGCCGAACTGGGCAGCGCCATCGATGCCGGTACCGCAGAAGCCGCATTCCAGAAGGCCTCAACCGTCGTGGCTGGTATGGAAGGCCAACCAGCTTCTCCGGAAAAGCTCAAGGCACAGCAGCAGCTGAATGAAGCCAGGGCCCGCCTTCAAGCCAGCAAAACTCCCGACTGATTCATCTGCTTCGCAGATTGATTCCATACGCCAGGGGCTCACACTCCTGGCTTTTTTGATGGTTCATCCGGATCACCACCTACCTTCAGGCAGGCACAAAAAAACCTGCCCGAAGGCAGGTTTGGATGAACAACCTGAAGAAAGGGTTCAGGCGGTACCGCAGAACGTGACATCGGGAAACTTGACCTTGGCCTCGTCGAGGCTCTTGCCCTTGCCTTCCTCTTGCCAGTAGTTGATCACCTCAGTGGCTTGGTTGAGCACTTCAACCCGCTCGTTGTCGGTGATCCAACTCTTCCCTTCCAGCTCGGTCTTCAAGCTTTCCCAGGCATCCTCACGGGGCCAGAAGAAGTAGGAGGTGAGGGGACTGGGGCCACCGCCGACGATCTGATCAACCGCGAGGGCCACGTTGTCGGGAAGCCAGAGGATCTTCAGCAGGAAGCGGCCCTCGTCGGCCTTAGGGGTGTAGCCGGAGGGAACACCATCGGCGTCGATGGTTGCCGTGGCCAGAGCCGCGGCGGCACCCTTCAGAACAGGACGGCCTTCACCCTCGCTGGCTACAGGCTTTTCAGTGGTTTCAGCTGCCTGGGTGGCGCCTTCAGCCGCGTCGGCGGACGGAGTCGCGACCTCCTGGTCGGTAGGGGCAGCGCCTTCGGTGACCGGCATGGTGTCAGCGCTCAAGACAGAAATACAAACAACTAACCTACCAGCCGCTCCCCATCAGACGTTCTGGGATCACCAACCATCCTGCTGTTCGACATCGATGGTGTGATCCGCGATGTCGCTGGCAGTTACCGAAGGGCCCTCCAATGCACTGTCCAGCACTACTGCGGTTGGCAGCCCAGCGCTGATGCCATCGATGCACTGAAGGCTGAAGGGGCCTGGAACAACGACTGGGACGCCAGCCTTGAATTGCTGCGACGCCACGGCGCTGCTCTGCCTGATCGGGCCGCGCTGATCGATGTGTTCAGCGACTTTTACTTCGGCGGAGATCCAGAGGGGGACCCCAGTCACTGGACTGGATTCATCGGCGATGAGCCCCTGCTTGTGGACGCCAGCTTTTTCGCCACGCTCTCCCAGAGAAAGGTGCGCTGGGGATTCGTGAGCGGTGCTGAGCCGCCCTCAGCACGCTTCGTGCTGCAGCAGCGACTGGGGCTCCAGGATCCACCCTTGATCGCGATGGGAGATGCCCCCGACAAACCAGATCCCACAGGCTTGATCCGCCTGGCCAGGGCTCTGGGGGCAAACACCGAGGCAGCTCGGGTGGCTTATCTAGGCGACACCGTGGCCGATGTGCACACCGTGGTTCAAGCCCGACAACGCTGGCCGGAGCAACAGTTCGTGAGTCTTGCGGTGGTGCCACCTCACCTGCAGACCATGGGGCAGGCAAAGGCGCGCACGATCTATGAACAACGGCTGAAGGAGGCCGGCGCTGATCTGGTGCTGAACAACACCGAAGCGCTGCTGAGCTGGGAGGGAGTGATGGCATGAGGGCGGCCGTTCTCCGCGAAACTCCCCTACTCATCGGGATCCTGGCCCTAATCAGCCTGGAAACCACAACAGTGCTCGACTGGCTGCTCCTGCAACCCGCTCTGCCCGTCCTCACTGGCCTTGGCCTGCTCAGTGTGCTGGTGCTGCTGATGGCGCGGGGAGTGGCGCACCATGCCGATCAACTGGCGGAGCAACTCGCGGAGCCCCTGGGGACCCTGGTGCTGACCGGATCCGTAATCGTGATTGAGCTGGCCCTGATTGCCTCCACGATGCTGACGGGAGACAGCAACCCGACCCTGGCCCGCGACTCGATGTTCTCGGTGCTGATGATCGTGCTCACGGGGGTTAAGGGCGTGACCTTGATCGTGGCCGCCAGGTTTCAGAGACAGGGCCGAACCCAGCCCATGCAACTGGAAGACCTGGCGGCTGTAAATCAGAGCGGTTCGACTGCCTACATCAATCTGATCACCACCATGAGCGTTCTCGCTCTGGTGCTTCCCAACTTCAGCCAGGACAGCCTCGAGGCCAACTACTCGCTGCCAATCAATTGGCTGCTGACGTTCGTGTCGATCAGCCTTTACGGGATTTTTCTGGGCGGCCAGGTCGGCCGCTACCGCAACCTCTTCATCGATACCGCTCAGCAACAAGGCTCCGACCAACTTTCCCTCGCGGAAAGCACCTCAGCGGAACCAACACCCCATGACGAATCTCAGAGCTCAATCCTGCAAAACGTCTGTCTGATGGCAGCAGGCCTGCTGGTGCTGGTGCTGATCGCGGAATCGATGGGAAGCCTGATCGAAACCGGCATCAACGACCTCGAGCTACCCAGTTCCCTCGGCGGCCTACTCGTGGGCTTGCTGGTGGTGGCACCAGAAGCTCTCAATGCCTTCCAAGCCGCAGGAAAAGGGGAGTTGCAGCGGTCGCTCAACACTCTCTACGGCTCGTCCCTGGCGACCCTCTGCCTCACGGTGCCTGCAGTTCTGGCGATCGGTGAATTCACAGGCACCGATGTAATCCTCGGACTGGATCCGATCGAAACGGTGCTGCTGGTGCTGACGCTGATCCTGGTACGGCCGATCAGCGGCCGCGTCAGCGAAATGGATGGCCTGATGCTGCTCACCGTGGGCGTGGTCTGGGTGGCCTTGCAGGTAGTGAGCTGATCCTGGGTCAGCGTTCCATCGCGGCAACGCTCTTCAGGGCACCAGCCGTGAGCACCTCGTGGCCGGTCTCGATAACAGCAACGTCATCTTCGATGCGGATACCGATGCCTTTCCAGCGATCGTCGATCTCAGGCTGACCTTCAGGCACGCTGAGCCGATCGCTGACATAAAGGCCTGGTTCCACCGTGAGCACCATGCCCGGCTCCAGCGGAGCGGGTTGCTCCCCGAGCCGATAAGCACCAACGTCATGCACATCCAGACCCAGCCAATGGCCGGTGCGGTGCATGTAGAGGTGGCGGTAGTCGCCCCGCTCGATGATCCCGTCCACGTCCCCGATCAGCAGGCCCAGATCCACCAGCCCATCAACAAGCAAGCGCAGGGCTGTGGCGTGCACCGCATCAGCGGTGCCTCCTGGGGCCACGACAGCAATGGCAGCCTCCTGGGCTGCCAACACCAAGCTGTAGAGCTCCCGCTGTTCCGCCGAGAAGCTTCCATTCACAGGGAAGGTTCGGGTGATATCGCCGTTGTAGTAATCCTCCAGCGAACAGCCGGCATCAATCAGCAGCAGGTCTCCGTCCTGGAGGGGTGCCGTGTTGGCGGTGTAGTGCAGCACGCAGGCGTTGTCGCCACCGGCAACGATGGAGCCGTAGGCCGGGCCGCGGGCACCTTGGCTGCGGAAGTGGGCTTCGATCGCCGCCTGAACCTCAGCCTCATTCATGCCGGGGCGGGTGATCGAACGGGCCAATTCGTGGGCTTCGGCGGAGATGCGACAAGCCTCCCTTAGCCGTTCCAGCTCGTGGGGCTCCTTGCGCAGGCGCAGCCGCTGCAAAATCGGGGTTGGTGCCACCAAGCCCAAGGCGGCCGTCCCCGTACGGGCAAAGGTGTCGAGCTGTCGCCCCCAGGCGGAGAGCACCATCGATTCGACAGAAGCGTGACGGCCAACCCGAAAGGCAATGGCTTCGGCACCGGCGAGGTACTCCGGCAGTTTTGCGCTCAACTGATCCAACGGATGGGCCACGTCCGCCCCGTAACGCTCCACAGCTCCCTCAGTGCCCCAACGAATCCCCGTCCACACCTCAGCCGCAGGGTCCTTGGGCTGCACGAACAGCACGTAACGCTCTCCCTCCGGCCGATGCGGCAGCAACAAGGCCACTGCATCGGGCTCATCAAAACCGGTGAGATAGAAAAAATCGCTGTCCTGACGAAAGGGCCATTCGCAGTCGGCGTGGTGGGTGGCCAATGCGGCAGCGGGAATCACCGCAGCGGCTGCGCCCAGTTGCTCCAGGAACAGGGCGCGACGACGCGCATGGATTCCGGAATCGAAACCGTTCACAGCAGCAGAGAGTTCAGAGGAACAGGATGGCAGTTGGCAAGGCCAAACTGGCCAAGGCCTCTACGATGCAAGGAGTTTCAGACGGCAATGAGCTCCGACCTCCTGGTGCTGTTGCTGCTGGTTTTGGTGGTGCTGTTGGGCTCGGCCCTCTGCTCCGGCGTGGAAGCCGCCTTACTCACGGTGAGTCCGATCCGAGTGCACGAACTGGCGGCCCGGGAGCGCCCCGTACCCGGAGCCCGCAGGCTGGCGCAGTTGCGCAAGCGCCTGGGACGCACCTTGTCTGCCCTGGTAATCGCCAACAACGGCTTCAACATTTTCGGCAGCCTGATGCTGGGCGGTTACGCCGCCTGGGTGTTCGAGCAACGGGACATCAGCGGCGCCGCCCTGCCGGTGTTCTCGGTGGGCCTGACCGTGTTGGTGATCCTGTTGGGCGAAATCCTGCCCAAAGCCCTCGGAAGTCGCCTGGCACTGCCAGTGGCCCTGGCCAGCGCACCACTGCTTCATTGGCTTGGCCTGGCGCTCAGGCCGCTTGTGCTGTTGCTGGAGAGAATGCTTCCGGCCATCACCGCAGAAGCGGAGCTCAGCACCAACGAAGAGGAAATCCGTCTGCTGGCTCGCCTGGGCTCACAGAAGGGAGAAATCGAGGCCGACGAAGCCGCGATGATCGGCAAGGTCTTTCAGCTGAACGATCTCACTGCCCGTGACCTGATGACTCCGCGGGTGGCGGCACCAACCCTTGACGGCGGTCTGAGCATCGAAGCCCAGCGGGCCCAGCTGATGAGCAACAACGACCCCTGGTGGGTGGTGCTCGGCGATCAGGTGGACAAAGTGCTTGGGGTGGCCAGCCGCGAACGGGTGCTCACAGCTCTGTTGGAAAACCGTGGCCTGCTGACCCCCGTCGACCTCTGCGAACCGGTGGAGTATGTGCCGGAGATGATCCGGGCCGATCGGCTGCTGACGGGGTTCCGGCGCGACAGCAGCGGAGTGCGCGTGGTGGTGGATGAATTCGGAGGATTTGTTGGCGTGATCGGCGCCGAATCGGTTCTGGCGGTGCTGGCCGGGTGGTGGCGCAAGCCGGCAGCATGAGCGGGATGCAACCCACCCCGCCCCACACCGTCGAACGCTGCCAGGTGCTGCTGGAGCGCTGGAGGAACCAGCTGCAGCTGAGCGCCAAGGAACGGGGACTGCTGGGGGGTGACTTGCGGCTTCTGGATCGTCAACTGCAACGGCTGCAGCAACGGCGCCTGCGCATTGCGCTGTTTGGTCGGGTGGGGGTTGGCAAATCCAGCCTGATCAATGCATTGATCCAACGCCCGCTGCTGCAGACGGATGTCGCTCACGGCAGCACCCGGCGGCAACAGGCGGTGGATTGGCCTATGGACATTGCTGGGCTGACCAGAGTTGAGCTGGTGGACACCCCTGGAATCGATGAAATCGATGCCGCCGGGAGGGCTCGATTGGCCTCCCGTGTGGCAATGGGAGCCGACCTGGTATTGCTGGTGCTGGACAGCGACTTAACCCGGGCTGACCTGGAGGCCTTGACCACACTTTTAGCCAGTGGCAAGCCCCTACAAGTGGTTTTGAATCGCAGCGATCGCTGGCCGGAGCAGGAGCGCGCCGCGCTGCTTCGCAGCATTCGCGGGCGTCTGCCGGTGGATCTACCGATCACGGCCGCTGCGGCTGCACCCCGCAGCCCCCAGATCCAGGCCGATGGCCGGGTGCGCAGCACGATCACAACGCCACAGGTGCATGACCTGCGCGAGCAGCTCACCCAGCAGCTGGAGAGCGAAGGCACCCTGCTGCTGGCGATCCAGTCGCTACGCCAGGCCGACCGCTTCCAAGGAGCATGCCAGCAACTCCGGCTGCAACAGCACCGCCGCACGGCCCAGAGCCTGATCGGTCGCTACGCAGCAGCCAAGGCCACCGGTGTGGCCGTCAACCCAGTGGTGGCACTGGATATGGCGGGAGGCATGGCCTGCGATACCGCCCTGGTGCTTCAGCTCAGCCGCCTCTACAACCTGCCGATGACGCCAGCGGCGGCACGACTGCTGCTGACTCGTCTCTCCAGCCATAACGCCCTGCTGGGAGGTGTTCAGCTGGGACTAGCGGCTCTCAAACAGGCACTTCTGCTGCTGGTGCCCGTCAGCAGCGGCGGCAGCCTGGCCCCGGCAGCTCCTGTGGCCCTCGCTCAAGCCGCCCTGGCGGTGCATGCCAGCCGCCGGACGGGACGGCTTGTAGCGCAGCAATTGCTGCGCCGTCGTGGCGGTCAACCCGGAGCCCTGCTGCGCCGCTTGGCAGAACGAGATCCCGTGGTGCACCACTGGCTGCTGCGCTGGCCGAAAGCTCTGGAGCAGGATCTCCAACCGCTGCTGCCCTGAGATGACCGTTGCTGCCATCGCCTTGCTGGGCACAAGCGCCGATCCACCCACCCGGGGCCATCAAGTTCTGCTGGAAGGGCTGCTGAACCGCTACGGCCAAGTGGCGACGTGGGCCAGCGACAACCCTCTGAAACAACATGATGCCCCCCTGTCCTTGCGGGCGATGCTGCTCAGCCAGCTGGTGGAGCAATTGCAGGATGAACGCCTGGAACTAGCCCAGCACCTGAGCAGCCCTTACACCTTGATCACCCTGCAACGGGCCGCCCAGCACTGGCCGGATCGGGAGCTGGTGTTTGTGGTGGGCAGCGACCTGGCCAGCCAGATCCCCCGCTGGAAACAAAGCGATGGCTGGCTGCCGCAGTGCCGATTGGCGATCGCCCCGCGCAAGGGCTGGCCTCTCCAAGACGCGAATCTGCAAGCGCTGCGGGATCTAGGCGGACGGGTGGAGCTGCTGGATCTTGAGGTTCCCGCCACCGCCAGTTCGCAGCTGCGCCGTCAACCCAATGCAGCTGAAATTCCGGAATCGGTGTGGCCGCTGTTACTCCAGCACAATCTGTATGGCCTGTCGGGAAGCCTCTGCTGATGCGCATCGCCCTGGCCCAACTCAACCCCGTGGTCGGCGACTTCGAGGGCAATGCCAAGCAGATTCTGGATGCCGTGCGCAGTGCCGAGGAACAGGCGGCAGAGCTTGTGCTGACCCCTGAACTATCCCTCTGGGGCTATCCCCCCCGGGACCAGTTGCTCGAGCCCAGCCGCATCCAGCATCAGGAGGCGATGCTGCAGTGGCTGGTCAACCAACTCAGCAGCAGCATCACCCTGTTGGTGGGTGCAGCGCTGCCTGCACCGGATAACCGCAGCCCAAGGCTGCTCAATGGTGTCGTGCTGGTGAATCGCCTGGGCTGGCGGCCGATTGCCCACAAACAACTGCTGCCCAGTTACGACGTCTTTGATGAGCGGCGCTATTTCCGCCCTGGCGATGGCCCCTGTCTGCTGACTTTGCCGGACGGGAAGCGGTTGGGACTCACCATCTGCGAAGACCTGTGGGTGGATGACGGCCTGCAACGCGAGCGTCTGGCCGGACCGGATCCCATTGATCAACTGATGCCAGAGCAGCCGGATCTGGTCATCAATCTTGCGGCCTCTCCCTTCGATGCCGCGAAGCCCGCCCTGCGCCAGCAATTAGCAGCTGCAGCGGCGCGGCGCCTGAACTGCCCACTGATCTATCTCAATCAAGTCGGAGGCAACGACGAGCTGGTGTTCGACGGGGCCAGTTTTGTGGTGGGCGCCGATGGCGGTGTACAGCTGGAGCTTCCAGTCTGTGAAGACCATCTCGTGGTCTGGGACAGCGACCAACCCGCTCCTGCTCGGGTCCAGCCGATGGATCCCCTGGAGCGACTTTTCCGCGCCCTGGTGCTCGGAGTGCGCGACTACGCCCAGAAATGCGGTTTCAAAAAGGCATTGCTGGGGTTGAGCGGCGGCATTGACTCCGCACTGGTGGCGGTGATCGCCACCGCTGCCCTGGGGAAGGAAGCTGTGGCCACGCTGTTGATGCCCTCCCCCTGGAGCTCGGCTGGATCCATTGACGATGCCTTGGCCTTGGCCGAACGGCTTGGCCTGCAGACCAACACTGTGCCCATCGCCGGCCTAATGGAGGGCTACGACAATGCCCTGACAGCACCGTTGGGGGAGGCGCCTCAAGGGGTAACGGCGGAGAATCTGCAATCCCGTATTCGCGGCACCCTGCTGATGGCCGTGGCCAACCAACAGGGGCAATTGCTGCTCACTACCGGCAATAAATCAGAACTGGCCGTGGGCTACTGCACCCTCTACGGCGACATGAACGGCGGGCTGGCGGTGATTGGCGATCTCTACAAAACCAGCGTGTTTGCCCTGTGCGATTGGCTCGACAGCCAAGCCGCCCAGGGCTGCCGGCAGTCGCTGGGGCTACCGAAGCAAGGAGAGCTGGTGGGGGAAGCGATTCGACGCAAACCCCCCAGTGCCGAACTGCGGCCCAACCAGAAGGACAGCGACTCCCTGCCCGACTACGACGCCCTTGATGCACTGCTCAAAGGCCTGATTCAGGAGCGCCACTCCGGCGAGGCCCTGGTGGCAGCCGGCCACGATCCCGCCCTGGTGGAACGGGTGGAACGGCTGCTGAAACGGGCCGAATTCAAACGGCGGCAGGCGGCACCGTTACTCAAGGTGAGTCCCCAGGCCTTCGGCAGCGGCTGGCGCTTGCCAATTGCAGCGGCCTAAAGCAGTCCCACCCTTGAGATGTGGCGGGTTGCTCGAAGCGGAGCCACATTGAAGGGATCCCCCTGAAGCCGCCATGGCAGCCTCCGTCCTCTCGGCCCCGATGGCCAGCATCGGTGTGCCGAAGGAGATCAAGCTCGATGAGAAACGGGTCGCGCTGACCCCTGACGCCGTGCGGGAGTTGGTGAGCCAGGGCCTTGAAGTGCTGATTGAAGCGGGGGCCGGAGCCGGAGCAGGAATCGGGGATGACGCGTTTGCCGCGGCGGGAGCGCGCCTGGTGAACCGAGATGAGGCTTGGGGCGCCCATTTGGTGGTGAAGGTGAAGGAACCGCAAGCGGAGGAATTTGCCTTCCTGCGGGAGGACATGGTGCTGTTCACCTACCTCCACCTGGCGGCCTATCCCGGCGTCGGGGAAGCTTTGCTGGAGGCAGGCACCACCGCCATTGCCTACGAAACCGTGCAGCTGGAGAACGGCAGCCTGCCGTTGCTGGCACCAATGAGCGAAATCGCAGGGCGGCTGGCGGGCCAGGTGGGTGCCCACCTGCTGGAAAAACCCCATGGCGGTCGTGGCGTGCTGATGGGGGGCTGCACCGGCGTGCAACCGGCCAGGGTGGTGGTGCTTGGCGCTGGCACCGTGGGCTGGAATGCCGCACGCATTGCTGCCGCAATGGATGCGGAAGTGCTACTGCTCGACCGATCACCCCAACGGTTGCGCAGCCTGGAAGCCGACCGGCGCGGCCGGCTGATGAGTGTGGTGAGCAGCCGCGGCCTGCTGGAACGGTTGGTGCCAACGGCTGATCTTGTGATCGGAGCCGTTCTCACACCCGGCGGGCGGGCCCCCACCCTGGTGGACGAAGGGATGGTGCAGCAGATGCGGCCTGGTTCGGTGATTGTCGACGTAGCCATCGACCAGGGCGGCTGCATCGCCACCAGCCAGGAAACCACCCATCGCGATCCCACCGTCACCATTCATGGCGTGCAGCACTACGCCGTGGGCAACATGCCAGGAGCGGTGCCCTTCACCTCCACCGAAGCCCTCGTCAGCGTGACGCTCCCCTACATCCTGGGAATCGCCGGCCGGGGCCTGGAAGAGGCCGTGACCGAACGACCCGAACTGCTCTCGGGCCTAAACACGGTGCAGGGTGCTGTCTGTCACCCGGGGGTAGCCAAAGCTCTTGGCCTGCCGCCCCGGCATCCGATGGCCTGCCTGCGTTAGCCCTCCAACTTGAGCGCAGCCACGTAGAGCCAAGGGCCATCGGCCGCGCCATCGCGACGCTGAAACAACGACGTTTCTTTCAGCACCCCACCGCGATAACGCGCCTCAAATTGCACCGTTCCCTCCAGATCCCCTGGGCCGCCGCTGCTGACGGCAAGCACGGTCAAGCCGAGCCAATGGGTCTGGCGACAACTCCGCTGCAGGGCAAGGCGCCGCTGCTGCGCTGAAACATCCGGCTCGGGATGGGTGGCCATCAGGTAGTCCACTTCCCCACGCACAAAGGCTGAATACCTCGAGCGCATCAGCTGTTCAGCCGTTTCAGCACGCTGTTCGCCGCGATGCATGGGCCCACAGCAGCTGCGATAAGCACCACCCCCACAGGGACAAAGACTCTGATCAAGGGCTCCACCGAAACCGCCAGGCATCAGTCCAACCGTTGCAACGCTGGCAGTGGGCGGACCAGAGACGCCGGAGTCAATCCTTCCCGCAGAGCCAGCAACAGACCTGCTGCCTCGCTGTAACTGCTGACATGAAAAACGCTCTGGCTCAAGCCAATGGCGTCGGCAGTGACCGACAACACCGATGGATTGGCCACGCAAACCACGGGCAGATTGCGCTCCACACAGGCCAACACCGCCTCGCCCCCCAGGGCTCCTTCGGGAACCACAACCGCCCCCAATTGCTCGACACTGAGGTCTCCGGGCCTGTGTCGCCCAGCGGCCACGAGATCCGGCGCCCGGCCCAGCCCCACCAGCACGCAAGCCAAAAAGGTGTAACCCAGTTCTTCACCCGCCGCCCTCGGGTCGAGCCTTGGATCCAGGGGCAACGGATCCAAGGCTGGCGCGTGGGCACAGGGGATCTGCAGGTGCTTCACCAATAAATGACTGATCACCGCTTCAGCTCCGGCCAAAGCGTCCACGCCACTGCCCTGGCGATAGGCGGCCAGCTCCTCACTCTCCGGATCCTCCGGGAAGCGGGCCACCACGGCGATCCCCGTCGCCCCTGCTTGCTTCAACCGTTCACCAGCCCGCAACAAGGCATCAGGAGAACCCAATCGCCCCCAGCTGGCACCACTGGCTCCGCGCTCCAGCGTCACATCGAGCGGCGCATCCGTTGAAATCACCGGGCCGATATCCAAACCCAAGCTGGCGCGGCAGCCCTCGGCCACCTGAATCTGGCGCTGGGCCAGCTCGGGCTCCATCCCGGCATCTAACAACAGCCCAATGCGTTGCCTCCGCACCGGTCGCAAGGCCCACTCGCCCACGGCGAAACGATCGAGGCCATAGCCCTCCACATAGTGAACGCGGGGATCGCTCCAATAAAGCGAAGCCCCATTCATCACATTGGGATGGGTGATCAAACAGCCGCTCGCTGCGGCCAACAACCGTGCTGATGGCAAGGCATCACCGGCATAGCCTCCGATGTCACAACCAATGCCCGTCGGCACCAGCATCAGCGTTGGCATCGGAGCCGAGCTCATGCGCTGATCACGGCCTCCACCTGAATGGTTCGACCACCATCGGGGGCAGGACGCACTTCAGTGAGGGCCCAACGCAGCACATCACCCTCTGGCGCCAATTGCTGACTAATCCAGCTGCGCAGCTCAACCAGCGGCACATCAGCGGGCCAGAGGAATTGGCGTTGCAGGCTGGTCAGCCTCACTTCTGATATTGCCCGAACTGGGCTTCATAGAGCGCATCTTCCTGGCCGGTTTTAAGGGTGAGATCGGCGCGCGGGAAGGCCACACACAACAGGCTGTAGCCCTGCTCTTGAAGCTCGCCTTTCACGCCCATGGCGTCGGGCTGCTCAACACTGCCCTCGGTGATCACCGCGGCACAGGTGGTGCAGACCCCGGAGCAGCATGAGCTTGGGATCATGACGCCAGCAGCTTCCGCTGCATTGAGCACCGTCTGGTCGGCGCGGCAAGGAAAGGTACGGATCTCGCCTTCGAACTCGGCGCGGACGGTGTAGGTGGCCACGTCGGTCATGCCGGGTGTCAGGGGAGAAGAGGCCGCATTCTCTCAGGCAATGGGCTCATCCAGGGATGTCCAATAACGGGGGTGGGGTGCGAGGTACTCCGGAGATCCACCCTGCTCTTGAGCCGTCAGAACAAAATCAAAACTGATGGAACAGCGCAGCTCATCCGGGTCGGCATTCGGCAAAACACTGTGCTGAAGACTCGAAGGGAAAAGCACGAGCAAACCTGGTCGTGGAGCTAGATCCCAATGGGATTGATTCAAAGGATGGTTTGGTGCAATCGGACCGCCATAACCCACCGCCAAGCCAGCCACCAACTCATTCGGTTGATGGGATGCATGCAGACGTAAAACGCCCTCCTCACCGGAGCCGGTGCCGGTGAGATAGAGGACAGCGCTGAGATGAGCATTGGGGTGATGGTGCCGTCCAACCGCCTGATCCCAGTCACTGATGACAGGCCAGGACCGCTGCAGATGCAGGGCGACTTGGCTTCGGGCGAACCCAATTAAATCGAGGTAAAGCCAAGCACGATCCGTAACTTGCTGTGCCAAGGACTTAAATGCTGGATGTTGGTGAAGTTGCCAAACCCCGTTTATATCTCCAGTCCATGCACAACCATCGTTGGAATGATCAAAAGACTCATCGCGCAAAGCAAGGAGGGCCCTGATCAAACTCGCCTGCTGCAAAGGCTCAATGTGCAAGCCAGATGTTGAGACAACAGTAGGAAATAAGCAATGATGATCCAGCATATGCATCGCTTAGCTCTCCAGGAACACTAGCCAGAGCGAAGCCAAAGACGAAACCATCCATCTCATCGCGACCATGGAAGCCATTACGGTTCGGAGAGATCTAAGAGTAAACGCGACCAAAAACAGCAGAAAACCCCGTACAGGGCTCTTTTCTTGATTACCCCAAGTAAAAAGTTCAATCAATAATCGAGCGTCTAACTCTCTTACTTCAAACCAATAAAGCTTTATGCCAAACTCGTACCTGACAACTGCTTGCGGAACTGAGCCCTCAGAGAAGGACGAGAAACCAACAGTTCCCGCAACTCAAACTCACGATCACGGACCATTTGACGCGCGACATCTAATCTTTGTTCCAGCGAGCATTCACCCAAGAAAACTTGGTAGCGATCGTAGTAATCAGAAAGCTCAACAGGATCAAACGCCTTAAACATTTTGTCCTTGAAAGATGTATCAGTTTTATACCCCCTTCTATTGTTTTTCAACACATCGCTGTTGCCATCCACGGCCGCACTCTTATGGCCTCTACCCCGCATCAAAGAAGCGAGATACTCACACTCACTACCGTGAATACGATGGAGAATGAACCAGGGATCAAGCAAAGAAGAATGCTCTAAATCATCATGAGCGCCCTGAAAGCCTTTCTTAATGGAAGAGGAAAGGCGAGCACCTGTTGAATAATACCGGGTATAAAAATCGCCAGTACAAGGATCAATTGAGGCAGAGAACATATGAGAATTTACAAATTCAACACGGCCTATCAAACCTATAGACTTAAACGGGTTCCCTTTCCTTAAAGGCATCCTGCTGGATAATACTGGAGCGAAAGAAGGTGCATTTTCAGAAGGCAAGTCCAACATCCAACGAAAAGAAACGGAGGCGAAATCAGCAGAATCCAGACAAGTAATATCACCCAAATTACTGTTTAGAGATGGCCCAACAAGAAACTCATCCAAATCTAGAAAGCAGATATATTCACCAGAACTAAATCGTGATAGAGACAACTTATAAACACTAAACTGAAAATCTTCACCAGAGGAACGAGACTCAGAGTAGAGCGAGTCCCCATCAAAGACGCGAACAGGATACCCACAGCCACAAATACACTCCAAAATCTCAACCGAGTTATCGTCTGTATTATTGATGTACAGATCAATCGAATCAAAACCTATGCTTAAGTGGTGAAAAACCCAAAAGGGAATATTAGATGCCTCATTTTTTGCAATCGCGACAAGACGGAATGAGGCCATCATCAACACACGAATAATAAAAAAAGGCCCAAAAAGGGCCTTATGGACGTATCGCAGAGTCGATTAGCCAACAGCGGCAGCACCGCCTGCAACTTCCAGGATCTCCTGAGTAATCGCAGCCTGGCGGGCCTTGTTGTAGTCAAGGGTGAGGGTCTTGGCCAACTCCTTGGCGTTATCGCTGGCGTTGTTCATGGCCGTCATCCTGCTGGCCAGCTCAGACGCTGCCGATTCCTGCAGTGAACGCAACAGCTGGTTCTGCAGATACAGAGGAAGAAGTGCATTCAGCAACTGTTCAGGGGTCTGCTCAAACACGATGTCCGAAGGAATCTTCGGCTCGGTATTGGCAGGACCAGCACCTGGCTCAACTGTCAACAAACCGTCCTTGGTGGTGAGACGGAAAATCTCGTCCTCCGGATCAGCAATGTCTTGAGGATCCAAAGGCAAGAGGGTCTGAACCACAGGCTTGCAGCTCACCAGGTTGATGAACTTGGTGAAGATCAACTCCACTCGATCGGTGCTCTCAGCCAGGAATTCAGCCAAAAGATCCGTTGAGATCGTGTTGGCCTCATCGGCGGTGGGCACTTGTTCGAGACCGGAGAAGGTGGCCTGGATCGGATAGTTGCGACGGGTGAAATAGCCGATGGCTTTTGTGCCAACCAGCAGAAGCTTCACATCAAAGCCTTTGCCCTTCAGTTCAGCGAAACGCTGTTCCGTGCGCTTAATGATGTTGGCGTTGTAGCCACCACACAGACCGCGATCACCAGTGATCGCTACCAGGGTGATGGTATCCACATCGCGCTGCTGCATCAGGGGAGATGCCGCATCTTCGAAACGCATGCGGGACTGGAGATTTTCCAGAATTCGCGCCAGCCGATCCGCGAAGGGACGGCTGCGGAGCACTTGCTCCTGGGCGCGGCGCACCTTGGCCGCAGCCACGAGGCGCATGGCCTCGGTGATCTTGCGGGTGTTTTTGACCGACTTAATTCGGTCGCGGATTTCTTTGAGATTCGCCATTTCGGCAGCTCCGTCAGGCCGCAGAAGCGACCATGGTGGACACGACTTCGGTGATGGCATCCTTGAGGATGGCCTCAGCCTCAGGGCTCATCACCTTCTTCTCCTGGATTTCGGAGATGAACTCAGCCTTGTTGGACTTGAGGTACTCACGAAGTTCTCGGGAGAAGTCGACCACCTTGTCGACGGGGACGGCATCGATCAAGCCCTTCACACCCGCATAAACGATGGCGACCTGCTCAGCCAGGATCAGGGGGCTGAACTGAGGCTGCTTGAGCAGTTCACGCAAGCGCTTGCCACGCTCGAGCTGCTGCTGGGTGGAAGCATCCAGGTCAGAGGCGAACTGCGAGAAGGCAGCCAGCTCGTCGAACTGAGCAAGCTCCAGCTTCAGGGTGCCGGCAATCTTTTTGATGGCCTTGGTCTGGGCAGCACCACCCACCCGGCTCACGGAGATACCAACGTTGATAGCTGGGCGTAGACCGGAGTTGAACAGGTCAGAGCTGAGGAAGATCTGTCCGTCCGTGATTGAAATCTCGTTGGTGGGGATGTAAGCCGAAACGTCGCCGGCCTGAGTCTCGATGATCGGCAGAGCGGTCATCGAACCCTTGCCCATCGCATCAGACAACTTGGCAGCGCGCTCCAGCAAACGGCTGTGGCAGTAGAAGACGTCACCGGGGTAAGCCTCACGACCGGGCGGACGACGCAGCAAGAGCGACATCTGGCGATAGGCGGCAGCCTGCTTGGAAAGATCGTCGTAGATCACCAAGGTGGCCTTGCCCTTGTACATGAAGTACTCGGCGATGGTGGCACCTGTGTAAGGAGCCAGGTACTGCAGTGCAGCGGGCTCAGAAGCGTTCGCAGCCACGATCACGGTGTAGTCGAGGGCACCGCGCTCACGCAGCACCTCAACAACGTTGGCCACGGAGGCAGCCTTTTGTCCCACCGCGACGTAGACGCAGATCATGTCCTGATCCGACTGGTTCAGGATCGTGTCGATCGCGATGGCGGTTTTACCGGTCTGACGGTCACCAATGATCAGCTCGCGCTGGCCACGGCCAACGGGGATCATTGCGTCGATCGCGGTGATGCCGGTCTGCATCGGCTCGTGCACCGACTTGCGCTGAATGATGCCGGGCGCCATGGACTCGATCAGGCGCGTTTCGCTGGTGGCGATTTCACCCTTGCCGTCGATGGCGCGACCCAGGGAGTTCACCACGCGGCCCAGCAGGGCGTCACCGACAGGAACAGAGGCAATCTTGCCTGTTGCCTTGACCGTGCTGCCTTCCTGAATACCATATCCCTCACCCATCAGCACCGCGCCGACGTTGTCGTCTTCGAGGTTCAGGGCGATGCCTTCGGTGCCGTCCTCAAATTCAATGAGTTCGCCAGCCATGGCTTGCTGCAGGCCGTAGACGCGGGCGATGCCGTCGCCCACAGTCAGAACGGTACCGACATTGCTGACGGAAACCGACTTGTCATAGTCCTCAATTTGCTGTTTGAGGATGGCGCTGATCTCGTCAGGACGGATGGAAACCATGGCGTGTGATCCCAGGTGGGAGTTGGGGAGGAAGGAGCGTTGGAGGAAAGAGTGAGGTCAGCTCGCCTTGGCGAGTGCCAGACCAAGGCGACGAACCTGGCCAGACAAGCTGGCGTCGATCACCTGAGATCCGAGACTCACGACGAAGCCGCCAATTAAGGACGGATCCACACTGAGGTCGATGTCGACCTTGTTGGTGCCGGCCATGGCCTGCACCTTCTTGGACAGTGCCGCCTGTTGATCCTCGGTGAGGCTTTGAGCAGAACGGACCTGGGCCAGCGTGATGCCTTGCTGTTCGCGGTAGAGCTCGAGGTAGCGGAGCATGACCGCATCAAAAGCAATGAGACGTTGGCGATCAGCCAGCACCTTCAGCAAATTGAAAACTGAAGGAGTGACATCCTCACCAACAAGAGCTTTGAGAGCTTTCTTTTTGGCGTCGGGCTCAAGAACCGGAGACACCATGGCGTCACGGAAGTCCGCGGAATCGTTCCAGATCTCAAGCAGTTGCTTGCATTGATCCGCAACGGTTTCAGACTCGCCACGGGCCTCTGTCACCTGAAGCAATGCTTCGGCGTAAGGGGTGGCCAGGGAGTTAAGGAGAGGCATCAGGCGTTCTCCAGATTTTTGATGGTGGAATCGATCAACTTGGCCTGAGCTTTGGCATCGAGACGGCCGGGTAGTTCGGCAAGAACCTTGTCGATCGAAGCAAGAGCGGCCTCACGACGAAGGCTGTCTTTGATTCGAGCGGCATCAGCCTCAGCATCAGCATCGGCACCGGCCTTGATGGCAGCCATCACGGAGATGGTCCGCTTCTCGCCTTCGGCACGGATACCTGCGGCGCGGGCCTGACCATCGGCACGAATCTTTTCGGCTTTCTGCTGAGCAGCAGCCAATTCGGACTGGGCCTTGCTCAGGTTTTCGCTGGCAGTCTTCAGGCGGGACTCAGCATCCTGCAGGTCCTGAAGAATGTCAGCGCGGCGGCGTTCCAGGATTCCTCCCAGGAACCCACGTAGGAACCAAACCAGGACACCGATCACAATGACCAGGTTGACCAGATTGGTCTCAAGCGGATTGAAATTGAGAGTCATCACGCGGTCAGCAAACGGTTGATGATCGTGGTGCTCAGCTGATCCACCTGACCCTTCAATTGGGTACGGGCGGATTCACGCTCGGCCTCGATGGCGCGACGGCTTTCCTCTTTCGTGCGGTTGGCTTCAGCTTCCGCCTGGGCCAGTGCTTCGCGGTAAAGCCGATCGACTTCTTGTTCCGCCTCAACGATCACGGCCTGAGCGGCCTGACGGGCACCTTTCAGCTGTTCAGCCAGATCAGCTTCCAGGCGTTCAACCTGGGCAAGCTTCTGCTTGGCGTCAGCACGACTGGTGGAGATGTAGCCCTCACGATCTTCCACGACCTTGCCGACCGGACGGAAGAAGAGAACATTGAGCAGGAAGGTGAGGAGAACCACCTGAACCGCCATCAGCGGAAGGGTGGCATCGAGGTCGAAAAGACCTCCCTCCGGAACACCTGCTTCAGCGAGCAGAAGCCAGGTCATGGAAAGGTGCGCTGGAAAGGAATCGAAACAAGGAGTTCAGAAGGGGGGATCAGAGATCCCCCGGCACTGATCAGCCGGCGAAGGGGTTGGCGAACAAGAGCACCAGAGCCACCACCAGGCCGTAGATGGTCAGCGATTCCATGAACGCCAGGGACAGCAGAAGGGTGCCGCGGATCTTGCCTTCGGCTTCGGGCTGACGGGCGATGCCCTCAACAGCGCCGCCGGACGCGGTGCCCTGACCGATACCAGGGCCGATGGCGGCGAGGCCGACTGCCAGGCCAGCGGCCACAACGGAAGCGGCGGAGGTGATGGAATCCATTTTGAGTGGTGTAAGGGGAAGCGCTGGTAAGCGCTGTACGGAATGGTCTTGGGGATCGGTTCCCCCCGCGCAGGGACATTCCCGAAGGAATGGGCCCGGGTGCATTGCCGGACCTGCGCGCGGATGTGTTTAGCAGATCGCCGATAAAAGGCGAAAGAAAAGGGGGCGTTTAGTGGGCTTCGTGAAGACCTTCACCGATGTAGAAAGCGGTGAGGGTCGCAAAGATCAAAGCCTGAATGGCACTGGTGAACAGGCCAAGCAGCATCACGGGGAGAGGCACTAAAAGCGGAACCAGGTAGACCAGCACACCCACCGCCAATTCGTCGGCGAGGATGTTGCCGAACAAACGGAACGAGAGCGAAAGAGGCTTCGTGAATTCCTCGATGATCTTGAACGGGAGCATGATTGGAGTCGGCTCCACGTACAGCTCGAAGAAACGCAAACCCTTGCGGCTCAAGCCGGCATAGAAGTACGCCAGCGACACCAGCAGAGCCATCGCCACCGTGGTGTTGATGTCTGCCGTGGGAGCGCCGAGTTCACCCTCTGGTAGTTCGAAGATCTTCCAAGGGATCAAGGCACCGCCCCAGTTGCTCACAAAGATGAACAGGAACAAGGTGCCGATGAATGGCAGCCAATCGCGGTAGTACTTCTCGCCGATGTTGTCGCGGGCGATGTCGCGGATGAAGTTCCAGAGGAACTCCATCAGGTTCTGCAGCCCCAAAGGGTCGCGCTGCATGTTGCGGGTGCCAGCCAGCACCAGGGCAAGCAGGATGCCAATCAGGATCCAAGAGCTCAGGAAAACCTGGCCATGGAGGTACAGATCGCCGATCTGCCAATACAGGTGGTGGCCCACTTCCAGTTCAGCGAACGGAAGTGGTAGGGGCAGCAAAGCCATGGGTGCAGAGAAAAGTGCTCAGCTTCAGCGGTCGTCGAAAACGTGCTGAAGAATCAGGGCGGGCTTGTAGAGAAGGAATCCCAGGAAAGCCGGCAACAGATCGAGCTGGGGCAGCTTGGCCGAACCAACCACAAGCAAGGTTGGAACGATGAGCTGAAAACGCCCCAGTCCACGGGACTGGTCACTGAGCCGGGCCACACTGCGGGCAAGCAAGCGCACGTACAAAAGTCCGGCGCAGGAGCCTACAAAAACACTGCCAGCCACCGAAAGGTTCATGGTGAGAGCCACGATCGGAATCGTGACGACGGACACCAGAACGGTGGCCAACAGCAGACGACGCTGAAGACGGTAGAAATCCTCCAAGCGCTGCCTGAAATGGCGCGCGGAATCTATCACGCGTATTTCCTTAAGCCTTCAGCAGCACC
Source organism: Synechococcus sp. MU1625 (assembly GCF_020514205.1). Lineage (NCBI taxonomy): Bacteria > Bacillati > Cyanobacteriota > Cyanophyceae > Synechococcales > Synechococcaceae > Synechococcus > Synechococcus sp. MU1625. Next base: position 99,605 of record NZ_VTLA01000005.1, read on the forward strand.
AGCCGCCGATCCACCAGACGGCGAATCACCGACGGCTCAGCCAGGGTTCCCAGCGGAGCATCGGGCTGTTCCTGCAGCCTCTGCAGCAACTCCCGCTCCTCATTCGAAAGCTGCAGCGGTTCCATATCGGTGCCAAGGATCGGATCCGGCTCGCCCCACAGACAGGGCTGGCGCAACCCATAGGACTGCAGCAACGCCTCATCGCTCAGCACTGCCGGTTCGATCGGCTGGGCAGAAAGGAAAAACTCGAAGTGGCTGATGTCGGGATCCAGCTGCTCCACAAGCTCCCATTGCTGAGGAAGGGGCAACGCTTGGGCACGCTCCAACAACTCCCCGTTCAACAAGCGTGCCGGATCCCAGACCTCCGGATTCGAGAAGCCGGCGAAATGAAGGCCTGCCGTGGCGATGTATTGGAACAGCCGCTCGAGGTTGTAGCTGGTCTCCTGCGGATGCAGATACATGTCCGCGAAGTTGGCATCCGCAGCACAGTCCACGGCCCAGCGTTCACGGTGATGACGGGCGAGACGATTGGTTTCGGGCAGGGTGTCGAAGAGATCCCTACCAAGGCGCAGCCCCTCAGCCCCGGTACCGGCCTGCAGAAGAGTGAGAGCTTTCTGGGTCCGGTGAATCTCCCAGCGCCCTGCATCGGCATAAAGAAAGAGATGGAGCAAACCATGGGGGGCCAACAAACCGCTTAAAGCGCGCAGGCCCGCTTCCGGCTGATCCAGGTGGTGCAACACCCCCACCGAATTGATGTAATCGAAGGGTCCTTCGTCAGCGAGATCCAGAAGACTGCGTTGCTCCTGACGCAGGGAGGTCACCTGCTGGGCCGCCCCGGAGCGCTGACACCGTTCCTGCGCCACCGCCAGGGCCCCATCACTGATATCCACCCCCAGCACATCCGCACCCGGATTGAGATGGCAGAGATAGTCAGTGCTGACGCCGGTGCCACAGCCGGCATCAAGAATCCGCGGCCGCTCCATCCCAGATGGGATCCGTCCGTGGACTGCGGCCAGAACGCTGCGGTGACACCACCGCCAGTTGTATCCCGGGGGCGGTCCGTCCTGAAGCGGGTCGCCCGGGAAAGGGAAGCGGTCATAGAACGCACTCACCACGGGGGTCGCAGCATCACTGGGCTTTGGGTGGGCCATGGAGTGCAGATTCGGCGCCTGCGAGCTTTTCACGTCACACCCAGCGAGACACTCCGACACCGCAGGGCCTGCAAACATTTGTTCATGGGGCCGCGGAGCACCATCCCGACAGCCGTAACGTGGCGCGATCCGGCTTGCTTTCGTCGATGACAGTGACCGCCAGCAGCGGCAGCCCGCGCGTGTCTCCCCAACTGTTCGACACGCTGCCGCTCTCCAGCGTCCGTCAGGCAGAGCAGCAGGACCGTTTCCCTGACAACGGGGAACTGAACAGTCTTGTGACCTTCTTCCGGACTGGTCAAGACCGGATCGAGGCTTCCAGGATCATTGCGGCGAATGCCGAGGCCATCGTGGCCCGCGCCGCCAACAGAATTTTTGTGGGGGGCACGCCCCTCTCCTTCCTTGAATCGCCGCTAACAACAGGCGAGACCGGACGCAGTAGTGGTCAGGGGGGCACACCACTGGCAGCAGACCAAGCCGCCTTTGAACAGTCGGTACGCACCTTCACTGGCGACAGCGGCAGCACAAAGAGAGGCAACTTTCTGACCCGTCTTTTGGAAGGAGCCGGTGGGGATGCTGATATTCGTGTGGTGCTTCCGACAGGCTTCAACGCCATCAGTGTGGCCAAGTACGGCCCGGCGTTCATGCGCAAGTCGGTGCGCGATATGGGCTGGTTCTTGCGTTATGTGGGTTACGCCCTCGTGGCTGGTGACCCCAGCATCCTCGCGGTGAACACCCGCGGCCTGCGGGACATCCTTCTGGAAAACTGCTCCCTGGCTGCCACCAACGTGGCCCTTCAGGAGATGCGGGCAGCCTCCGCCGAACTGCTACGGGACCGTCCTGAAGCCCGTCAGATGACCATCGACTGCTTCAACGTGCTGTTGCAGGAGCTGGCCATACCCACCCCCAGCACCAAGCAGCGGCAGGGGAGTCCAGTTCAACAAGGTTTGCAACTCCCGGCGATCTACGCCCTTGCCTCAGAAGGCCGCCAGCTTTTTGAGATGCGGCCGGGCCTCTCCGGAGCAGAAAAAGCAGAAATCATTCGCGCCGCTTACCGCCAGGTGTTTGAGCGCGACATCGCCAAGGGTTACTCCCAGACCCCCTGCGCAGACAAAGCCAGCGCGGTCGCCCAAGGCCAGATCTCGATGCGCGAATTCGTTCGCGCCCTCGGCCGCAGCAAGGAATATCGCCAGCAGTTCCACGACGGTTTCGTCAACAGCCGGGTTGTGGAACTGGCCTATCGCCACTTCCTCGGACGGGGCATCAGCTCCCTCGAGGAATTCCGAAAGTCGTTCGCCATCCTCAGTGACCAGGGCCTCAATGGCCTCGTGGATGTACTGGTGAATTCCTCGGAATACGCCCAGGCCTTTGGTGAAGAAACAGTTCCCTACCTGCGGGATCTCGGCACGGAAGCCCAGGAAAGCGCCGGCTGGGGATCCAACCGAAAGCTCTTCAACTTCAGCGCCCCCTTCGATGGCGCACCGCAATACGTCACCCTCTACGCCTCCTACCGCCAACCGTTTGCCGACCAGCACGTCTACGGCGGTGGCAATGATCCGGTGGCCAACAAATTCGGAGCCATCTTCCCGAGCGGCACAGCTTCAGTGGCTACCCGACCGGCCCCCTACGGCTACGACAGCCGCCGCCTGCTCGTGAGCAATGGGCTCAACAGCCCCGGCCAGCTGGACAGCGACAGTTTCCGCAAGAGCCGCCCACGCAAGAGTGGTCCGCGCGTCATGCGACTTCAGCAGATCGCCACGGGTGGCACTGTGAATCCAGGCCGTGGTGGTCAGCCCAGCGTGCGCACGACTGAGGCCAGCACCCAAGCCGTGATCAAGGCTGTTTACGTGCAAGTGCTAGGCAACGGCGGCTATGCGGGAGAGCGAATGAGCTCTGATGAAGCCCGCCTCGAAAACGGGGATATTCCGCTCAAGGATTTTGTTCGGGCCGTCGCCAAATCCGATGCTTTCCGACGCCGCTACTGGAGCGGCCTTTACATCGTGAAGGCGATCGAAGTGATGCATCGCCGTTTGCTTGGCCGACCCACCTTCGGACGCTGGGAAATCGATGCCCTTTTCGATACAGCCGCACGACACGGTTTCTATGGAGTGGTGGACGCACTGATCGACAGCAAGGAATACAGCCAAGCGTTTGGAGCCGACACAGTCCCCTACGAACGTTTCATCACACCCGGTGATGTGACTGCTCGCCGGGCTCCCGGCTGGTCACGTCCTCTCAAGCTTGAAGCTGCCGCTGATCTGACCCTTGGGAGCCGTCCTGAAACCCAGCGATCCGAAGCATTCCACAGCAGTGGCGATGTAACACCACGCAACCTGCCTGACACGCAAAAAGCAACCAGCCAAGACTTCACGACAACAACCAACACAAACGCCGCGGGGCCCAGTTGGCTGTCGGTGGTGCGTCGACAAGGTCTTGCATCCAACAAGACTGGCTTCCCAATGCGTCGAGCCAGCAACTCAACGCCGACCAGCATCGGTGGTCGCACTTGGAGCGTTGAGCTCATTTCTTCCAACGCGCGGAGTGGACAGGCACTCCCACGCATGGGAATGGCCCTTGTCACGGAAGGAGCTTCAGGGTTCCGCTTGCGGGGTGGACTTCCCGCGATGCTCGAGCTGAAACAGCCTTGCAGCGAAGATGAGCTGCAGACGGTTCTCGATGCGACTTACAAGCAGCTGCTCAACCGTGTCCCTACCGGAAGTGAGCGTCTGATCAGCGCGGAGTCACGTCTGCGCAATCAGGACATCGACCTGGCTGATTTCATCGCTGAAGTGGCGATGAGCGAGGCGTTCCAGAACCGGATCTCCTCGATGGCACCGCTTCGGGCCGCTTCCGCTGCTGGCTTAGCCCTGCTGGGACGAGCGACCACACCTGCTGAGACCAGCCGCTTCCTGATCACACGAGCCCAAGCAGGCCATGGTGCTGCGGTGACCGAATTACTGGCAGATCGCATCGGCACAGCGGTGCCTCGCGTTGATGGCATGAACACCAGCTCAGGGGTTCCACAGGCCACAATTCAGCGGACAGCATCGCTGTACAGCGGAAACGCCGGCATGAATCCCCCCTCGAGCGAGGCGATCTAAGCCTTACGGCCCATTTCAGTGACAAACAACCGCCACATTCGCGACGGTTGTTCTCATTCGATCCCGGTGAAGTACAGCTTCCTCGGGATCATTTTGTGCGTCTTAGACGCATCCGTAGCGAAGTCGCAGATCGCAGTTATGCCAGTACTTTTCTGCGCAACAAATCAGCCATGAAGAACTGTTACCCGAGCAAAACTCCCCGGCCATGGTCAGCGCAGAATGCCTCAGCCGAATCCAACGGAGCGAGCTCACAGCGGTCAGTGTTGACCGATGTGAACAAGTCTCACTCCCGACGCTTCGACCCCCTGTCCCAGCCTTTAGTCTGAGACTCGATCCTTCGGGATCACCCCTTATTCACCGGATACCGGTCTCCTACGGGCGGCCGCTTGTTTCGAGGCAGAACTGCATGAGCATCGTCTCCAACTCGATCATCAACGCGGACGCCGAAGCCCGCTACCTCAGCCCTGGCGAACTCGACCAGATCAAAGCCTTCGTCACCGGCGGTCAACGCCGTCTGCGCGTGGCTCAGGTCTTGTGCGAGAGCCGCGAGCGCATCGTCAAGCAGGCTGGAGGTCAGCTGTTCCAGAAGCGTCCCGACGTCATCTCCCCTGGCGGTAACGCCTACGGCGAGGAGATGACCGCCACATGTCTGCGCGACATGGATTACTACCTCCGCCTTGTCACCTACGGCATCGTTGCCGGTGACGTAACTCCGATTGAAGAGATCGGTGTGATCGGCGCAAAAGAGCTCTATCGCTCCCTGGGAACCCCTCTGGAAGCATTGGCTGAATCCGTGCGCGAGATGAAGATCGTCGCCATGGGCCTCCTCACAGGAGCCGACGCAGAGGAAGCCGGCACCTACTTCGACTACGTGGTTGGCGCCCTCGCCTGAACCGCTCGCTGATTTTCTCCCTCGTCTCCTCACGGATCCATGCAAGACGCCATCACCAACGTCATCAACAAGTCGGACGTCCAGGGCCTGTACCTGGATACGTCCTCGATGAGCAGCCTCGAGTCGTATTTCGCCAGTGGTGAACTGCGCGTGCGCGCTGCCGCCACCATCAGCGCCAACGCTTCAGCCATCATCCGTGATGCCGTTGCCAAGGCCCTGCTGTATTCGGACATCACCCGTCCCGGCGGCAACATGTACACCACCCGCCGCTACGCCGCCTGCATCCGCGATCTGGACTACTACCTGCGGTATTCCACCTACGCCATGCTCGCCGGCGACACTTCCATCCTCGATGAGCGGGTGCTTAACGGCCTCAAGGAGACCTACAACTCCTTGGGAGTTCCCATCGGCGCCACTGTTCAGGCAATCCAAGCCATGAAAGAAGTCACCGCTGGATTGGTCGGCCCTGACGCCGGCAAGGAAATGGGCGTCTACTTCGACTACATCTGCTCCGGCCTCGGCAACTGAGCCCCATGCGGTTGTTCAAAGTCACAGCCTGCATCCCCAGCCCTGAAAAGGTTCGGACGCAGCGCGAATTGCAGAACACCTTCTTCACCAAATGGGTTCCCTATGACAGCTGGTTCGCTGAGCAACAGCGCATCCAGAAACAGGGTGGACGCATTATCAAGGTGGAACTCTGCACCGGGGGTCAGCAGGTCAACGTCGGCAACTGAACTCCGTTCCAATTCAAGGCCAAGCCCGGTTCAACACCGGGCTTTTTTATGGCCCATCAACCATTCAGCGTCTTCGCCACCAGAAGCTCTAGATCCGGCAAATCAGCCGCGTCGGCCTCACCCAACCAGAGCACGTACTCATGGTTGCCGGCGGGGCCTGTGAGCGGCGAGGCCACGAGGCCCTGCGGCTGCCAACCCGACTCCCCAGCTGCTGTGATCACGGATTCGATGGCATCACGGTGGGCCGCCGGATCACGAACCACACCCCCCTTGCCGACCCTGTTCTTACCGACCTCAAACTGCGGCTTCACCAGCACCAACGCCTCGGTACCTGGACCCTGCAACAGCCGGCGCAAGGCAGGAAGGATCAGACGCAGCGAAATGAACGACACATCGGTGACCGCAAGACTGGGCCAGGGGTCATCCGCCGTATAGAGAACCTCGGGTTGGAGGTGGCGCAGATTGGTACGTTCACGCAGAACCACCCTGGGATCGGTGCGCAGGCTCCAAGCCGTCTGGCCATAGCCCACATCCACGCCATAGACACGGCTGGCTCCGTGCTGCAGCAGGCAATCGGTGAAGCCACCAGTGGAGATGCCGCCATCCAGGCAGACGCGATCCTCCACCCGTAAAGAAAAGGCCTGCAATCCAGCCAACAGTTTTTCGCCGCCACGGGAGACGAAGCGAGGGGGCTGTTCCACCCGCAATTCACGCTCGGCCGTGACTTCCGTGCCGGGTTTGTCGAGCAGCATGCCGGCTCCATCCCGAACCTTGCCAGCACGAATCAGCTGCTGCGCCTGTTGCCGTGAACTGACCAGGCCACGGGTCAGGAGTTCCAGATCCAGACGCTGTTTGGACGCCATTGCGACATAAAAGCAGACCGATCCCGAAGAAAACCGGCGATCCAGAGGCTGAAGCCGGTTCTGCCGTGAGGATTTCTTCCAATCTGCGTCGAGGGACGTGTCCACCCACCGCCCCCAATCCGCCAACGTGGTGCCTCTGTTGAGGCCCGGCAGCTTTGTGCGGCTCGACAACCAGCCTTCCGACCTGCCTCCCTTCCAGGTGCTGCACTGCCGTGGGGGCCGCTGCTGGGTGCGCCAGCAATCCTGGGGGTCCCACGTGCAATGGGAAGTGGAGCACGAGCGCCTCAGTGCCGCCTGAACAACAGCATCTTTGCCTTGGCAAAGCCCAGCTTTCACGGCTCAATGGAGCATCGAGAGTCCCTCTGCCCAGTACCGGTGAACGCGACAGCGCCTAAGTCCATTTCTGCCAGGCGTGAAAAGACCGGGGGACGTAACAACGGAGTGTTTCAAAGGCTGCTGCCCTTGCCCTGGCAGCTCTGGCCGGCAGAGGCCCGCCTACTGATGGGATTGGCCGGGTTTTGGAGTGTTGCAGGACTGGTGATCCTGGCCTCGGCCAGCTGGTGGGTAGCCCTGCGGGAAATGGGTGATGGCGCCTTCTACCTGAAACGGCAGGCGATCTGGCTGATGGCGAGCTGGAGCCTGCTCGGCATCACGATCTCCACCAGCCTTCGGCGCTGGCTGCGCTGGTCAGGCCCGGGGCTGTGGATGGGCTGCCTGCTGATCGCCGCCACCCTGGTAATGGGCACCACCGTGAACGGCGCCAGCCGCTGGCTGGTGCTGGGGCCCCTGCAGGTGCAGCCATCAGAACTTGTCAAACCCTTCGTGGTTCTGCAGGCCGCCAACCTGTTCGCTCCCTGGAGCCGGATGAGTCTCGACCAGAAGCTTCTCTGGCTCGGCAGCTTTGGCGGACTGCTGTTGCTGATCCTCAAACAGCCCAACCTTTCCACCGCCGCCCTGATGGGACTCACCCTGTGGATGGTGGCCATGGCGGCTGGCCTGCGCTGGCGCAGCCTGGTGGGCACGGCCCTAGCCGGATCGCTTCTGGGCACCGCAAGCATCCTGATTAACGAGTACCAACGCCTGCGGGTGGTGTCGTTTCTGGATCCCTGGAACGATCCGATGGGGGATGGCTACCAACTGGTGCAGAGCCTGTTGGCGATCGGATCGGGAGGCTGGATGGGCCAGGGGTACGGCCTCTCCACCCAAAAGCTGCAGTATCTGCCGATCCAGAGCACCGACTTCATTTATGCGGTGTTCGCCGAAGAATTTGGATTTGTCGGCTCGGTGCTGCTGCTGTTGTTCCTCATGCTGGTGGCCTGGGTGGGGCTGCGAGTGGCCCTGCGCTGCCGCAGCAACCAGGCGCGGCTTGTGGCGATTGGTTGCACCACGATCCTTGTGGGCCAATCGATTCTGAACATTGCAGTGGCCTCTGGAGCCATGCCAACAACCGGTCTGCCGCTGCCCTTGATCAGCTATGGAGGCAACTCGCTGATGTCGAGCCTGGTGATCCTGGGGCTGCTGATCCGCTGTTCGCTGGAATCCACCGGCTTAATCGGCGGACGATCGAGCACGCGACCACGGCCAGTGCGCCAACGCTGAGCTTGACGAGCCAACCGGCTTGCCTGGATAGGCTTTGGAAACTCGTGGGCTTCTGTGGACCTGCTGCTGCTCTCCGATCTGGCCCAGAGCAGCGAACAGCTGCTCCAGCGTGCCCTGGCGGATCCCGGTCCGCTGACCCTGGCACTGGTGTTTGGTGGCGGCGCACTCACCAGCCTGGGGCCCTGTTCCCTGTCGTTGCTACCGGTGACCCTGGCCTATCTGGCGGGCTTTGAAGATGGCCAACCGGCCTGGCAGCGGAGCCTGGCCTTTTGCGGCGGCATCGTCGGTGCTCTAGTGGTGCTGGGCAGCGTCAGCGGGCTGCTGGGCCGAATTTACGGGCAGGTGCCGGCACTGATTCCCACATTGGTGGCGATCCTGGCGGTGGCAATGGGGCTGAACCTGCTGGGGGTGCTGCGGATTCCGCTGCCCAGTGGTCCGGATCCGGAGCTGTGGCGTCAAAAGGTCCCGGCCCCACTGGCACCCGTTGCGGCGGGACTGGCCTTTGGCCTGGCGGCCTCCCCCTGCACCACACCAGTCTTGGCGGTTCTGCTGGGCTGGATCGCCCAAAGCGGACGTCCCCTGGTGGGAGTGGCCCTGCTCAGCAGCTTCGGCATCGGCCAGGTGCTGCCTCTGCTGCTGGCCGGCACATTTGCAGCAGCCATTCCCAAACTGCTGGCGTTGCGGGGCATCAGCCGCTGGGTGCCGCCGGCCAGTGGCGTCGTACTGCTCACCACCGGCCTGCTCACTCTGCTGGCCCGCTGGAGCTGATGGCCATGGCGATGCTTAAACGCCTGGCGGCCTGGCTCAGCGATCTAAGGCTGGCGATCGTGCTGCTGCTGCTGATCGCCCTGGCCAGTGCCGTGGGAACCGCCATCCCCCAGGGGGACCCCCCCGTTAGCTACATCGATGCTTACGCCACGACCCCCTGGCTGGGCCTGCTCCACGGCGAGCAAGTCCTGCGACTACAGCTCGATCATGTGTATTCCAGCGGTTGGTTTTTGGCCTTGCTGGCCTGGCTCGGCCTCGCCCTGATCCTCTGCAGCTGGAGACGTCAATGGCCAGCCCTGGTGGCAGCCCGGCGCTGGATCGACTACCGAACCACGCGCCAACTGAGCAAATTGGCCATCGCCGAAAGCCAGGCCTGCCCGGACCCCAGCCAGGGGCTGACGCAGCTGGAGACGGTGCTGCGGGCCAGCGGATGGGAGGTGCAACGCAAGTCACAACGGCTGGCGGCCCGGCGCGGCGCCATCGGTCGGGTTGGACCCTTGCTCGTGCACACCGGCCTGGTACTGCTGATGCTGGGCGCGGCCTGGGGGGCACTGGCGGGGAACCGCCTGGAGCGCTTCCTGGCCCCAGGCCGCAGCCTCGATCTGCTGGATCGCGATGGCACCAGTCAGCTGACGATCACCCTCGACCGCTTCGCCATTGATCGGGACCCGGCCGGCCGAACGGAACAATTCCGCTCAGCGCTGCAGCTGCAGGGACCTAACCAAAGCTTGGATGCCGAGATCAGCGTCAATCACCCGCTGCGACATCGGGGCATCACGATTTACCAGGCGGACTGGTCATTGGCGACGATCAGCCTGCAGATCGGGCGCAGCCCCGTGCTGGAGCTGCCGTTGCAGACCTATCCGGAGCTGGGTGATCAGATCTGGGGACTGGTGCTGCCGACCCGCCCCGATGGGACGGAACCGGTGTTCCTGAGCCTGGACAGTGAACAAGGGCCCGCCACGGTGTTCGATGCGGACGGCCAACAGATCGCTCGGCTGCAGCCTGGCGGTCCAGCCGCTGAGGTGAAGGGATTACCAATGCGGGTGGACTCGGTTCTACCGGCCAGCGGCCTTCTGCTCAAACGGGATCCTGGCGTTCCACTGGTTTACTTGGGCTTCGCTGTACTGCTGGTGGGCGGTGGATTGAGCCTCGTGGCCACCCGTCAGCTCTGGGCCATCGCAACCGATGGAACCCTCAGTGTGGGCGGCCTCTGCAACCGCAACCTGGCTGCCTTCGCCAATGAATTACCCCAGTTGGTGCAGCAGGTGGTGGCTGCACCGGCCGACCCTGGGCAACGACATCAGCAGGGCTGACGGGTGCCGTGACTGACCCTTACCACCGTATGAACGTTGCCACGGGGATTGAAGTCGGCTTCTAACTGCATCCAAACCGGATCGGTGGCCGCGACCAGATCGTCAAGGATCCGATTGGTCACCTCCTCATGGGAGATCGACTGGTCGCGGAAGCTGTTCACGTAGAGCTTGATGGCCTTGAGCTCCACTACGCGGGGCCCTGGTTGGTAGATCAAGCGCAGCACGGCGAAGTCGGGGTACCCGGAGAAAGGGCACTTACAGGTGAACTCGGGCAATTCAATCGATACCTCATAGGGTCGCCCGGGCCGGGGATTGTCGAAGCAGATCAGCTCGGCTTCCGCGATGGCGCGTTCGCCGTAGAGGGGGGTCTGGGTCAAAGGGCTCAAGGGGCCGGTTCTGAGCAGTGACCCTAGGAAGTCAAGCTTCGGCAGCGTTCTGTAACAGCGGCCACGCACAGCTCTGAGAACCGCGGCATCCTTGAAACCAGATCAGTACTCCCCCCCATGAAAAAGGTCGAAGCGATCATTCGTCCTTTCAAGCTGGAAGACGTCAAGGTGGCGTTGGTTGAAGCAGGAATCATCGGCATGACCGTGAGCGAGGTCCGCGGATTCGGTCGCCAAAAAGGGCAGGTAGAGCGTTACCGCGGTTCGGAATTCACCGTTGAGTTTCTGCAGAAACTGAAGATCGAAGTTGTGGTCGAAGACGACCGAGTGGAAGAGGTGGTCAAATCGATCGCCGATGCCGCCCGTACCGGCGAAATCGGGGACGGCAAGATCTTCATCAGCCCCGTTGAATCGGTGGTGCGCATCCGCACCGGCGACCGCGACAGCACAGCGCTCTGAGCAAACAACGCCAGAACAATCCCTATCCGCCGCGGCGTTCTCCAAGCCTGAGCGGATCAAAACTGACTGAGATACCGAATTCTTCGGCAAATTCCACCACCCGACACCAGGCCCGATCCCCATCGCTTTCGGTTCGAAGAATGCCTCGAAGAATCACCGGGGCTGAACCGCTCTGAAGCGACATCTCAAACAGCGGCCAGCCCACCTCAGCCTGAACGCCGTCCTCCCGGAAGGTCGGGCTTACATCCATGGCACCGATCAGAACCCGACGGTGGCTTGCATCCCAAGCAAAAGGCAGCTCATAGCGTTCCAGCAAGTCAGAGGCCAAGGCCCAGGAGCGACCCAAGGCATCCAACTGAACCGAAAGTTCATCACCTCGGGCCTCAATGGTCGTAGTTCCACGGAAGGCAAGCGGCTCTTGCTCAAGTCGCGCATCCGACGCCCGGAACAGCGCCTGAATTCGGTGCCTCAGCTGCTCCCCCCCAACTGTGGATCCGTTCTTGTCCAATTGCAGCAGATCCCAGTGCTCCCCCGTCCCGCCCCAGATCACCGGTCCGTAGTTGTCGTGCATCCAACGACCGTCGCGGTTGGAGGCCGCCTCGGCATGGGTCATCACCCGCTCCACCGTGATCTGATCCGCTCCCCAGCCCCAGCTGCGGGCAACGGCAGCGGCCTCAGCACAGAGGCTGTTGATCTGAGCGTCCGTGGGGGGCTGAGTCCAGGGGTCGGGCACACCTCCCATGCAGGCACAGGAGAGGGCAACGCTGTTGCGGTTGCGGCCGTAGGTGTGGGCCGGAAGGTCCACGTTGTAATCGTGCAACCGGTGCACACGGCCATCACCGCTGATGATCGAGTGATAGTGCCCAGGACGAATCCAGTCGTAGGGGGTCGCCGTCCAGTGCAGATAAAGCGTTGGTCTCATCGCCTCAGGATGGCGGTGATCCGGAGATGGCACGACGGCAAAGAGGCTCGGCCAGCCGCGCGGAGGCGGCCCCATAGATTTGTTGGGTTGTTCAACCGTGCGCGCCGGTGATTGAGCGTTACACCCTCCCTGAGATGGGAGCCGTCTGGAGTGAGCAGGCGAAATTCCAGAGCTGGCTTGATGTGGAGATCGCCGCCACCGAAGCCAACTGCAGGCTCGGCCGGGTGCCCGAGGAGGCCCTCGACACCATCAAGACCAAGGCCAGCTTTGAGGTGGAACGCATCCTCGAGATTGAAGCCGAGGTGCGCCACGACGTGATCGCCTTCCTCACCAACGTGAACGAGCACGTTGGTGATGCCGGCCGCCACATCCATGTGGGCATGACCAGCAGCGACGTGCTCGATACGGGCGTGGCCCTGCAACTCAAACGATCCGTGGCCCTGCTACGAGATGAACTCGATCGACTGGCGGAGGCTCTGCGCGAACTGGCCAGGGCCCACAAAGGCACCGAAATGATCGGCCGCTCCCATGCCATCCACGGCGAACCGATCACCTTCGGGTTCAAGGTGGCCGGCTGGCTGGCGGAAACCGAGCGCAACCGCACACGCCTGGAACGGCTTGAGCAGGATGTGGCCGTGGGCCAGGTCAGCGGCGCCATGGGCACCTATGCCAACACCGATCCCCAGGTGGAAGCGATCGCCTGCGAGATCCTCGGGCTCACCCCCGACACCGCAAGCACCCAGGTGATCTCCCGTGATCGCCATGCCGACTACGTGCAGACCCTCGCGCTGGTGGGCGCCTCCCTGGAGCGCTTCTCCACCGAGATCCGCAACCTGCAACGCACCGATGTGCTGGAAGTGGAGGAAAACTTCGCCAAGGGCCAAAAAGGCAGCTCTGCCATGCCCCACAAACGCAACCCAATCCGCAGCGAGCGAATCAGCGGTCTGGCCCGGGTGCTGCGGAGTTACACCATTGCCGCCCTGGAGAACGTGGCCCTCTGGCATGAACGCGACATCAGCCACAGCTCCACGGAGCGAATGATGCTGCCCGATTGCTCGGTCACCCTGCACTTCATGCTGCGGGAGATGACAAGCGTTGTGAAGGGTCTCGGGATCTACCCCGACAACATGCGACGCAACATGAATGTGTATGGCGGCGTGGTGTTCAGCCAGCGGGTGCTGCTCGCCCTGGTGGGCACAGGCATGAGCCGGGAGGAGGCCTACAAGGTCGTGCAGCGCAATGCCCATACGGCCTGGAACACCGCCAGCGGCGACTTCCGCGCCAACCTCGAAGCGGATGGCGATGTCACCCGCCGGCTCTCCGCAGCCGAGCTGGCCGACTGCTTCAGCACCGCATTGCACCAGGAGAACCTGGGCGTGATTTGGGAGCGATTGGGGATCTAATCAGCGCCTGGGAGAGGATGATCCAAATCCGGTCGGCAAGCCGAGAAGCCGGAAGACCGAGGCCGCATCGACAATCGGCTCGAGCGGCAACATGGCATCAGTCATCGTGTCCGTGACCTTGGTGAAGGTGTTGCGGTTCACAACCACAACATCACCATTGCGCAGTGGCGGGTTATTGGGACTACTGAGCACAGCATTGGGGTCGTAACGCAGTTGCTTGACCGTGGTGCGGCCCTGGCCATCCATGCGGATCAAGTCCACCCGCTTCACACTGCCGCGGCGGGTGACTCCACCAGACGCCAGGATGGCACCGGACAACGGAGCGTTGGAACGGATTTCAACCACTCCCGGAGAAAAGACCTCACCAATGACCTGCACATTGATCGCCGTCGGGGAAAAGTTTGAGGCAGCAGTCGTCAGCAGGTCCACATTGACTGGCGATTTCGCCTTGTGAACGCGGATGCTGTCACCGTCATAAATCAACGGGTTGGGAGCAAAACCTCCGTTTTTCAGCACAGTGAGATAGTCGAAGACATAGCTCTTGGTGGGTCCACCAGGCGTTGCGGAAGGGCGTAGAAGCTCCAAACGGGCTAAATCCCCCGTAGCGCTAATCCCCCCAGCCTTCTGAATCACATCCACCATGGTCGGCCAGCCGCCCCCGTCGCTGCCGACTCCGGTGACCTCGCCACTCGTCCCCAGGGATCCCGAACTGTTGACAGGAAGGGTGAAAACTCCCGAGCGCAGGACCTGGCCCGTCACCGTGACCCGGACCGGACGCTGCTCAACCAGGTCGAGATAGACCAGAGGTCGCCGCAGGAATTGGTTGTAGCCATCGGTGATCCGCTGACGCGCCTCCTCCAGAGTCAACCCCCACACCTCAACCGTGCCAAGGCGCGGCAGGTTGATGGTGCCGTCGCTCAACACCTGTACCTGAGCCTCATAACCCTCGATCTTGAACACCGAGGTCACCAGCCTGTCCCCAGGAGCCAGGCGGTAGCGGTAGGTCTGGGGCGGCACCCTGGGAGCGGATGGCAACGGCGGCGGCGCCTGCAGCGGCGTGGTGACCCTCGCCGGTGTTTTCAGCCAGTTGATCCGCTCTTCTGCCTTAAGGCCACCGCCAAGGAACACAGGAGCCACGAGCACAACCGCTGCAGCAACGCCTGCGGAGAGACCGGTCCTTGAGGGCACAACCATGGGTGGAACTGAAAACAGCAGCCAAGATGACGCCAATCTTCCCGCATAATGCGATTCAGGGATATGGCCCATGACGCAGACAGGACCAGCAGCGCAGGAAGACGTCTTGCTTCCTCAGGGTTGGAGCGAAACCAACCAAGCCAGCAGCCTCCTGTTCCGCCTCGACGGCCTTGAGCTGCATCTGATCCCTGGATCAAGATTTGAGGCCGTTGCCGATGCCGTCGGCACCCTGAGGGAATCCACCTACCGCCAGCAGCTCTCCGGCTCCGGCAGCACGAAAGACCTCGACGGCCGTGACGCGACCTACGACCACTTAATTCTGCTGGAGGCCGGCAGCAGTGCCCTGGCGGGCTCCGCCAGGCTGCAGTTCATTCCTCAGTTCACAGCAGCTGAGGACCTTCCCGGCAGCCAGCAGTCCTACTTGGAGCATGTCTACCCCGGCATCAAGGCGATGCTTGCGGGGCAAACCCACCATGTGGAAATTGGTCGAGTGGCGTTAGCCCAGCGCTTTCAACGCCAACCGCATTCCCTGATGGCCCTCTTCCGCGGAGGGCTCCTAATCGCGGCTCGCTCGGGGTTCAGCATCCTGCATGGATTGGTCTCTTACAACCACTTCGCCCACAGCGATGCCGTTAATACAGCCTTTCTGACTGCATTGATGCGGCCTCCGTACCGCAGGATCAGTCCGGTGCTGCCCCCTCCGCGTCACCCGATCAACGACATCCAGCCCGATGACAGCCTCCACCCGATCGGCAATGTTCAGGCCCTGGAAGTAGCGATCCGAGAAGAACACAGCGACGACTTCCGGCTGCCGGTTCTGTTGCGTCAATACTTCAATCTGATGGAAGCCAAGGTCTGTGACCTATCTCTGGCGAGGGATTTCAACCAGATCACTGAAATCCTGATGGCCGCCGACCTTTCTCAGCTACCGAAAGATCGGCTGTCTTTCTTCATCGACGTTGACCACCAACCCGTCTACCAGCAATTCAGCTGGTACCGGGGGGAGTGATAAACGAAGCGACGCTGGTACTTTGACTGGATCAAAAGGGTGCGGGTGTTGACAGAGGGAATCTCCAATAAGCAACAGCTGGAGGGACGCCTTGTCGAGATCCTGCATCGCATTTCCGGCGCAGATCCATCTGTCATCACCCGTGATGCGCGCTTGATGGAGGACATCGGAATCGACTCCTTGGGGTTCTACGAAATTTTGATCGAGGCCGACACCTGTTTCGGTATTCGCATCCAAGAGGAGCAGCTGCTGCAATTCAAGACAGTTGGTGATATTCAGAGCCATCTGGAATCCCTCGACATCGATCTGACCAGCTCCAAAACCGCCTAACCGTGGCAGTGCTGCAACAGATCTCCCAGCGTGTTTCGATCGTCGGATGGGGGTCAGTCTCACCCCTGGGCTGTGACGCAGGATCAACCTGGGATGGCGTCTTAGCAGAGCGCTCCGGCATCCGCGCCCTGACCGCAACCTGGAGCGACGATCTGCCGGTGCGCATTTCGGGCTGCGTGCCCGATGCAGCCACAGCGTCCCTGGAGCCGCTCCTGCTGCGCCGCTCCGATCGCTGCGCCCAGCTCGGACTTCTTGCCGCCAGGGAGGCCTGGGCCATGGCCACCGCAGCCATCGGAGGCATTGATCCAGCGCGCGTGGCGGTGGTGCTGGGCACCGGCATCGGCGGGCTCCACACAATGCATGAACAGCACACCCAGCTGACCGCCGGAGGACCGAGCCGGGTCAATCCCCTCACTGTGCCGATGCTGATCCCCGACGCAGCGGCCGGCCAAGTCGCAATCGACCTGGGACTGCATGGTGGTGCGCACACCCCCGTTTCGGCCTGCGCATCGGGGGCCGAGGCCATGATGCTGGCCCAGATGCTGCTCAATGATGGGCGGGCCGATCTCGTACTGGCCGGCGGCACCGAAGCACCGGTGAACCGACTGGGGCTCGTGGGCTTCTCCGCGATGCGGGCCCTTTCCTCCCGTAATGATGCCCCTGAGCAGGCCTCTCGGCCCTACAGCAAAGACCGGGACGGTTTTGTGCTCTCAGAGGGTGCCGGAGTGCTAGCGATGATGCGGGAGGAAGACACCCCGTACGGTGCTGCCCTGGGTTGGCAACTCTCCTGCGGCAGCAGCAGTGACGGCCATCACATCGTGGCACCTGAACCTCAGGGAACCCAGGCCAGCCTGGCGATCGAGGATGCCCTACGTCGGGCTGGAGTTGAGCCTGGCGATCTCTGTGCCGTCCAGGCCCATGCCACCGGCACCAGCCTTGGAGACCTCGCCGAAGCAAGGGCGCTGCGGCGCAGCCTGGGCTCTGCCGCCGATCACATCCCGGTCTTTGCACCCAAGGGGCAACTGGGGCATCTGCTTGGAGCCGCGGGAGCCGTCGAAGCAATTCTTGGATTGCAAGCGCTTCGGCAGGGAACGTTGCCCCGCAGCATCAATTCCGATCCTCTCGACCCTGAAGTGGAGCTCGCCGTGACCAGCCAAGGGCCAGTCGAGCTTTCTGGCTCAGGTGCCGAACGACTGATGCTCAAGAACGCCTTTGGCTTCGGCGGACACAACATCAGCCTTGTGCTGTCTGCTCCCGGTAGTACTGCTGAACAGCAGCGCTGAAACCCTCCCGGTCGCGGGGGTCCGCGGGCAGCTGGAGATCATCCGCCCGCCCACGGCGGCAGTAAATCGTGCCCAATGGCGCTGTCAAACGACCCAGCAACAGCTGCAGCGGTTTGTAGCGAGCGCCGACGGCGCCCTCCAATCCGTCGTAGCTAAAAAACCACGGCACCACCCGGCCGCCGTAATGCTGGGCGAGCATGAAAGCACTCGGCGACACCCGCTCCTCAATCGGCGTCACAAGCGAGCCGTTGGGGGCAATCATGATTTCGCCGTGATCCCTTAACAAGGTTGAGGCACTCATCATCCCGGCGAGGCGGGACTGGGGCTGGCGATGGTCCAGAACAGCCGAGCCTGCGTTGCGCGCGGCAGCGGCATAACCGGGCAGCACCCAGCGCAGATGCAGCTGCGCGGTGGTCAAGCCCGGCAAGCGCAGAACCCCTTGAGTCACAAGGCCATCACAGGGACTGCGGTGATTGAAGATGTGCACCAAGGGGATGTCGGCCGGTTCCGAGGGTTGGCTGTCATCCACCACCACCTGAATGCCCAGGGCCCGAAGAGCCACAGAGGACGCCAGGGTCATCAAGGCTGCTGCCCAGTCCGGTCGTCGCAGAAGCATGGCCGGAAGCTGCAAGCCGTAAAGCGTGAAACCCAGAGCGGCCCAAGCCAGCCGTGCCATGAGTCGCCCGAGCAACAGCACGGGATTACTCAGCGTCCCTGATTTCGGGATCGGAAGTCTGGGGCTGGGGGGGAGCTGACGGGCTTCCGGACCGATCGGGAACGTGGTGCGGAAGGGGAAATCTCCATCGAAATTTCCATTCACCTGCGTGGTGAGCACCAAATGGTTGTAGAAGCGATAAAACAGAGCTCGATCACTGGGCTGAGGATCACACCAGAACGCATTGAGCGGTTTCTGATCCGTTAGCCCCTCCAAGTTGTAGAAGGTGTTCCCCATCGTTTTGGTGGGCACCGCATGGAACAAAGCCTGCAGACCCACGGTGCTGTTCACCGTGATCACCCCGCGGCAAGTCCGCAGGTATCGGCTGAGGGGGCCATCGTGGATGTAATGGACCCGGCCCGAGACGCCGTGTTGCTTGGCGAGAAGCCGAATCAGAGATGCGTAGTTGTTGTAGCCCCGATCCCGAGGATGGTGCTTAAAGGCCAGATGGTCGGAAGCGTGAGCATGGCCGGCGAAAGAGCGGATGACATCTTCAATGAAGTCATGCATGCCGCGATAAGGCGACCCCATCTGAATCTGCGAATCACTCGAGACCTGCAGAACAGCAAGGAAAAAAGAGAGGTGTTCGAGCAACCGCTGCTTCACCGATCGTTCTTGCCAGCGATAAAGCCAATAACGCCAGGTGCCGCGCACCTGACACCAGAGGAACCCTGGTGAGGGCTGAAGCTTGTGCTCCCCCTCAATAATCGGGTAGCGGGTAAAGGCGTGCTGAATAAATGTCGGAGCCTTCCAAGCCTTGCGCCAGCGCCAGCCCGGATCCAGCACGATGTTTTGCGGCAGCTGGTCGCATTGGGGCAACGCCCTGTAGAAGGCTGCTGGCTGGTTGAGGTTGGAGCGAGCATTCACCCGGTCCCGTTCGAGGGTCACGTAGTTCGGGCGCAGGTAACCCAGCTCAAAGACCCAGGCCTCAATGCCGAGGTTCTGCGCCTCTTCAATCGCGATCCGGTGGGGAATGATGAAGTCGCCATACATAAAGATGTGGCGTATTCCCCGCTCTTCGATCAGCCGGCGAAGGAAGGGCCGCCACGACTCCATGCCCTTACCGTACGGCACACAGACATGGGCCGGGAAGCCGAATTCCCGCAGGGGGAACGCCACCTTGGTGACCGGAATGCCGCACCCCTGCAGGTAGCGACAGAAGCGAGCGAAGAACAGACCGATGGGGCCCATCAACAGCAGAACCGGTCCGTCGATCCGCACCTGCACTAGAGCTGGCGCCCGTCCCCTGGCCAAACTGCATCCCGCCCATGAATGAGCAAAATCCTGGCACGCCTCAACGGCGCCGGAGCCGGCCCCAGTGGCGGAACAGGGCCTGCACAAGCGTGCGCCGCTGCGGTGGAGCGGCGCGCCAGGCCACCAGTTCGTCGATGGCCTGCTCCGGCGTAATGAACCAGCCGCTGTCGCGGCTGACGTAGCGGGGATAGTCGATCAGTGCGGCATGAACCAGCTCGTCCAGCGACAAGGGCCGCTGACGGCGGCCGCAATGCTCGCGGTCGTGGGTGAGTCCCCAGCCGGCATAAAACGGCAAGCCCCAGCAATGCACCTCCAGGCCGCGCAGCAACGCCTCAAACCCCGCCAGCGATGTGAGCACGTGCAGAGCATCGATCTGAGTGAACAGCTGCTGAATCGAGCCCTGCGGCAGCACAACATCACAGAGCTCGGCGGCATCTTCCTCGCCAGCACCGGCACGGCAGAGGCCGGCCACAACATCCGGATGCGGTTTGTAGACGAGATAAGCCTCCGGCTCCGCCGCCCGCACCGCCGCCAGCAAGGCACGGTTACTGCGCAGGCCAGGGGCGCCATAGCGGATTGACGCATCGCTTTCCACCTGTCCGATCACCAGCACAACCCGGCGCTGACCAGCAGGACGAAGCCAAGGCTCGGCCTGGAGGTTGTATTTGGTGATCGCCTCCTCCACCAACCGCTGACGCAATGCTGAAGCCCTCTGCCGTTGTGCAGAGGTCCATTGCCCCGTTGCCAGGTGTGTTTCCAGATCGCTGGGTCTGGTGGCGTCGTAATAAACGCCCTGGTGATCCACCACCCAGGACACCGGATCCACCAGATCAGCCCCCAGTCCGACCGAGCGGAGAAAGCCGTCTTCCACCTGCAGCACAGGCAGCTGCCGACGCGCAGCGGCCTCGAGCAGCCGCGGCCTGGCGCGGCGACCCCAGACCACCACAGCATCAACGCCCTGCGGAATCCGCCGCCATGGAGCGCGAAACCGCAGCTGACCGCCCGCCATGAAACGACGCAAACTGCGCTGTTTCCAGGGCGTGAAGCCGAAGGCCACACATCGCCGCGCCTGTTGCCTCTGCAGGCGCCGCTGTAAACCAATCGCATCCATCAAGGTTTCGATGCTGCAGGGCTGATGCCGGTGGGGGTCGATGCAGCGGCAGGCACCTACCAGTGCGGCATGCACCAGGGCCTCCAGGCTGGCTCCCTGGCGTCGCCGGGCCGGGGCTTCACATCGGTCATGGGTCAGCCCCCATCCGGCATAGAAGGGCATGCCGAAGCAGTGAACAGGGCGCCCCCACAGCAAAGCCTCAAATCCCATCTGGGAGGTGACCACGTACACCGCCCGAGCCCCCTCGAGCAGCTGCGCGGGATGGCCACCATCCGCACTCAAGCGAACGCGGGGCTGGGCCAGATCCCGGGCATTGAAATGGCCCCGGGCGCGGCCGGAGATCACATCCGGATGCACCTTCAGCACCACCGTGCAGTCGGGATGTTCGACCAAGGCGGCCTGAAGCATCCGCTGAAAACAATTGGCATCGGCCAGTCCGAGAGCGATCGATCGATCCCCGGCGGATTGATCCACCACCAGCACATAGGGCTCCTGGGGAGCTTCCGCCTCCACGGGAGGGTTCACCTTGCTGAGCCGCTGCTCGCGCCAGAGCCTCTGCAGTGCGCGGGAACGATCGGCCTGAGCCGCGGTAATCGGCGCCGCGATTAACTGCTCCATTCGGCTGGGGGCCGTTGCATCGAAGTGCACCCCCAGCTCATCCACCAGCAGACCAAGCGGTGGGTGAGCCCGGCCCTTGGCCACGGAACGCAGCAGACCGTCCTCGAGATGCCATACCGGTAGGCCCCAACGGCGGGCGAGGTGCTCTACCCGCAACGCACTGGGCCGCCGCCCCCAGGCCAGCAGCACGTCTACATCACGGCGACGGCCCGGCACCAAACGATCCGGCGCCATCAGCTGCGGCAGTGAGCGGTGCGCAAGCATGCCCCGGGCAGGAACACCGAGCCGCAGAGCAGCAGGCCTGGTCATCGGGTAAGACAGGACGCACTGAATCCTCACCGATGGCAGTCCCCCGTGGCGCGCTGGCCTTGATCCCCGCCCGCGGTGGATCGAAGGGAATTCCGGGCAAGAACCTGCAAAAGGTGGGCGGTGTGCCTCTGGTTTGCCGCAGCATTCGTGCTGCCCAAGCCAGCCACGGCGTTGGCCGGGTGGTGGTGAGCACCGACAATGACGCCATCGCGGCAGCCGCCGAAGTCGAGGGCGCGGGTGTCATTCGGCGCCCCGCAGCCATTGCTGGCGACACGGCCAGTTCGGAATCGGCGCTGTTGCATGCTCTCGACGTCTTGGAACAGGAGGGTCCCTTGGAAACCGAGCTGGTTTTCCTGCAATGCACCTCCCCGTTCACGACTGGGGCGCAAATCGATGCGGTGCTGACTGCCTTGAGCCCAGAACGCTGCAACAGCAGCTTCGCCGTCACCCCATGGCATGGCTTCCTCTGGCGCGTCGATGGGCGGGGCATTAACCACGACCCTGAGCAACCCCGCCAACGCCGCCAAGACCTGGAACCGGCTTTTCTGGAAACGGGTGCGATCTACGCCATGCGCGTCGCCGCCTTCCGGCGCTGCGGCAGCCGCTTTTGCCGTCCGTCAATCCCGGTTGTTCTGGAGCAGATGGGGCCAGAAATCGACACGCCCGACGATCTGGCCCTATGCCGCAGCATCGCGGAACATAAAGCCGAGTAATTTTGCTCGGCAAAGTGTCGGAGTCGATGGCGCCCGCAGAATCCAAGCGCCTCCTCGGCCGCAAGGTCACAGCCGTTGCCTGCTTCGACTCCTTCGGGAAGCTGGCGATGACCATGCTGGCTGCCTGCCGGCGGGAGGGAGCTGAGACCACCCTGTTGCTGCTTCAGCTGAACAACCGGGCCCTGTCCAGGCGGCAGCGCCTCGAAATTCGGCGGATCGATCCCAAGATCCGCATTGAAAAACACAACTGGAACGATCTGCGCCAGCTCTGTGGCGCCATGGCTGGGGACGTCGATGGATTGATCTTGGGTCTGGATGGCCAGCGCAGCCGCGATGCTCTGCTGCAACTCCAGAACATTTGGGCGCATCAAGAGCAACGGCCACGCCTCATCAGCGCTTACCCGGGAATCCTGTTCCGGTTTGGTCTCGAGGGGATGATGGATCGGTCGGGCGCCGACTTGCTCTGTCTCAACAGTGCTGACGATCTGGCCCTTTATGGCCGAGGTCGCAAGGCCCTCGGCCTCGACAGCAGCAATGCCGTGGTGACGGGCCTGCCGATTCTCTGGCATACAAAACCGCGCACATCAGCCCCGGAAATCCCCTCGATCGTGTTCTTCGAACAGCCTTCGATTCCGGTGCATCCCCTACAGCGCCGGTTCCTTTGTGAGCAGATCAAAGAGCTAGCCGCAGCCTGGCCCGATCACCCCGTGATCTTCAAACCGCGAACATCGAGCATCGAGAGCACCCTGCACCGGCGCCATGGGGAGATGGCGAGTGTGATCGACAAGATGACGCGCGATCAGCCGAATCTTCGCCTCAGTTTCAAGCCCGCCACCCGACTGCTGCGCCAGTGCGGTTGCGCCATCACCGTCTCATCGACGGCCGCCATGGAATCGATGGCGATGGGGATCAGCACACGCATCGTTGGTGATCTGGGCGTAACCGAAACCCTCGGCAACCACTTCTTCGCCAGTTCGGGCGCCATTGCCAGCTTCGCTGCGATCAAGGCCAACCCCTTCGACGTCACCCATGACGCTCAATGGCTCGAGCAGCAAGGCCTGCAGCGGGACGGTGAGGATCGCTTCATCACGGCCTTAGTCGACCGACTGAACAGACCGGCCACACCCCTTGGAACCTCAAACCATGGTCCCCTGAGCTGGGGCAGCAGTGACTGGCAGAAGGCCGCCTTGCGCAACGGGGGCCGAAGGATGCTGAGCAGTGGTGGCGCCCGCTCCAGCCAGCGCAAACGGCACCGCACCCGGCGCATGCTGCGCAGCCTGCGGGACAGTGTGGTGGGGTTCGGCTGGCTATCGAAACTGCTGCGGGAACGATGACCCTTCTGCTGGTCAGCGACGGAGGGCTGGAGCGTTCCGCCTGCTTGCTGATGGCAGAGGCGCTGGAACACCAGGGTCAGCGCTGCATCACGGCTGGGCCAAAACTTCATGGACACCAGCCCCTGGCCACACCTGCACAGCAGCTGAACATCGATCTGCAGCATCTGCCCGCACACCCTCTGTTGGATCAGGTCTCAGCCATTGGCTTGTTCCTGAAGAAGCCAGAGCAGGTTCAGCACTTCATCGAGACCTATCAAGGCCTCTGTAACGCGCGCGGTCGGCGCGCGGCGAAGCTATTCAGCGGCCCCCTCGTGCCGTTGGTGGGCGATGCCCTGATCCGCGATCTCACGCTGCGCATGGGCTGTGATCTTTTTCTGGTGAGCGGCGAACACCAGCGCCGTCAACTTCGATCACTCACCTTCAACTGGCCCTCCAGCCTGCCGACGCCGCCCGTGATCAGCACGGGCTTCTGGTTTCCCCAGACCACACCCTGCGCTCCAGCCCAGCAGCCCCTGCTGCTCGCATTGATCCAAGAGAGGATCCCCACCCACATTGGAGCCCGCGATCAACTGCTGCGCCAACTCAACACCTGGGCGCGGCAACGGCCGAAATGGACCGTGATCTTGCAACGCGACCACAGCTGGAGCTCGACGACGGCGCTCATGCCAGGCGACGCACCCCTCGCCGAGAACTTGGTGGAAGCCTCACCAGGCCAGCTACTGCCACTGCTGGGATCCTGCACCGCCTGCCTGACGGTGAGTTCCCCTTGGAGCCTGGCAGCGATGGATTGGGGCCGCATCCCAATCATCGTGGGCGACTACGGCATCCATGATGAACAGAACACGACGGGCTTCTTCGGCTGCGGTGCCATGCATCGCCTGCGCAGCATCCCCAACCTCGATGCCGTGAACGCGCTGCCAACGGCGAACCGAACCTGGCTCGATGGCATGGGCGCTGACATCAAAGACGGACCGAAGCGCCTGATCGAAGCCCTGAGCGAGCTTGCTGGCCGGGACGTGAGATGACAGCGACACCGACCCGGCCCACGCTCAACGTGCTGTTGATCGCTGACAGTGACAGCCAACTGCTGGCCTGCGATGCCCTCTGCGGCGCTCCGACCGCGCTGAACGTGCACTGGACCCTCAACGTGATTCCACGGGATGGAACACCCCAGGGGTTGTTGCAACGCCTGGGTCAGCACGTGACCCTGCGCCATCAAGGCCTGGCTCGGCTGCTGAGCGATCAGCGTCTGCAGAGCTTTGATGCCATCGGCGTGTTCTTGACGGGGAGCAAGCTCAATGACATCCGTCTTGCCCTGCAACGGCATCCCAAACGCCCCTTGCTGTTCTGTGGTTTCAACGGCGTGGTGCTGGACCACTTCATCGAAGGGGTGAGCTGGCGGCTTGGCTACGACCTGATCTGCCTCAGCGGACCGCGTGATCAGGAGGCCCTGGCCCAGCTGGTGGAGGGGACCCCATTTACACATCAGCGCACCGTGCTCACCGGTCTGCGGCGCAACGCCCCCAGCTCAGACCTGGTTCCTGTCGCCCAGCGTCCGCGGCGCCTGGTGTTTGCCGAGCAAGTGATCATGCCCGCATCGCCCCCCGAACGGGCCCGGCTGGTGCGTCTGCTCAGCGATCTTGCCATCCGTTCGCCCAACTGGGAGGTGCTGATCAAACCCCGAATCGCGCCGGGGGACGCCACCTTTCATGACGTCGAAACCCACATCAGCACGACCCTGCAGCAGACCCTGGGGGTGCCTCCCGCCAATTTGCGGCTGGACTATCGCCCGCTGCCGGTGTTGCTGAAGCAAGCCAGGCTGCTGGCCACCCTTTCCTCGACAGCTTTTTTCGACGCCCTCGACTTCGGCTGCCGGACGATTGCCATTAGCGATCTGGGCCTGCAACCGGACTACGGAGGCCACGTTTATGCGGGCAGCGGGGTGTGGCGCTCCCTGGAAGCCATCCCCAACCTGGATGCCCTTGATGCCGAAGGGCCATCCCCAGATCCGCGCTGGCTGGAGTGGATGGGCTACGGGCAGCAATTCAGCCCGTCCGCCCTGCTCCAGGCCCTGCAGGAGCAGAAAGGCCAGCCACCGCAATCCCTCCCCAGCACGATCGGCTACCCGGGCAATGCCCAGTCCAGCTTCAACCAACTGCGGTTGGGAGCGGAAGCCGCCATCGCCACTGGCGACTGGAGCAGTGCTCAGGAGCTGCTGTGCCAGGCGGCCCTGATGCGCCCGCTCCACCGCGGCGTCGCCCGTCGATATTGGGCTGTCCGCCAGCCCAACGCACTGCTCCGGCAGATCGCACTAGTGATCTCTTACAGAGATCTGAAGTAAGTTCGACGACTGACTCAACCCAGGTGGCCGACAGAACGGTGAGAGGCATCCTGATTGAGCGAAATTTCACCCAGTTTGTTGTCTTCGCGGAAGACAGCATCCTGTCGGCGCTGAGCAAGATCACGGCCAACCAGTCACGCCTGATTTTTGTTGTCTCGGAAAGCGGCATCCTCCAAGGTGTGCTCACGGATGGCGACTTCCGACGCTGGATTGCTGGTTGCGGAGAGATCGACCTGAACCGGCCGGTCACCGCCGCCATGAACGCCAACTGCCGCTCGGCTGCAGAGGGCACCAGCGCAGGTGATCTGAGCGCATTACTCAACTCACGCATCATCGCGCTGCCCCTGCTGGACAGCCATGGCCGCATTGTCGCGGTGGCCCGACGTGCCACCGATGGGCTCCAAATTGGCTCCCATCGCATCGGCGATGCCGCCCCTTGCTTCCTGATCGCCGAAATCGGCAACAACCACAACGGCGATCTCGACACCGCTCTCCAACTCATCGATGCAGCCCACACAGCGGGAGCGGACTGCGCCAAGTTCCAGATGCGGGACATGAGTCGGCTGTACCGCAATGCGGGCGACAGCAACGACATGGCCTCGGATCTGGGCACCCAATACACCCTGGATCTGCTGGAGCGGTTTCAGCTCAGCGACGATGAGCTGTTCCGCTGCTTTGATCACGCCGCCAGCAAGGGGCTGGTACCCCTCTGCACCCCATGGGATGAAACCAGTCTCGACAAGCTCAACCGCTGGGGGATGGAAGGCTTCAAGGTGGCGTCGGCAGATTTCACCAACCACGCCCTGCTCTCCAGCCTTGCGGCCACAGGCAAGCCCCTGATCTGCTCCACCGGCATGGCCTCCGAGGTGGAGATCCGCTCCGGCATCCGTCATCTCCAAAATGAGGGAGCCGGGTACGTGCTGCTCCACTGCAATTCCACCTATCCGACCCCGTTCAAGGACGTCAACCTGCGCTATCTCGAGCGTTTGCGTGACCTGGCCGAGGCTCCCGTGGGCTATTCCGGCCATGAGCGGGGCATCGAAGTGCCCATTGCCGCCGCCGCCCTTGGCGCCGTGGTGATTGAGAAACACATCACCCTCGATCGCTCCATGGAAGGCAACGATCACAAGGTGAGCCTGCTGCCCGATGAATTCGCCCAGATGATCCACGGCATCCGCCGGGTGGAGGAATCGATGGGCAGCAGCGGCGAACGCAGCATCAGCCAGGGCGAAATGATGAACCGCGAGGTACTCGCCAAGAGCCTGGTCGCGACCTGCGACATCCCCGCCGGTATGGAGATCACCGAATCGATGGTCGGCATCCAAAGCCCGGGGCAGGGGCTGCAGCCCAACCGTCTGGAGGATCTGATTGGGAAGACGTTGCCGGTGAGCAAAACCTCCGGGGACTTCTTCTTCCCCTCAGACCTCGAGACCCCCGCCGCTGCCCCGCGCGCGTACCGCTTCCAACATCACTTCGGTGTTCCGGTCAGGTATCACGATATTGAGAGTTTTTCCGCCACCAGCAATCTCGACCTCGTTGAAATCCACCTCAGCTACAAGGACCTCGAGGTCAACCTTGATCAGGTGCTGCCAACACAACAACAGCTCGGCCTGGTGGTGCACGCCCCTGAACTCTTTGCAGGCGATCACACCCTCGACCTCTGCAGCGCTGATCACGACTATCGGCGTCACTCGATTGAGGAACTCCAGCGCGTGGTCGACATTTCCCGTGACCTGCGCCGTCGCTTCGACTGCCCCGATCCCGTCCTTCTGGTGACCAACGTTGGTGGTTTCTCAGAGCACCACCATCTCGAGCGCACTGAGTTGCAACCGCTACGGCAACGGCTGATTGACAGCCTTCAGCAGATCAACACAGCTGGCGAAGTGGAGATCATTCCCCAGACCATGCCTCCTTTCCCCTGGCACTTCGGTGGGCAGCGCTATCACAACCTGTTTGTCGACACCGACTTCATCCAAGAGTTCTGTCAAGAAACGGGCATGCGCGTCTGCCTGGATGTGTCCCACTCCAAGCTCGCCTGCACCCACCTCAATGCCTCCTTCAGCACCTTCCTCAAGGCGATCCTTCCCTTTACTGCGCACATGCACCTGGCCGATGCGAAAGGCGTCGATGGTGAAGGCTTACAGATCCACGATGGTGAAATCGACTGGGTCCAGTTGTTTGCCCTAATGGACCAGTTCGCCCCCAAGGCAAGCTTCATTCCCGAAATCTGGCAGGGCCACAAAAACAACGGCGAAGGCGCCTGGCTCGCGCTCGAACGTCTGGAAGGCTGTATTGAGTCCAGCCCGCAACGGCAGGTCGCGTGATTCAGCTCAAACCGAGCCGGATTGTTCTGCATTGCGGGCTGCACAAAACCGGCAGCACTTACATCCAGCGGAACCTTCAGACCAACCGCGAGCTGCTACTGGAGCATGGGGTGCTGTATCTCGGACCCAAGACCTTCAAAAAGCGTTGCTCCGAGTTATGGCGTCACCTGCAATGGGGCCGTTGGGATCGCAAAACGTCCAAAAGCCTGACGTCACAGACCAGAACCACTCTGCTTGAGCTGGCAGGGGACCATCCGGAATCGATCCACACCATTGTTCTGTCTTTCGAGGCCATTTTTGGCACCTTGCGCAGCGGTCTTGCGGAGCCCCCGCGCAGAAAACCTCGAAATAAGGAAAACAAGACGGGCTTGTATCGCTATGCCAAGTCGCGCACCAAACGCTTGATGATCGGGTTGGAAGACAGTCTTGAAGAGCGTTCTATCTCGTGGAGCATCCTGTTTGCCAGCAGAACCCATGAAGCGTTTATCCGCTCATGCCATACCCAGCTGCTCAAGGAAGGGCGACTCAATCCCGAAGCAAGTCACTTCGACACGTTCCGACGAACAGCTGATTTCTCTTACACCGACCCCAACCACCTGGAGCAGACCCTCTCAAAGCTGGGTGGGAAACGCGACCTTAATTTCGTGAGTATCAACTATGAACAAGCCAGCGATCCTCATGAGCCCAAGACCTTTTTGTGGAATGTGCTGAAGCTGGCCCTGCCCGAGCAAGCCGACCGGCTCAGACAGCAGCTGGAAGCGAACACGGACAACGTCAACCTGAACAGAACCACCAATCCAGGGCTGAACGAACGGGGGGTTGAACTGGCCATCCAGGCGCGACCGCTGTTCAGCCGCAGCGAATGGAAGCTATTTCGCAAATTCCTCGAAAAAAATTTCGCCAAAGTCCGTTAATCCATGGCACAACCGCATCACTTCATCCGGATGAAACGCCACAACCTTCTCTATGGGCGGGTTCCAAAGGCGGCAAATTCCTCGATCAAAGCGGCCCTATGCCGCTTGCTCAGCGAAAGGCCTCCCAAAGGCACCAAAACGACCTCTGACAAGTTCTGGCAGCACGAAACCAATCAGGAAACGGAGCTGATCACCCTGCGCCGTGCGCGCAAGTACCGGCGCAGCCATTTCAGCTTCAGCTTCGTGCGCAACCCGTTCGACCGACTGATCGCGGCTTACAACAACAAAGTGATCGAAATCGATGAGCCACCTCTGCCGATGCAGAACATGGGAATCACCCATGGCATGTCGTTTGACGCTTTTCTCGATGTCTTAATCGAGACACCGTTCAAGCACTATGACGTTCACGTTTTGCCCCAGAACCAATTGCTTTGCATCGGTAATCAGATCGTGCCGAAGTTTGTGGGACGCGTTGAACAGATCAACGAACACTGGTCTGAACTGCGCGACATCCTGGCCCGGCGTGGGATCGATGTGATGGAATCTTTACCTCAGAAAAATGTGCGACGGAGTGATCGCGGCGGCCTGCAGAGTTACTTCAACAGCGATGCTCTAATCGAAAAAACAATGCAAATTTACGGGGACGATGTGCGCCTTTTTTACAATGATGTGTCTGTGGATCAATTGATCAAAAATTCCCCCCTGCCGACGATCAATCCCTTGCGCAGTACGGGATTGAAGCTGTCGAACTGGCTCCGGACCCATGGCTTCGGGCGCTGATCGGAGAGGTTGGCTGGAGTCCTGGCTTTGCAGGCGTCAGATCAATCGCAGCCTGCAGGGACGGCACGACCACATAGCGGCGGTCTACCGCTCTCAATTGCCCTCGTTCATCATTATTGGAGCGGCCAAATCAGCCACCACAAGTCTGGCCACGGCGCTGCGACGCCATCCCCAGATTCAGATCAGTAAGTCGATGGAGCCGAAATTCTTCGGCCGGCACTATCTGCGGGGCTGGGAGTGGTACGCGAATCAGTTTGCGGCGGATCCTCGGCGGCCCCTGCGGGGTGAAGCCAGCACGATGTACACCTCGTCCTATGGCTCCTACGCCAGAACACCGGAGCTAATCCACCACCACCTCGGCCCCATTCCGCTGATCTACCTGGTTCGCCATCCCCTGCGAAGGATTGAATCCCACTGGCGGCACTGGCGCGGACGCATCAAGGACTGCCCGTCATTTGATCAACTCCTCCGCTCGCCTCGCCTGAGGCAACGCGTTGTGGAGGCCTCGCTCTATCACCAGCAATGGCAGCGCTACCGACGCTGGTTTCCGCAGCAGTCGATGCTGAGCGTCACCACCGAAGAACTCAGCGCGCACCCTCAAACCAGCCTGCGACGCATCCTGAGCTTCATTGGCGCAACCCAGGATTGCTCCAGTCTGCTGGAAAAGGGCGAACTGCCGTTGATGAATCCGGCGGGGTCCAAAGGACGACGCGAGGTTGCTGCCCCCCGCTGGAACGACGAGCTCAAACAGCAGACGATTGCCTTGATTCGCCCCGACAGCGAACAGTTCCTGGCCAGCACAGGCCGGCCCAGCAGCACATGGGAGTGGGACTAAAGCAATCCACTGAATCAATCCTCAGATCAACAGAGCTGATCCAGCCACTGGCCCAGCGGCTGCTGAGGCTGGGCAGGCGAGCTGGTGATTTCGAGGATGCGACCACAGGCACGCGGCTGCTCCAGAACATCTAGGCACACCTGGGCCACGAGGCGCCGAGGAATGCTGTTGCTCTGCTGTTGATCCGCCTCCGTCACCAGCACGCCCTCCGTGGTACTGCGGCTGTCGTCTTCGCTGAGGCCTCCAGGCCGGATCACGGTCCAATCCAAACCGCTCCGCTCGAGGCAGCGCTCACCAACCCGCTTCCAAATCAGGATCAAGCCAAACAGGTTGAGGGGATGCAGCCAACGGCCGGCACAGAGGGAACTGACCAGCACAACACGCTGCAAACCCAAGGAGCTGCAGGCCTGCAGCTGGGCCTGCACCCCCCAGGCATCCACCTGCAAGGGGCCCGCCAGGTTGATCGAAGGGCGAGCACCGGTGGCGATCACCAACTCCGTACAGCCCTGCAGCGCATGGAGCAGCGCTTCCGCCGTGTCCAGCTCCAGCCGACGCACATCAAGGCGCCCCTCCTGCTCGGCTTGGGCAAGGGCAGGGGGCAGCACGGAAGCGGGCCGAACGATGGCTCTGACCGATCGCCCCCGGTTGAGTGCCTCGTCGACAACCCGCCATCCGGTTTTGCCAGAGGCGCCTGACACCGCCAGTTGAGTCATCCCATCAAAACTCGTCTCCGCACCAGTCAACAGACCAGCGTCAAGACCAGACCGGTCAGAATCAGCTCGAAAGACCTAGCCGCATGAGTACGGACCAACTCCGGCAATTTTTTGCTCACATCTCCAGGGATCCATCCCTTAAGAAGCAGGTACTGCAGGCCGTGAGTGCCGATGCTGCCGCCCAAATTGCCCAAAAGCTGGGCTACGAAGTCTCTGGCGATGAACTGCTGCGGTTTTCCGGCAAGAGCGCGTCGGGCGTCAGCGTCACCAAGATTCAGCACCCCGGCGAATACCACTAGAACAGCTGCAGCAGTTCAAGCCATCCCGTGGGGCATCACCGCGACCAACTGGTGCGCCTGCTGCAGGAGAGACCCAGCGATCCAGGCCTCCAGAGGCTGATCAACCAAGTGGAACAGGAGGATCCCGCCGACCTCACAACCTCAGCGAGCTTGCTGCGGGGGGTCTGGGAATTGCGCTGGAGCAGTTCCAAACAACCCTGGCTGAAACAGACCGCCGGGCTGGAGAACCTGCAGGCTCTGGATCCAGAGCAGGGGCGCGGCTGCAATCTGCTGCGGCTTCGCGCCCCCTTCGGCGCACTCGGCGGCATCAATCTGCAAGCCGAGCTGCAAATCGCCGACAGCAAGAGGGTCGAGGTGCGCTTTCGACGGGGAGGCTGGATGGGACCATTCCTGCCGAACCGGCAACAGTTGAGCCTGATGCGACAGGTTCAGCAGAGCACTCCGGCCTGGCTCGACATCACCGTGCTGGATCAAAAGCTGCGGATCTGCCGCGGTAACGCAGGAACAACATTCGCGCTGCTGAGGCGCAACGACTTGAACCTGAGTGAACTCTTGGGCGTATGAGGAGTCGCAAACAAGGCTGGAATTTGCCAACCAACTGAGCCAGAACCGAAGGGCTTGAATTCGTCCTGATGGCACGCCTTCTTCAGATTCTGCAGGGATCCAGCAACAGTGCCGATCTGGCGGCATGGACTGCCGTGATCTTTGCCTCGATCACCGCACTTGTGATCTGGGGTCTTTTCAATGCTTACCCCAACATGCTTTAGGCGGTACCAACTAGCGAAATGGGTCCTGCTCGTAAACAGTCGAACGCAAGGTGGGGCCTACATAACGGACGGGATCCTCACCATCTGCCAGGAGTTCCGTGGACCATTGATAAATACTGGAGTCGGGATTAAAGCCACGGAACACAACATTCACAGTCTGCCCCGGCTGAACCACCGGAGTGAGTTGGATGTTCAAAACCCCTTCCGAATCTGAGACCACAGCAGAGGCCAAACCGGTTGCTCCTTTCCCGCGAAGTGAGTAGTCGCCAAAATAAACCCGAGGTTCTGAGCGTCCCCAGTCCCACTGATCAATGTTGGGCAACTGACGTAAAATAATCGATCTCAAAGCATTGCCTGCATCCTCAGGAACTACAACAGTGATTGTGGTGCGATTGCGCAATCCTTCTGTGGCTTCAGGGTTATGAATCGTGACCCGCGTTGGGGGTAGATCAAACAACGATTGCGCGAGCGAAGGCGCCTCCATCAACAGCATCGGAGCCAGTAAAAGCATCGCCATCCACTGTTGCTTCACCCGATTGACCCGACGAATGAAACAAGATTAGCCAGGTTGATCAGGTCAACATTGCAGGCCGAAGTGTCAGCCATCGACCGGCTTCAGCAATGCCTGGCCAACAAGGATTCGACCATGCCGGTGTGGCCTTGAAGGGCATAGGCCTCCACTTCACGGCGACGCTGCATGGGCCCCAGCGACTGGGTCACCTGCAGCACATGGTCGACCGTGGACGGGTCGAGATGGTGGGCAAAAAATTTGTCGACCTGAGCAGGGCTGAAGCCACCCTGCGCCTCCAACATCAAGCTGATGGTGGACGAGGACGGCGTGTCCAAACCAGCCAGACAATCCTGAACCACATGGATGGCCTCATGGGTCAGCACATCCAACTGAAGCCCTGGCTCATCGCGCAGCCCCTGCGACAAACACAGTCGGTTCACGCCCATGTTGTAGGCAGCTCGTTCTGCTCCGGGGCCACAACGATCAAGGCGATCAATTACAACACCAAGCCGCTGAAGCCGATCGATCAAATGATCCGTCCGCGCTGAAAGCGAAACCGCATGGGCAGGAGCGCCCCAGGCAACCAGCAACGCAATGGGGAGCAGCAGACGGGAACCCAGCAAGCGAGACGCATCAGACGCACACTGAGCCTAGGTCTGCGCTCAAGCAGGCTTCCAGTCAAATCACCACCCAAGAGCCGCCTGAATTGCCATGCAGACCTATGGTTCTGAGGTGAGAGGGAGACCTCTTCGGGCGTGGTTGCTTGATTTGGTGGGTGGTGTCACGACCTACCGCCTCTCTCACACCTCATTGAACTAGTGGCGATCCACACCACAACAGGATGAAAGTGAGTATTGATGCTCTGGAACACCACCATCAATCCGTCATAAGAATCGAATCATCAGCCCAGAGGAGGCTGCAATGTTCGAGGTACTCAAGGGTCACACTGGCAGCTGCCAGCGCAGAACTTGCCTGAAGTGGGAGATCAACGGCGAACTATCAGCCCTCGATCGCCAGAACTTGATGCAGCTGTTGTGTCAGGTGGACAAGCAAGCCTGTATCGACGATGTCGGCATTAATCCGGAGGCAGGCATTGAGAGCAGTTGTTGAGCCTTGGCTCTCAACTTGCATTTGGCTGTCCGTCGATGCGCCATGCAGAGGCAGCTCATAAATCCAACTGAACACTTGAGCCACAACTGAGGAGGCAATGGAATGGACTCAGGCCAAGCCTCAGTGTTCGTTGAATGCGTCAACCGGTCCGAGGGGGCCGGTTTTTGTGCGACTAGAGCTTGAGGAGAGAACCCCCCGCATGTACGAGGGGCGGCCTTCCACGCCGATGATCAGCTGTATGCCTTGGCGATCAGGGGGCCCGCCTGCTCGTCTGCCAGCACGGGGGTGACGTCCCAATCGAGGCACTCTGCCCACTCCGCAGCGTGCTCATAACAAGCATCAGCGTTGTCAGACTCCACCAGAATCCACCCCTCTACGGAGCCAGGCGCATGAAAACGCTTCCATGACTTGCACTCGGGAAAGGGCGCACCCGTCTCCAGGAACTTCTTGGCAGCAATTTCGTGGTAGCCGGTCTTGAACGACCAGTGCATCAAAAAAGTCATTGAAATGGTTGAAGCCGACGAAGATTCCCACACATCCGAAATCTTGTCTGCAAGTCAAATCACGTCACCACAGGGGTAGTGAACAGCGCCGCCAGCCAAACATCACAGCCCGGTTGCTCCGGCAGGGGATTCATGCCCACGTCCGTGCGTGGCAAGGCAAAGAGTCTGGAGACATCAATCGGCGGATCGCTGCACAGACGAAGCTTGATCGGTGGGCATCGGCATCATGCCGTTCTGTTGTAAGTGGAGTGCCACGAAACCTGGTCCCCATACGA
Organism: Synechococcus sp. MU1625; assembly: GCF_020514205.1. NCBI lineage: Bacteria > Bacillati > Cyanobacteriota > Cyanophyceae > Synechococcales > Synechococcaceae > Synechococcus > Synechococcus sp. MU1625. The sequence goes on from NZ_VTLA01000005.1 coordinate 134,435, forward strand.
CCCCCGCTGCAAACAGCCATGACCAAAAGGGAGATTTCACGAGAAGGTCTTGCAAAGCTGCTTTTTGAACTCAGCGAGGCTGTTCTACGGATTGAAATTCAAGGCCTGATTACGTCCTGATTAAGAAAAGCGGCCTGTTGGGTACCTAAGACTCAATTGACTGAATTGGAGGGATGACAAGAGAACACAGGGGCATCAAGGGGCAGGGTTACGACGCGATCAACTCAAGCCAAAACAATGCGGTTAGCGCGGTGGCGCCAACTGCCAACGCGAACCATTGGTCTTTCAGGGTGCGAACCACGGTGCCTGAGCTGCTGCCCCAATAAACCAAGCTTTCAGAAATGAGCCAGCCCCACCACCCACTGCTGAACCATCAGCCGTAGCCATTCATTCTTGTTCGACACTGAAGGCTCTACCCCACTCAAACCAAACATCAACGACTCTCTGATCCAAATTCGAGATCAACAACGATCAAACCAGCCAAGAGACCCAACAAGACAGCCTCTAACCTCTAGCCCCTGGATGAAAAAAATAACGACACGAGCCAACAAACAAGAGAATGTCAATACAACGGCGTGCGTGAAATTCTTATTTAACTTTTCAGATTTTTGATTGGCTCCAAACTCGATTCCATCAACTCGATCTTGGTCGGCATTCTGATTGAGCCGCCATAACCAAAGTGTCAGGCCATTCATGAATGGATGGCGACGTCAGTTATCTCTGCTTCCCCAGAGGATGATCAGAACTCACTTTTGGGCCCTTGGACGACTGGATCACTGAGTTCTTCCGCAGACGGGCGCGAACTCCCTAAGCCCAGCCAATCGCGCTAGACAGGCGGACCCAGCAGTTGCCGCTGACATGGGTCCGCGTCCCGAGCTAGGTGCATGAGTCCGGGACGCAACACAAATAAGCCAGTGAGGCCAGACGATTCAGCGAAATTCGATACCAACCGGGGTTGTTTGTAACTAGCCCCAATGCGGAAACCACTCGGGGACAAGACCCACACGGGATAGTCCCAGAACAACTGCAACGATCCCAAGCTTCATCCCCACCAGGATCCCCGCGTACTTCCAGCTGAACAAGGATTTCGTCTTGGTCGTCACAAGGTTCATCTGGTTCCCCCACATCATGCGCCCTTTTTGCTGCGGGCTCTGATGAGCAGCTTCAATCCTCTGCAGAACGCTTGCGACGGCGAGCACGATCGCTCAGGCCAATGATCACCCGCGTGATCCCCCACGCCAGTGCAACACCCAACACGATCGAGAGCAGTGTCTCCAAAGCACATCTATTGAGGACACCGGCAAGCACCGGATGCCCCTCAATATGCCGTTCTGATCAAGCGATGCGTTCGGACTGTTGCGATCAGTCGCGTGTGTTCACGTGCTTGTCTTTGGGTGCCTCTGTCTTCGCCTGAGGCTTGGCGGCCGCCTTGGAGGCCAGAGAGGCTTCCAAGCGCTGCAGCTGCGCTTCGCGCAGTGCGCCAGAAATACTGAGGGTGCGGTCAGTCATCGATTGGCGTTCCCAACGGCAGCAGACACAGGGCCTTATGCGATCGAGAGGGCGCCTACAGATCTGAGGACCGACGAAACCTAGTCGCTCAGCACCCCACGTCTAGGGAGCAAAAGTGCTTACGTCATCGTCTTGCAACACATGGGTTGACTCACCTCAGGGGCAAGCCCATTGGCATTGGCCAGATCGGTAGCCAGAGATTGCAGTCCACCATCGTGTGGCAGTGCTGGTCGACACTGAGGCTGACGCGCCCTTGGTATCGCAAAGGCACTCAATTCAGAATTTCTTCCGTGAATCTTCGGGGAGCATTGCCGCAATGAGCATCTCAGCACCCATAGCTTCCTTAAAACAGTTCTCTTTTCCTCATGTGCCCACCAGACCTGTCGAGTCTCAAGTGGGGGAATGACGGTGAGTTGTCTCCCAATGACACCCTCAGCCTGGTGGAGAGACTGACAAGAGCAGAGCAGAAGTCCGAGGGAGTCGACGAAACGAATCTCAACTCCAGTTCCATCTCCCAGGGGGAGCCATTACAAGAGTCCTGATAGAGGGCGACTGACGGGCATGTCAGAAAGACAGTTCCGCGTCGAAGAACTGAACCCTTTTTTGGAATGGCACCTCCACACGACTGAAGCTTCGCTGGAGCTTGCCTCTGAATCAGCAACGAGGATCGCCAGGATGATCGGCAGGAAAACCAGGGTGCTCAGCAGGGATGGAGCAGTCCTGTTCGAGCTGGATCCAGTGGAGAAGAGGAACTAGAGCCGTTTGATCTAGGGATGAATTCGCCATACATACGGAGTTCGCAAACTCGAAGAACAAGGTCGACGGGAAGAAGCAAAAAGAAGACCCCACTCCTTAGCCACTGAACCAAGGCGACTTGGAATCGGAATCGAGCCCATCAACGAGCCTTCTGCGGCTTACCTCCACGAGCTACGCCTCTTACGGCCAACGCTGTATCCAATGACCAGGCCGCCCGCAGCTCCAACACTCCCGGCCGTTAGTGCAGTCACCTGATCCTTGGTGAGTTCGCTGGCCAGGCTTACCGACAGCCCCAGAACCACGAGCATTCCCGCGCCTGTGAGCACTGCATCCAGCCCGAGGCTTGGCTGTCTGTAGAGAACTGGCTTGGGTGGTTCTCCCTTGAACGCACGATCTGCATCGGAACGCGCGTCATCGATTTCTCGTTGCAGGCGGTCGATGTCCTTTTTGGAGTCAGTCATCAGGTGTAAGCAATCCACTTACAGGCGGCCACGGTTAGTGGTGTCCAGATGGCGGCGGCGATAGCCAGTTCAAAACTAAACATGAGTTGTCTTGTCTCTGAACCAACCCTCGCCATTTCACCAGGAAACCACCTCCCCCAACCGAGTGGTTGTTTTACCCAATTGCAGGGCTTTGCATCCCCCATCTGGGGATGCAATAAAAAACCCCGCTGTTGATGACGGGTTGAAGTGTGTGAGGTTTTGCCGGGAGATGGATGGCAACAACATCAATGCTCCCTGATTATCGAAAATGCCTTCTAATGCAGCTGTTCACTGCTATTAAGACTTGATACTGCGTGGTTCACTTTTGACTCCACTAATATGGGGTCGACTATTTTTGCGCTCGGAACAAATGTACTTATTATCGATTTGATTGCTGGAGATCCTGTTATTGGATCCTTGGCCAGTTCGACCAATCCGAAACTTTGAAAATTAATGAAATCGTGGAACATAATTGAAGTGTCTGATTTGTGAAGGTTTCGCCTCTTGCTACTACAATCATCCAATAGAACTCGATTGACTACTTAAATTTCCATAGCGTTTCCTTAGTGTTCCCTTAGAACAGCTTCTTCTACGACGGATACGGCCCAATTCGTAGACATGCCATTTGCGTTCCAACTGGTAAACAACTCTCCCATCAGAGGGATTTATTCAGCGGGCTTTATCCACCAACTAGTGAGAGGCTCACCCCCAGATGCCAATCCAGCAGCCTTTCCTGCATCGGCGAGCATTAGTCGTGCTCATGCCTCAGGGAAAACAACACCGTCCTTTTCTGAGAAACGCACAGCCCATAGCTCGTCGTTGGTCATCACACCGTTCTCGTCTAGCAGTTCTGGATGAATGGTTTTCAGCCCTGTTCGGTCGCTTGGAGCGCCAACCGCCGATGCAGACGAGTGACGCATCATTCGAAACGCTTGGAGGAGCAAGCACGTCAATACTGCTGCGTAAGCGAGAGGGAAAAGACCTGAGAGCACAGACCGCCCAACTAAATACGAAAAAACGTTAACCGCTGTTTTTGTCGACTGAGTGGGTCTGGTTAGAGGCTCACCCCCAAGCGCTAACCCTTCAGCCTGTCCTGCTCTTCCACCGTCAGGAACGAATAGAGCCAGTCCAGCAGAAGTTCCTCCACCACTGGCTCCCCAAGGTCTTGCACCCCACCAGACAGCCAACACTTGAAGGCATCAGGGTCATTGGCGCGTAGGGCTGCAACCAGCCCCCCCCCCCATCAGGAACAGGGCAATGCGGGTGTCGCGGGTCATGGGTCTGACGTAACTGCTGTGAGTGTTCGCCGCTTTTGGCAGGCAAGAACAAACCCAGGAGGTACTCGAAATGGCACGGGTCGTAGTTCTGCTGCTATTAGAGAGGGCATTGCGTCGCTGGTATGGCCTTTCAGAAGCAAGACCGAATCCAAAAGCTTGCGAACAGCCTGAAGGGATCTCTGGATGGGGGTGTTGACGCTATTGCTGACAAGATCAGAACTGCTCAGGTATTTGCCGACGAGCAATCGGATGCACTCGACAAAAAGAACCAAGCCTTAAAAGGCAAACTAGCCGAGTTTCTGAACTCAGCGAAAAACACCGGAGATGATCTCCACAGCGGAATTAATGAGCGCTTGTCCAGCTGGATTGCTGAGATCGATAAGTCGTCCTGAGTTGAGGAATGGGTATTGCTGCCCTCTTGCGCTGTAAACGTCAGCCGATAGGCAAGTTCATCTGCGCATGAGCCAGATGTGATGAGCCGGCTTTTTTGTATCTATCGAACGGGCGGCCTGCACCTAACAAAGCAATAGTCAGTTCCCGCGGAGTACTGCAAGCGACAACGAAGGCTGGCTTCTCAACCCAGGATGTGCCGAAAGCCGTCCGCTTCATGGCATCCAAATTTTTCCACGTTCATCACGAGTTCCGCGCAGGCAAAGCACAACAGTGGTGGGAGATGGCCCAGGCAGCCATGACTCCAGGTGGTGGCTGGGATGAGGCCGTCGCCAAAAATTTAGAAGCGGGGTTCTACAACCATTCGTTCTGTCCCGTTGGCCCTGAAGGCCCTGCTTTCTGCATCTGGGAAGTCCGCGAAGGAATCACAGCGGCTTCTTTTTGGGTGATCAGATCGCTGTAAGACATCGCGGGTCGTTAATTGCGCTTAATCGGCCTTATTTGCGGTAGTTGCTGGGGCTGTGCCTGGACACAAGCTGCGGCCGCGACATCACCGCGAGGCACCAAATCGAAGAGGACCCAACAGAGATACGTCCCGATCAATCTATCCGACCTTCATCGAAGAAATTCCACTCCTGACATAAACAAAGAACTTAAGTTATACGCTAATCCGTTCAACACTTGTTCACAGAAGGCTCACGTTCCCTGGAAGCAAATTCATAAGGGGCAACAACATATATCAGCGCCTTAAACAGCAGGAAAGCTTCTATCATTTAAATAAAAGCAAACGACCTATATGGACACCAGCCAATACAGGTCAGACAAAAACACTCTCCATAGCCGCAATCAAATCATCAGCAGCAATACCCTTGAGTTTTGCTGTATAGCCATTCCCAGAGACAATACAGAACTTACCGCTGTCACTAATATCAAGACCACTTATATCTCCAAAACCACTTAGGAGATCTCCTTCTTGAGTGTTGAACCCAACAATAGTGTCTTTCCCCTTGGAAGCCATATAGGTGTCGGCACCTGACCCTCCTTTGAGTTTGTCCTTACCCCAGCCACCATTGAGGATGTCTCCTCCTCCTCCACCTTGGAGTTTGTCTTTACCAAGGCCTCCCATAAGAGTGTCGTTACCTAATAGGCCTTCGAGGATATTCTTTCCTTTATTGCCAATAATTAAGTCGCCTATATTGCTACCAGTGCCATTAATATTTTTAACGCCTTTCAAGACAAGCTTGTTTTGATTTTCGCCAAGAGCTGCATTCTTTTTAGATTTTTTAACTGGATAATAGATTTTATTTGATGATACCAAGGCTTGCGTTGCTGAATTGCCAGCTATGTCATCAACGTCGGCTGTGATGTTGATGGTGCCACCACCAAGGGATGAAAGATCAAGGCCAGCAAGTGAATAGCTGTTGCTATTTACAGTTGCACTGGTGGAGATAGGCGTACCACCACCATCAGAGGCAATAGAGATCGAAACGATTTGCCCGTCTTCTGCACCGGTTGTGGTGCCGGAAATAGATACAGAGGAGACTTCTGCCGCATTGAGAAAGCCGTCTGTGCCGTCATCAATGGTGACAGAAATTGAAGGTGGCGTGGTGTCGTAAACATCGTTGGTGAGGGGGTTGGCAAAACCCACCACACCAGAAGAGAGAGAAGAGGCAACAGCGGATGAATTGCCGCCGGTAGAGTCATACCCCCAGGTGATCACGGAGCCGTCGTCCTTCAGTGCAGCAAAGGCATATTCATTAGAGAAGATCTGGCTGACGCCAGAAGAGAGAGAAGAGGCAATGGCGGATGAATCACCGCCGAAATCTTGATCCCCCCAAGTGATGACGGAGCCGTCGTCCTTCAGTGCTGCAAAGGCCGCTGAAGTGGAGAAAATTTGGCTGACGCCGGAGGAGAGAGATGAGGCAACAGCGGATGAATCGCCACCGGCTAATTCATACCCCCAGGTGATCACGGAGCCGTCGTCCTTCAGTGCTGCAAAGGCCGCTGAAGTGGAGAAAATTTGGCTGACGCCGGAGGAGAGAGATGAGGCAACAGCGGATGAATCGCCACCGGCTAATTCATACCCCCAGGTGATCA
>NZ_VTLA01000006.1:0-125695 GCF_020514205.1 Synechococcus sp. MU1625
ACCTGGCTGCTGCTGAGTCCACTCCTGTGGCTCTGCAGGCTCCTGCCATCGGTTGATCTGGAATCAACAAACGATTCAGATCAACTGAATCGGAAAGCCCTCACCGCAAGGTGGGGGCTTTTTGTTGGGCATTGACCGGTCAAAGGATCAGGCCAACAGCCTGAAAGCACGACACGATCACTCCCTCTATTGCCAGTGAGTTTGGCGATGCAGGATGTTTTGAAGGATGATTTTTTGTTGAGCGCTGGGTCTTCTGGTTAGGACTCCTTGTGCAGTGGACCCTAAGGCTCAACATTGTGTTGTCTTTGTCCATGCCTGGTGTGGCATGCGTGGTTAGTCAGGAGCGCGAGCTGCTCCGCTCTCGGTGGTGATTGCTAAGACAAGAGAACTTGCATGATCCTTCCCATGACCTGCGGCGATATCTTTCGGATCATCATTGCCCTGTTCATCCCACCTCTGGGGGTGTTTACCCAGGTGGGGCTTTCACGGGCCTTCTGGATCAACCTTGTGATCTATCTCTTTGCTGTGGGCGGCCTTGGTTTCCCTGTCTTGTTCGGCATGTGGCCAGCCGCTGTGATCCATGCCTTGTTTGTGATCCTGACCCGCAAGTGAATAGGTCGTCAGCAGTTTGGCTCTGAACAGATCTCTGCTTCGCTGGGATCTTCCAGTTCCTCCTCATCTACTTGCATTGGTGCAAGTGCAGTGTCGGCTTCGTTGAAAATCTGCTCCAGGTCAAAGAGGCTTTCGTCCACCTCATTGCCTTGCACCACACTTACGTTGATGCGTTGCACCTGCATCTGCAGTTCAAGGCCCTGGAATTGCCATGAAAGCTTGGAGTTGATGTTGTCTTGAATTTCCTGAACCTGTTTGTAGCTCGGCGTCGTCGGATCGGTCACACGCACAACCACCTGAAGGGTTGGGGCCTGGTTTTGTTCCCAATAATTAGGCCAGTCGAACACGATTTTTTCGAGTTCTAGTGCTTCATTCGCACCAAAGGTCAACGTCTCATTCTTGAGGTAGTAGCGGATGTCTGATTCAATCTGTTCTTTGGCGGCCTCCTGCTTGAGTTTGAACAGGTGTCGCTCATACCTCTCATAGAGTTTTTGACCCACCAGAACGGCCAAGCCCACAGCTAATAGCACTGGCAGGCGTGAGCGTCGCCGGCGTCTGAGTTTCTCGCGGAAATACGGCTCTCGAATCGCCAGCACGCTGATTCCACCAATCAGAATTCCCAGCAGGTTGGCGGCATAGAGAAGTGCAGCCCCTTGAGCGCCGCTCAGATCCTGGGCGGAGAGCATCAATCCCATCACGCACACCGGTGGAACCAGAGCTACGGCGATGGCTGTGCCCGCCATGGAGCTCACAGCACCAGGATTCACCTTGGCGTAAGTGGCGACAGCACCCGCTGCCAGCGCGATCCCCAAATCGAGAATATTGGGTTCCAGTCGAGCTGTGACCTGTTCAGGCAGGGCCTCCACTAAAAGCAAGCCTTGGCTTCGTGCGATGAGGCCCAATCCCATCGACAGGAACAGGGTGATACCTGCACCAGCTGCAAGGGTGATCAGGGATCGGGACAGCAGCCTGGCTTGTCCGATCAGAACAGCAAATACCGCCACTCGCAGCGGCAGAATCCAGGGGGCAACGACCATGGCCCCGATGACCACGGCGGCATTGTTGGCAAGCACCCCCAAGGTGGCAATCAGGCTGGCACCAATGGTTAGAACGATGAAGGATTCGTTCAGCAGTGCTTCGCCGTCGTAACTGCGGTGCAGTGCGTCAAGACGATCTTCCTCTTCGAGAAGCGATTGTTGATCAACAACCACGGCTGTCGTTCCATCAGCTGCGACGCCCCACAATTACTGGAGGCGTGCTGCTGTTGCTGCCCGGAAGTGCCGGTACCACTTCCGTTTGCCCATCCCATTTGTCGAGGAACAGTTTGTAGAGCACTTGGTCGTCAAGGCTGCGATTGAGCGTGTCGTAACGGAGGGCTTCCTGTTCAGCGATCTTGACTTCGGTCTGGGCGCGGAGCAGTTGCTGCTCAGCAATCTGCTTCTGCTCAATGGCGGCGCGATATTCCTCGGCGATCTGCAGGCCTGTGAGGTCCAGACCGCGGACTTCCACGTAATCAAATTTGTCGAGCTCTTCTGCCACAGTTCGCTCCACCAATGCGGAGATGTCGTTCCATTCAGTGGCAATGGTGACGAGCTCGTATTGGGAAAACACTGACTTCAGTGCTTTCAGCAATGACGGCTGGATAATGCGGGGGTAGATCTCACGGTCGTTACCGGCGATTGTCCGGTAAATCCGTCCGGCCTCATTGGGACGGACGGCATATTTCACGGTCGCGGTGGCCTCAATGACTTGAAGGTCCTTGGTGAGAGTGGCGAATTCTTCTGGTTTGACCTGGGTGCGCACATCAAAGGGGTACACCGCTTGAACAAACGGGACCTTGAGATTGAGGCCAGGCAGACGCGATCCTCCGCTCACCTTGCCCAAGGTGGTGACCACGGCAACTTTGCCGGCCGGAACGATGAACAGGGCCTGTCCCAACAACAACAATGTGCTGAGAACGACGGCGACCAGCACGGCGAGGCTGTTGGCGGGGTCGTTGATCCGTCTAGGGCTTTGCATCCTTAGGCATGTACTTGTTCTGATGATGTCGGGTTTGGGCGTGCACCGTTGTCTCAGTGCCTGGTTTTCCACTGAATCGACACCGTCTGGAACTGACTTGCAGGATTCATGGAGTCATCAATCTTCCCAAGACTGGAGAAATATGGAGAGGATGAAAACACTCGAGATTGGTGATATTGGTGCTGATTCTGATGGTGCAATTAACACTCTATGTGTTCAGTATCTTTGATGAATTTGAATTTGATGCCTCTGATGGTGGTGCACTTAATGCCTGGTCTAGTCCATTTGTCTCGAGTATTGGCCTGGTGTCTGACTGCTTCTTAGTTCATCCAGAGTGATTTGAAGGCGCTTGGATGTGCATCGCGCATGGTCATGGAGGTTTCACGGATGAATGTGATGCACGCCTTTGATCCGTCAAACACTTTTGCTTTGATCATCATCTCCATGGCTTGCTGAAGTGTTTTTCCTTCTCCGAGCGCACCATCGATGATCTTCACCGCCTTGGTGGGTTCACAACGACCCAGCTCCTGAGCGCGGGAGGCTGACGAGAGAACACTTAGGGCAATCGACAGCAGTAGCAATCCGACGAGTGCACGCATTTTGCCTGAATGTTGTGTTGGCTGGATGGAGCCTATGGGGTGTAGCTGGATTGATATGACTCCTTTCTGGTGGAGTTGTCTCAGGATGTCACTGGATTGCGTCAGTGCTGAAGCGTTAGCCGCTTCATTGAGCTCAGATCACAGAAAATAGTGATCATCTCAATACCCTGCATGCTGGCCAGGACAAGCTCCTTGGTCTTGAAGGCCGTTAACACTGTGTTGGTTTGACGTTGAACAAGCCATAAAAAAACCTCCGTTGAACGGAGGAATAGGCCAAGTAATCCCCATCACCTGGCGTTTCCATAAGTGTAGTGCTTCTCGTGAAGTTTGTGCAGCTGATCCACCACACCTAGCGGGATCAACCTCACGGCGCGCCACATCCTGGGGGCTTATCCACAGGGCGGTGGAAAAACCTGTAGAACTTTGTTGTCGCCGTTTCTTCAAATGGCCTGCAATCACTAGGTCGTTCAGGTAAGCTGTGGATATCCCCATCACCCGGCCGCCCGTTCGAGGCGGCTTTTTTGTGTCTGCCCTGTCAGTCTGGGCCTGTATTCCACAAGCCCCATGACGGTGAACCGTGAGCAGGCCAGGGACGCACTGGCGACACTTCTCGAGGTTTTCGCAGGGCCGAACTACTCCGGTGCTTTGCGCGATGGCGATCTCACGACCCGACTCGAGCGATGCACAGGCTGGGTTAAAGCTGAAGCATCAGAGGCAGCATCCCTGATCGAATCTTGCGTTCCCCATGGCAAGCCGATGCTTGCTCAGGCCAAGCAACGACTTGCTGCTCTTCAATCGTTGAAGACTCTGCAGGAGGTTGCTATCCATCATTTCGGCTCGCTGGACGATTCCTGTTGATGGTCGTCAGTCGCGACGCAGCCAAGGGGAAGCATTGCTGAACCAGTCTCCGAGATCATCTTCTGGGTGCTCGGGATCCTCTGGATGGCGTCGCCCCAGGTCGAGGTCGGCGATCAAACCGTCGAGCCCGTGTTGTGCACCTTCCCGTTGAAAACGTTGCGCTCTGTTCACCCATGTGCTCACGCTGCGATCGCGCTCGGCAAATTTTTGAAGGTAAACACGTTCCTGGAGCGACACGAATTGTCCCTGGGCCAATCGACTGCAGATGTCTTGAAGTTTTAATCGTGTTGACGTGGTCAGCATGATCAGTTCACGTTTCTCAGGTGATAGGGAGTTCCGTGCTTGGCTTCAGTGGCTCAAGACACCCTTTCTGGCACTGGGGAAGGACCTGGTTTTCATATTCTGACGGCATGGATCACGATGAAATCCCGAGCCTGACGCCGATCCCATCGCATACGTCCTGGTTGGAACGCTGTGGAACTCTCTTGTGTCCTCAGGACGATCCAGCATTGTTTGGCTCAGCAGATGCTGACCTGTATTTCGATCCCGTGGGTCGGCCGCGTTTTTATGTGATGCGGATCCGCCGCCGTCCTCCTGTTCTCAAGGCGATGACGCGACATCATCGCGTGAGTCAGTGTTTGGGGTCTGCAGATGCACAACCCTGGTGGCTGGCGATGGCCCCCTCAACGGATCCTGGCTGTCCGCCTTCTGCGACCTCCATTGCCCTGATCAAGTTCCAACCTGGTGAAGCATTCAAGCTTCATCCGGGAACTTGGCATGCCGGACCCTTTATTCATGAGCGATCGGCTTTATTTTTCAACCTCGAATTAAGAACGACCAACGAAGACGATCACAATTCTCTGTTGCTGGGGCAGTCGTTGCATTTGAAGTTGATTTGATCGCCCAGAGCTGTAACAGCGTGAACAGCAGAAAAGAGCCTGCATGGCCTAATATTTTTTTGTAGCTACTGCTACAGACGTTCACTTCGCTGCATGGCGAAGCGCAGTTCGACTCAGGGCATGGAACGGGGCCTGAGCTTTCTACGAGGAACACCATGAATGCTCTTCAGCTCCTGAAAGAGCGCGAGCTGCGCGCGCAGCTCCGCAACAACTCCAAAAAGGCAGCGGCCCGCGGATCTGAATCAAGTGATTACACCTCCGCTCATCTCTCTCCGGTCAAGCTGGCTAAAGAGAAAGTCTTCTCCCCCCAGTTGAAATACAGAGGGGTGTCTTACGAAGCGATGCGTGCCAATTGGCTTTGATCCTTGTTTCATTCAAGGGATGAAGCCCCGCCTCGGCGGGGCTTTTTGTTTGGATGGTCAGACTTCGAATTCAAGTTGATAGTGTCATTTGATGTCGCGACCACAGGATCACTGTCCTATCTGGATGTCAGAGATCAATTGCCATCGATTGATCCCGAAAATCTCTCTCCGCAAGATGTTCTGACCATTCTTCTTCATCTTTTCCATCAACAGCCCGGTTTTGTTGATCGTGGCCATGAGCTGAACAACAAAGAGACGGCGTGGGTCAATGGTTTTCTTTTTCGCCTTCACAATGATGCGACTACTGAACGGCTCTCCATCGAGGAGCTTGGCTCAAGCGTTGACAAAATCTCTGCTTTGCGTTGATTACAACAGCTGATCAAGCGATCCCAACGAGTTTCTGTTGATCCTGCTCATGATCGGCATGGCCCTCGAACCTTTGTGAAGTTCGAATGAATGCCATGTTTGCGGTTCAGGAGTTGACAGTGGATGGTTGGTCGAATCGTGCAGAGCATTCCTCCAAAGACAATGCGTTTTGGCATGCACGTGCCCGTAGTGATGCTGATGGGCACACGTATCGATTGATCAGCGAGGAGAAGCATGTTGTTTGCCTGCTCACCAGCCGCGGTTCCGAGTGCTGGGAGCTCGACTGACGTCGTCCTCAGGCTGTCGGGTGCTGTTAGGTGTCATCAGTACTTCGATCTGATGTGCCGCTTTGATCGATCTGTTCGGGCATGATCGTTGCATGACCGACAACACCCAACAGACGCATCCGCTCTACGCCATTGATCGCGATCAGATCGATGCTGTGTTGGGCCACGATGGCGAGCCAGGCCCTCAGCAGCTGACAACGATCGCCGCATTGTTTTCTCGATATGCGGATTTTCCTGGAGCAGATGACATCCGCGATGACCTGCAGAAATGCCTCACGCTTTGGGGGCTTTCTCGCGAAGATCTAAACATCAAGACACGAGAGATCTGGAGAAGCGGCTGGCGTCCGGGACAAGATCCTGTCGCTGAGGGTGTTGGCTCAGGGGCTGACGTTGAAGATGCTGAATCTTGATGCTTTCTGCGATTGGATCGCAGTGAACTTGCTTTCAAGGTGAACATGGAAACTTATTGATTTTCGATGTTGTTTGAGGGCTCTGAATGAAAGCTAAAGCTGGTGACTCTCGTTTCTTGCAGGCTTCCCAAGTCAAAGCCAGGGTTCAAGTCTCCAAAGAGGAAGGCCGCCCTCCCCGATGGAAAGACGGCCTAGCTCGCTCGTTTGTGCATGGTTCAACCCATCACTTCAGAAAAGAGAGAGGGTCGAAGCTTCTGGCTCGTGGCGCCCTGGGGCCATGTGCTCTAGGTGTTGGGTCGTTTTCTCCGAGGGCACCTAAGGCGGTGCAAGTGGAGCGTCGATTGGCGTGGCGGACCATTGCGCGCCTACCAAAGGACCAACCCAGGTCATGGGTGAGACTGTTGGAGCAGGGGCCAGAAAGTCAGTCTGCTTCTTAAAACTGCTCGGTTGGACCGTCGTCTTTCATGAACGCCTCCGATCTCGATGAACTCAGTTTTGTGCCTTTGCGGCACAAAGTCATCGGCATTAAGGCGCATTGCCTTGATGGCCTGGCCCATCGATTGTTGGGGTGGCGTGCCTAAGCAGGCGTTCCCTAGGTTTTTCAGTCGGGGCGGGGACGCCTCAAGCTCTGTCGCGAGACCACAAGCAAGCTTGAGCTGCCATGGCGAGGGCTGATTGAGCAAGGGACTGGGTGTCGACGAATGATCAGTCGCTTAAAGCAGTTCCCTTGTTTTTGTTTGATCCGAGTTTGATTGTCGTGCGTTCGTGCTGCCTGGTTTGGTTGCAGCTTTGGCTGCGAGAGAGGCCTCGAGGTGCTGCAGTTGGGCTTCGCGCAAGGCTGCTGAGATGTCCAGGTTGTGGTCAGTCATCGATTGGCGTTCCAGGCAGCTTGCGCGGTGCACGTGGCTGCCTTGAGTGGGCCTACAGGGCTGAATCTTCATAACGCTAGTAAGGAGTCAATGGAGCAGAAGCTGTCGACAGACCTCGGTCTGGACTTCGACACATCACTGGGCTCGACCTGTTGAGCTGCTGGACTTCTCAGCGCTTGATCGATGCCCGTTCTGATTCTGTGAGGTACTCCTCAATGAGGGGGGAGCAATCGCCACGCTGAATGGCTGCGATCTCACGTTCGATGTTCTGGATGAAAAGCTGGTTTCCGTTCTTCTTGGCTACCGCAAGCACACGGTTCAGGCGTTCCAGTTCGCTCTGCTGCTCGTCGTTTATGTTTTGGCTCATCATCCCGATCCTCAACCTGACAGAGATTGCTCAAGCCATCTGTGGGCATTGGCTTGATGTGTTGCTGATCTCTACAGATATTCAGGCCTGTGTCTTACGTCAAGCGCCGCCGCTCATGCCGCCTCTGATGCCTTGTCGTCATACAACGCTTTGAGTTGGTCGAGCTCAACCATCAGATATTGAATTTCAAGCCAGTCTGTCGAAAGGTCGATGGCGGTTTCCAGGCGGTCAATCTGACGCTTGAGAAGCTCCGGCATCGCGCCAAGTTGCTGAATGGTTCTCATGTAACCGTGCTTCACGCTTGACGCAAGATGGCTTGCTTACAGGTTGTCTTGCGCTGTCTTGCTTCGGGCTCGAAACAGTTGATTTGTCGATTCAAGATCGATCAGGTCTTGTTTTGTCGCTGGTGCGGTAGTTGGTTGCGTAGGGGAAGACATATCCACATTCCATCCCCTTGAGTTTCTTCTCCGCCAGGTAAAGGCTGTGCGTCAAGTGGCACCGGTTTTCGGCATCGCACACCATGAATTGGCTTTCTTCAGCTTTTTTGATGGCTGAGCCTCTTGGTGTCTACACAATTAGATCTGTTGGGGGCATCGGACTTGCTTAAGACGCTCTTGTGTCATGGCCTTGGTGGCTCTCGTCTTGGGGTGGTGAATGCAACGTTTTCAGGCGTTCGTCGCTTCGCATCCTGCAAACACCCCGTCACGACCGCAGAGGAAACCCTGGAGTGGGCAAGTGCTGATGCCGTGAAATCTTCATTTAACTCATCGACTACCCAGTTTTAAAAGCTTTTCTAGCTTCAGAGCTTTCAATAGTTTTAATCCCCATCCTGCTGGAGCAGGTCGGACTATTGCCTGCTCAACTTGTAATTGATTGTGGTTGTTTTTTGAGTCAGTCATGATTACTAAAAGGAGCTGTGATGGCAGCTCCCCTATGGATCCCGATAGACCAAAACAAAGCTATGCGATTTCTCGAATTAACACTGATCAATGTATAAAAGTTCAGCGAGAGAGACTTGCCTTCATGAAGCTGGGTAAGCAAGCTCGCATCGATGTTGACGCCTTGGCGCAGCACTGGGATGCCGGACCTGAGTCATGCAATGCTGCGGACATCTCTTGTTGAGCGAAATGGCCAAGGGCTACTGGAGCGTTTCTGGCGCAATCACCAACCCTGAAGGAATGGGGGCGTACATCTCAGCTGCCGAGCCCTATCTGGCTAATTGCGGAGCGCGATTTCTCTGCAGAGATCTCCAGACGGATGTTCGCGAAGGCAATGCAGGACATCTGACCGTGATCATCGAGTTCGAATCACTGGCTGCAGCGAAAGCTGCCTATGAGGCGCCCGAATATCAAGAGATGCTCCAGCTTCGTCAACCCCACAGCAATGTCTCGCTTTCAATCCTTGAAGAAGGTGATCGCGCCGCTCACTAATGAGAGGCGTCGTCGGGGTGGCAGGACTTCCTTTCAGTTCTGTTGCAACCGCGACAGGCGGTAGGGGCGGGGAACGGGAATGATTCCCTCAGTCACCTCAAACCGATGGGATTCCTCGCTGTTGCAGGCTGCATGCTCTTAGCCACTGCCATGTCCGCAGCTTTAACCAGCAAGCCCTCTAAAGCCTGAGGTTGGGAGGGGGCGAGCTTGGCGGCGGCCCCCAACAGATCAGGCCAGCTTCACAACGAAGCGCTGAACAGACCTAGGGCCAACCTAGGTTTTTTTGTGCTCATGCGTACCAAGCATTAACGCCTAATTGGGCGTCGAGTGGATGCAGCGCAACGCCATTGAGGCGTTGAACAAGATGTTGAACAGGCTGGCGACGGTGTTCACCACCAGTGCGATAAAGCTCTTCCACGGCGTCAGAATGGCGGCATGGGCAAGACCAACGATCTGCATTCATGGCATGAGGGCCTGCGTCAGCCAATGGGAGGTAACCCTCTGCATGAACCCGTCATGGCGGCGATCCACGGCTACAGGTTCAACGATGAGTTCTGGCGTCTTAACGACCAGGGCTATCCAGAGCCTTTGTTGGAGCCCATCCTCGGCCGATGGGAACAGCTGCACGATCCAGAGGATTGAACCTGGCGCAAGTGCTCACTGCAAAGTGCTCACTACAAAGTGCGATAACGCCAACCTGACTCCCCCCGTTCAGAAGAGGAGTCAGCTTTTGCTTCGGCGCCCAATGGCAAGGGTTAGGCCATTGGATGGAGGTTTCCTGCGGCGGGAACTTCCGTTAGCAGCTTGGGTTGAAGCAAGGGGGCGTTGGCTTCAGATGACGCGGAGACGCGGTTCAAATGAGCAACGGCAAGGTTGCGAAGTGAGATTGCGCTGATCTGACTCCTCCCCTTCATAAGAGGAGTCAGGCTGTGCATTGCTGTGTCGGCGTTTAGGACGCTGTTCTGACTCCTCCGGTTGAGAAGAAGAGTCAGCTGACACTCAGCGCCCAATGGTTATTGGAGGAACCATTGGATGGAGAGCTCGAAGCTCCAAAGTCACCATCACCCCGGTCATGGTTTAGGTGCCGTTCGAATGAGGCGATGGCAGCGACCAAATGAGCGGCAACGACGTTGTGGCGTTGGTTTTCACCCCCAGTCCGATCGGCACAAAAAAGCTGGGTTGTCACACCCCGGCTCATGCGCAGATGAACCTGTTGATCGGCTGACATCCGACGCTCTGCTGGTTCGTGTCTTCTCCCTCAGCCTGATGATCGATTAGTTGAGGAGTTCCGTCTCGTCGGCCAGCCTCTTGTTGATGTGGCGGCGAGTTTCTGCAACGTGGCGATGTTGCGCCCACAACTCCATCACGAACTTGGCGAGTCGTTCCTGTCGCTTCCCTGGCTGCTCCGGCAGCGAAGGGTCCTGCTCTGTCACTTCTGGAAATCCAGCGTTCATCTAGATCGGCTGCTCGTACTCAACCCCTAGCTAGATCCTCCATTCAGGACCACATTCCAATGAGAAGCCCCCGCCAAAGGCAGGGGCCACGGAACGCGTTTCAGGAGTGTCACCTTGTTTCCACTCCCGTGAGGCGATCCTCCTCACAACTTCAAGCTGGCAAAGCTGCTGGCACTGTGACAACAAAAGTGGACAGCTGCTGACTCGTCCAGGCCATCAGCCCTGCTGGTCTGCCTCCTCTTCCTCTGATCGCAGAAACCTCTTGCGTTGAGCCGATTCCAGGCCGGATGTCTCTGCTGTTTCGCGATTAGGTGTGTTGGTGCTGCTCTTCTCGTCCTGCTGCGCAGGTTTGTCGAGCCCCATCAGTAGGGGGTGAATTCCTCTTCGGCTCATTTGTCGTTGGTCGTTATTCAGATCTCGCGTGGTGGCGTTCCGGCCCAACCGCGTGGGATGACGCTATCGACACTTGCGTCGGTCTGTTGGCCTCCGTCTGTTTGCCTTGGTCGGGTGCTGGTCAAGGGGGGCGCTTGCACGATCCCGGTGCGACGAGGTCGCCTAAGAAAGTTGCTCGCTATGAGCCCTTAGTTCGTTGGGGGGAGCGACGGAATTTGCACCGACTTTTCAGGCAGTTTTCGGTATCCGGAAAATCTGCTAGTAGTCAGTCCATTGCTATCGCTGGCAACTAACGAGATGCCTGCCGACCCATAAGTGGGAGAACTCCCAACTGCTCACCAATGTCGATCACGGTGCGCTGTTCTTTCTGTTTGACGAAGGCCGGGAGCTCTCTACTGGTGGCCGACGAATGAACTCTCAGTGTTATCTGCGATCTTGTCGCGCCAATCAGGCCCCAGCTCTGTGGCCAGATCTTGCTCAACAGAACGGAGGTAACGCTTCCGTTGAGCTGACTCCCAACCCAACCATTTGGGAGCTTGCTTTCGCTGTGTCCTTGTCATGCTCAGAGAATCTCAGATCGTTAACCCCCTGCGGGTTAAGAGCAGGTTCTTGCCTGGAAAAGCTTTGTCAGCCACTTGCCAACCAGCGCAGAGGTACCCATCACGCCCTTAAGTGCATAGGAGGGGGGCAGCTCCTCATGAAGACGCTGTCGGCTCGCCATTGGCAGATGCACTCCAGCTTCACCCGCAGCCCATCCACGTCAACCAAATGCTGTCGCATGTGCTGCAGCCTTATCCCCCGCCAAAAAAAATTGGGTTGAAGCGCCCGCACCATTAGCCATTGCTCTGCTTGCAAGGGCTTTCACCCCGCTTCAACTTCACCCACATCGCCTTTTCAAGAGCCGTGAGTTTTGGACAGGTTTCATTGAGCACTTCGAGGGCACGAGACTTGGCATCCCGGATGTATCGCGTCGTCCGGTCGAGTTCGTCAAAGGCCATAGCTATTTATTAGGTATGGCTATCAAGTTAAAAACTCCGAACAATGCGACTTGCATCAAGTGGCACAGAATTGACTCCCCCTGGAGGGATGCTGTGGAAGATCACCTTAAGAAGATGCTATCGATGTGCTGCTAACAAAAGCTTCGCAGCGAATGTTCGACGTTGATGAATTCAAGAAGACGCTCCAGGGTTCATGCCAGTGGCATGTTGAAAGTGTTTTCCTAAGGCGTCACTGGCCCGGCATTCAGTCGGTTTTGCAGTCAATTTGCAGCCATGTTTAAGCGGCTATACGCTGTTCAATGGGTGTGAAGTCCCATCCAATCGGTGACTGAATTTGATTCAGCTTTCGGTGCTCTTCGAATAGATCTTCAATTTCCCTGCAGGCTGTGCTGTATGCCGCCCAACCAGTCATTCTTCGTGGATTTGCTCGCCCACGCTTGTCAATCGCTTGGTCAACGGTGACTCCTTCTGTTTCTGCTTGTTCAAATGCGCTAAGCAATGGAATTTGTGCGTCTAGAACCTTGATGTCGAATCCTTGAAGCAATTCTTTGGCTTTTTCTGCTGCGGCTTCTTTGCGTGAATCAACTTTCACGAGTAGTGCAGCGTAGGGGATCTTGTATTGCCTCAGCATCTGTGACATTTCAACAGTTAATTCGATTGATCTGCTCTGCGTAGTAGTGGGCAGCAGAATGAAATCGGCTCCCTCTACTAAATTTTTCATTTCTTCTTCGTTGCTGCTTGCTTGTCCATCTGTGACAATAATCTCTGCCAATCGAGTGGCTTTGGCTGCCGCTTCAATCGGCACGACTGGGCAGGGCAAGAGTCCTCTTGCGCCATAAGCAGTGGCTGATCTATTGCGGTCGGCATCAACCAGGACTACCCGTTTTTGTTGATGGCTCCAGGTTGCTGCTATGTGAACGCTGCTACACGTTTTGGCAACACCACCTTTTTGGCCAAAAACAGTGATGAACATCACGCAGCGACTAATGACTCCTTAAAGGATCGCGTTTTTTTTCTGGAAGGCAATACGTGGGTTGTTGCTGCTTCCGCGATGAAAGCGTCAGTCAGATTCGGGTCCCCAAGTCATTTTCAGACAGCGCAACCACCTTCCTTAAGAGGTATGGGCGACTGTGGGCTTCGTCTGCGAACTGCCAAAAAAAAGGAGAGGTCCCACCCTCTCCCTGCACGACGCATCACCCCCTCGCCAAAAGGGAGCGAGTTCACATTGACGTAAGAAATACCTATTAGTGGTTGCCATGACGACCAAAAGAGTACTGAGGTCAGGAACCCACAAAAAAGGAGGCTCCCTATTCCCTCCTCTGGTGATCTATTCGCCCCTCCTCGAAGGGGGGAGCTGACGGTCGCTATTCAACGGCTCCTATCCCATCGGTAGAAGAGTCCATTGGTTAGTCGTTCCGGAGATTCCTCTCAGGTGAAACCACCGGTCAATTGACCATGTCGTTCATGGGGCAATGACGTCGGTCGTAACCCTGGGCTTGATCTGCTCAACGCGTGTCTTGTTACTGAACTGATCGATCTCTTCGCGGTCAGGTCAGAACAACCAGGCCCCCAACAGCACGCCGATTATCAGACCTTTCAGCCAGACCAGCGCAGCCATCTGGTACTCAGAGAGACCGAGCTTTCCCTTGATCCAGAAGAAGACCTTCTTATCTGCGAAGACGACAGCGCGGACCGGTTTCCACGGCGCAAGACCATTCAGACGCCAGCTCATCAGCATTTGACGGCAGTTAATCGCTGTATAGCGACGGCCCTCACAAATCAACCAGTTGGTGGAAAGCAGCTACCGCCAACACCTCAAGAAGCAATGCAAGCGCTGGGCACCGAGGTGGGAGAAGGAGATGGATTGGGCACCTGAGGCTGGAACTGAACGCCCCCTGATGGATTCGAACCATCGACCGACTGCTTAGAAGGCAGTTGCTCTATCCAGCTGAGCTAAGGGAGCAAGCGAACTCATTTTGGCAGGCTGCTTCAGGCGGGCTGGATTCCCATGCCTTTTGCCTCCTAAGGTGATGAGCTGTTGGTCGGCATCAATGGCGCCGCGTCGTCTCAGCGACAGCGAGAAGCAGGATCTGGTCGGTCGCTACAAGGCCGGCGAGTCAACAGCTGCTTTGGCTGAGGCCTTCGGCTGCAGCCCCAATACCGTCAGCCGCACGGTGAAGTCACTGCTGCCAGCTGATGCTTATGCCGCGCTGAAAGCCACTCGCCTCAAGGGATCGACGGCCTCTACCCCGGTCAAGCCCGTTATTCAGGCTGAACCGGAGGCCCCTGCTGTTGCATCCCCACAGAAAGAGCCCGAGGAAGACTCCCTCACAGGTGATGAAAGCAGTCTGGCCCTCGAAGATGCTGATGATTTCGGCGAGGACGCTGAAGAAGAGCTCAACGAAGACGACGACATCGGCATCACTGAGACCTTCACAGAGCTCGTGCCCCTCGTCGGTGTTGGCGACCTCAGTGATCGACCCCTGAATCAGGCGCAACCGTTCAGTGTCGATTTGCTCCCTGACAGCGCCTACATGCTCGTCGACAAGGTGGTCGAGCTGGATGCCCGGCCCCTCAAGGAGTTTCCAGAGTTGGGCTTCTTGGATGACGCCGAGCAGACACGCCAGGGACTGTGTCTGTTTGCGAGTCCTCGAGAGGCCAAACGCCAGTGCGGTCGCAGCCAAAGAGTGATCAAGGTCCCCGATACCGCTGTCTTTCAGCGCACCAGCAGCTATCTGCTTGCCCGAGGCATCACAAGGCTGGTGTTGGATGGAACGCTGATCGCGCTTGACGCCTGAGCGATCCAGCTGAACACCACTAATCGAATCGATCGCGTTGATCGGGAAGCAAGACAGCGGTGCTTGTTCCGCCACTGATCACGCCAATCACCAGCGCTATCCCCACGAGAAAACCGGTGGGAAGAGGAACGGAGCGCTGCCCCCCAAGCTGGAGCGCTTGGCGATCCTGAAGGTTCTGCGCTCCAAGGCAGAGCAGCAGCAGGAGCAGCAGGCCGCTCCCCAGGCTGATCAGCAGAAGACGCAGGCGAATCAACACAGCACAACCGTCGACAGGCTCAGTTTGACGTGCCCTGGTGCAGGAGGGAATACAGCCGTCGTCTTGACAGACCTGTGGCCTGGGCCAATTGCCGTGCCGCGTCACTGGCGGTTGCGCCGGCATCCTGCAACGCCTGCAGCTGCTTGAGCAGGTCACTGTCGTCGGGTTCCTCCGGCTCTGCCGGTTGTGCTCCTCCCAGCACAACAGTGCATTCACCCTGCGGAGGGTGATGCTGAAAGTGCTGCAGGGCTTGTTCCACCGTCGGCCCTACCTGCTCTTCGTGGCGTTTGGTCAGTTCTCGTGCCACCTGAAGGGCACGGCTTCCTCCGCAGTGTTGCTGAAGTTCCTCGAGCAGCGTGATCAGTCGGTGTGGTGCTTCGTACAGCACGGTGGTTCGGCTTTCGTTGCTGATGGCTTCGAGGCGGGCCCGTCGCTCCTTCCCCTTGGCAGGCAGAAATCCTTCGAAGCAAAACCGTCCGCTGGGCAATCCACTGCTCACAAGAGCAGTGGTGGCTGCGCAGGGGCCTGGAATACAGATCACCGGATGGCCGGCCTGGTGCGCAGCAGCCACCAGTTCTTCGCCGGGGTCGCTGATGCCAGGCAGGCCTGCGTCACTGATCACGGCGAGGCTTTGCCCTTCAGCCAGAACATCCAGAAGTTGGGGCACGCGTGTGCGGGTGTTGTGCTGATGAAAGGACACCTTGCGGGCGCTGGAGCCAAGGTTGCTCAGCAGCTGTCCGCTGTGCCGGGTGTCCTCACAGGCGATCACATCGACGTTCTTCAGCAGATCGCGGGCTCGCGGGGATAGATCCCCCAGATGACCAATGGGGGTGCCCACCAGATAGAGGCTGCCGCCGCTTGGTTCATCCCGCTGCATCACAATGGCGAGCGCCTGCATTGATCATGATGCCCAGCTCTGCCGTTCTCCCCTCCGGCGTCAACCAGGAGGCTCTGCTGACGGAACTTCGTCGCCTCAGCTGGGGAGCAGCCGACATCTTGCGGGCCTATGCCCGCGGTGAGCAGCCCCCTCACGGTTTTCCCAAAGCTTTGAGTGTTGATGACGGCGGAGAGGGGCCGGTGTCTGCGGCTGACCTGGCCGTAAACAAGTGGTTGCTGGATGGTCTGTCCAGCTCCTTTGCGGATGCCGACTGGACGCTGTTGAGTGAGGAGACTGCTAGAGAGCAGCTCACTGAAGGCCAACCACTGCCTGCAGAGTGGCTCTGGATCCTCGACCCCCTGGACGGCACCAAGGATTTCCTGCAGGGCACAGGTGAATATGCCGTTCATCTGGCTCTGGTGCGGGGGCGGCGCCCCGTTCTTGGGGTTGTGCTGTTGCCGGAAGCCGACGAACTTTGGATCGGCATCGTCGGCGAAGGAGCATGGTGTGAAGACCGCCAGGGTGAGCGGTCGCCGGTTCGCTTCAGCGACAGAACCTCGGTTTCGGATCTGATCCTGGTGGCCAGCCGCAGCCACCGCGACGACCGTCTGGTGAAGCTGATTGATGCCCTCAATCTCGGCGGTTCCAAAGCAGTGGGCAGTGTTGGCTTCAAGGTGGCCACGATCCTCAGGGGCGAGACCGACCTCTACGTCTCCCTATCCGGCAAGAGTGCTCCCAAGGATTGGGACATGGCGGCTCCGGAAGCGGTGCTGCTGGCGGCCGGTGGTCGCTTCACCCATGCGGATCAGGCCGACCTCACCTACAACACCGGCGATGTCCGTCAGGCCGGCTGTCTGATCGCCAGCCATGGAAAAGCCCACGCCGAGCTCGGAGAGCGTGCGACGCGGGCCATGGCCGAGATCGATCCCGGCTTTCAGGTCTGAGACCTGATCAGCTGAGCGGTGCTACCGGGGTGGGCTGAGGCTCCACCTCGGAGGTCTCACCGGCCTGGGGAACACCGCGCAGGGTGAGGTTGATGCGTCCGCGGTTGTCGATTTCTCGGACCCGCACGGTGACTTCGTCGCCCACCTTCACGACATCCTCGACCTTTTCCACCCGCGCTTCGGACAGCTGCGAGATGTGGATCATGCCTTCCTTGCCAGGAAGAATCTCCACAAAGGCACCAATGGGGATGATGCGGGTGATCGACCCGGAGAACACCTCGCCTTCGTTGACCTTGCGGGTCAGGCCTTCGATGATCTTCTGGGCTTCTTCAGCTGCAGCACCATCGTGGGACGCGATGGTCACGATGCCGCCGTCCTCGATGTCGATCTTGGTGTTCGTGCGTTCGGTGATGCCCTTGATGGTGCGTCCGCCGGGACCGATCACGGTGCCGATCAGCTCAGGATCAATCCTGAAGCTGAGCAGGCGTGGGGCGTGAGGAGAGAGGTTGTCCCGCGGAGTGTCGATCGCCTCGAGCATTTTCTCGAGGATGTGGAGTCGCGCCGGGCGCGCCTGGTTGACGGCTTCGGCCACCGTCTTCACTGGCAGGCCGGTGATCTTCATGTCCATCTGCAGGGCTGTGATGCCCTTTTCGCTTCCGGCCACCTTGAAGTCCATGTCGCCGAGGAAATCCTCGATTCCCTGGATGTCGGTGAGGATCCGCACCTCATCACCCTCCTTGATCAGACCCATTGCAGCGCCACTCACGGGGGCCTTCAACGGCACACCAGCGTCCATCAGGGACAGGGTGCTGCCGCAAACAGAACCCATGGAGGTGGAGCCATTGGAGCTGAGCACTTCGCTCACCACACGCACCACATAGGGGAAGGTGTCCTTCTCAGGTAGAACCGGAAGAATGGCCCGCTCGGCCAGGGCGCCATGGCCGATTTCACGACGACCGGGTGAGCGCATCGGCCGGGTCTCACCGACGGAGTAGGGAGGGAAGTTGTAGTGGTGCAGGTACAGCTTCTCGGTGTTGGGATGGAGGTCGTCCATCTCCTGGGCATCGCTGGGAGTGCCGAGCGTTGCGGTGGACAGCACTTGGGTCAGTCCGCGCTGGAACAGACCGGATCCATGCACACGCCGCGGAAGCACGCCGGCCATAGCGCTGATCTGACGCACCTCGTCGAGGCCACGCCCATCAACGCGCTTGCCGTCCTTAAGGATCTGTTGCCGCATCAACTTTTTGGTCAGCGCCTTGAAGCTGTTGCCGAGCAACTTCGAGCTGCTGGCCAGAGCCTGGCGGACGGCATGGTCGTCCTTGAGGGCTGCGATGGCTTCTGAAACCTCGCCCTTCACGGTCTCCAGGGCTGTGTCTCGTTCCTCTTTGCTTTGATCAAACTTGCTGAGGACAGCACTGATGGCTTTGGTGCATTGCTTTTCCAGATAGGCGGGAACTGTGCTGTCCTGTTCGGGGGTCTCCGGCTTCACCTGGGTGATGCCCAGATCCTTGAGGAGTTGTTCCTGAGCCTTGATGAGTTCGCAGATCGCTTCGTAGCCGAAATCAATCGCTTCGATCACGTCCTGTTCCGGCAGCTGGTTGGCACCTGCCTCGACCATCACCACGCCGTCAGGGGTTCCGGCGACCACGAGGTCCAGATCACCCCGTTCAATTTCCCGGTAACTCGGATTGAGGACGAAATCGTCCCCCAGCAGACCCACGCGCACCGCCGCCATGGGGCCGTTGAAAGGGATGCCTGCCAGAAGGGTGGCAATGGAAGCGCCCGTTACCGCCAGAACATCGGCGGGGACCCTTTCATCGAGAGACAAGCAAGTGGCCACCACCTGCAGGTCATCACGCATCCAGCTGGGGAACAAGGGCCGCATGGGGCGGTCAATCAGCCGAGCCGTGAGGGTGGCCCGTTCTGGTGGGCGGCTTTCACGACGCATGTAGCTGCCGGGAATGCGCCCAGCCGCATAGAGGCGCTCTTCGTAGTCGCAAATCAGTGGCAGGAAATCAATGCCCTCACGGCCCCCGGAACGGGTTGCTGTGACAAGCACGGCGGTGTCGCCACACTCCACCAAGACGGATCCTCCCGCCTGAGGGGCAAAGCGCCCGGTGGTCAGTCGAATCTCACGTCCGTCAAAGGAGATCGACTGGGTTTGTCCTTGCACGACGTCTTATGTCCTTTTGTCAATGCCAAGTCTGACATTTCATGGCTGCTCTTCACAAGAAAGGGGAGGTCAAACCTCCCCGTGACAACGCCATGGCGAGGAATGGATCACCAGCTGGACTTGACCACGCCGGGCAGTTCTCCTTTGTGGGCGCGCTCACGAAGCTGGTTGCGGCAAAGGCCGAAATCCCTGTAAACACCGCGGGGCTTGCCTGTGGCCCAGCAGCGGTTGCGAACACGGATGCGTGCACTGTTGCGGGGGAGAGCCTGAATCTTGCGGTGGATCTCAAGACGATCCATCGGATCTTCGGCTGCATTAAACGCTGCCATCAGTGCTGCGCGCTTCGCCGCATAGCGCTCAACCATTTTCTTGCGCTTCACATCGCGAGCGATCATCGACTTCTTGGCCATGCAGCGGGGGGCAGCGAGCGATTGAATCGTCAACGATACACGGGCGCCCTCTCTGCCTCAGCGACCCATCAATTGCTGAACCACGGGCAGCTGACTGGTGTCACGCACGATCAGCACAAGGGTGAGACCCACCAGAAGAAGAAAACCAGATTGTGCAAAGGCCATTTGAATCCGTTCCGAAACAGGACGACCGCGAACGGATTGGATCGCAAGCATCATCATCTGCCAGCCATCGAGCAGTGGCAGCGGGAGCGAATTGAGCACCGCCAGATTGATCGAAATGAGTGCTGAGAAGAGCACCAACCCCGATCCCCCCTGCTGGCTGAGCTGAGCCCCCATTTCAACGATCTTCACCGGACCACTCACCTGGCCTGCCGTGGCTCTGAAGTTGATGAACAGACCGGCGTAGCCACGCACGGTTTGCTGCAGCAGTTGGCTGAACTGGGAGCCTGTGGTGAGAAGGAGTTCCCCGGGATGACGCACTGGGCGCATCGTTCCGCTGATGTTGGCTTGCAGTTGGGCCCCGATTTTCCCCATGCCCTGCTGATCGTCGGGGATCAGTTGAACGGTGGTCGTCTCGTCCCCCCGTTTTCGCTCCACACGGATGGATTGTTGCGGTGCTGCTTTCACATCCTGCACCATTGCCTCGACGCCGCGTTGACCTGCAGTGAGGGGTTTGGTGTTCAGACTGAGGATCTGGTCGCCGGCACGGAGGCCGGAGCGGGCGGCGGCTCCACCAGGTTGCACCTGAACCACCAGGACCCCCGGTTCCGGCGCGGCAGGAACACCGACAAAAGCTGCCTGACCCAACAGCACCACCAGAGCCAACGCCAGATTGGCCATCACCCCCGCTGCAACCACCAGGGCTTGCTGGGGGATTGGCCGGTTGCGTAGCAGATCCGGATCATCCGCCGGGATCGAGCTGTCTTCGTCGTCGTCAGGGAAGGCGACGAAGCCACCAAGGGGAAACAGCCGCAGGGCGTAGGTCACACCGCGACGTTGCCTTTTGAGCAGTGCAGGACCGAAGCCGATCGAGAAGCCGCTGACGCGGATGCCCTGGAGCGTGGCTGCAAGGAAATGTCCTGCTTCATGCACCACGATCAGCAGAGCAAGGACCAGGAGGGCCGCCAATACGTTCATATCCCCGTCAGGATTCTGATCGGATCATTCTGGCTGGAGTCGCTCGCGGCCGACGTAAGGCACTAAGGCTTTGGGCAGCAGAACGCTGCCGTCTGCCTGTTGGCCGGTCTCCAGCAGGGCCGCCATGGTTCTGCCGATGGCCAGACCGCTGCCGTTCAGGGTGTGGACCAGTTTCGTTGCCTTGCCTTCTTTGGTGCGGATGGAGGAACGTCGCGCCTGGAAATCGCCACAGACGCTGCAACTCGAGATTTCCCGGTAGGCACCCGCCCCAGGCAGCCAGACCTCGAGGTCGTAGGTCCGGCGCGCTGAGAAGCCAAGGTCGGCGGTGCACAGGTCTAAGACTCGATAGGGGAGCTCCAGGGCTTGCAGCACAGCTTCTGCATCAGCGGTGATCTGCTGGTGGGCTTCCTGGGAGTGATCCGGATGTACAAACCAGTACAGCTCCACCTTGTTGAACTGGTGCAGGCGAATCAGACCTCGGGTGTCGCGGCCGTAGCTGCCGGCCTCACGGCGGAAACAGGGGCTGTAGGCGGCGTAGCGCAGCGGCAGTTGATCCGCCGGGATGATTTCATCCCGGTGTAGGGAGGTCACCGGCACCTCGGCGGTCGGTGTCAGCCAGAGGTCGTCATCCGCGCAACGGAAGCTCTCCTCAGCGAACTTGGGCAGCTGTCCCGATCCGGTGAGGCTGGCGCTGTTCACAAGCACCGGGGGCAGCACTTCCCGGTACCCCTTGCTCCCATGGAGGTCGAGCATGAAGTTGATCAGGCCACGCTCCAGGCGTGCTCCCTGGCCCAGCAAGGTGACGAACCGGCTCTGAGCGATGCGGACGGATCGTTCGGTATCGAGCAGCTGCAGGCGTTCAGCGATCTGCCAGTGCTCTTCCAGGTTGTCTTCAACCCGTGGGCTGCCCCAGCGGCGCACCTCAATGTTGTCCTCCTCACTGCGGCCGTCAGGGCAGGCTTCGGCCGGCAGGTTGGGGAAACCAAGCAGCTGTTGCTTGAGCTCACTCGACAGCTGCTTTTCCTCGTCCTCAAGAACAGCCACCTTCTGCTTGATGGCATTGCCCTTTTGGCGCAGTTCGGCGACGTCCTCGCCTTTGGGATCGGCACCTGCCTTGATCCGCTGGCCGACCTCTTTGCCGATCTGGTTGCCTTCCGCCTGAAGGCTGCTGCGTTGTTGCTCCAGATCACGCTGCTGCTGAGCGATCAGCTGCAGTTTGGTGAGATCAACCGCCTTGCCTCGTCGCCCCAGTTGCTGGGCGATCGTTTCGGGGTTGTCACGCACAAGGCGCTGATCGAGCACGGTTTCAGGGGGGTCAGCGCCGGCAGCCTATGGCAGGCCGTTTCAGAGCACCTGGCCAACCATCACCGCTGCGATGCCTGAAAACAGGGTGATGCCAAGGG
The DNA here is from genome assembly GCF_020514205.1 of Synechococcus sp. MU1625. Classification (NCBI taxonomy): domain Bacteria; kingdom Bacillati; phylum Cyanobacteriota; class Cyanophyceae; order Synechococcales; family Synechococcaceae; genus Synechococcus; species Synechococcus sp. MU1625. The sequence continues at coordinate 21,925 of NZ_VTLA01000006.1, forward strand.
CGGTAAGGGGGCTCTGACCCTGAGCAACGGCCATGGTGGTGATCACACCAGCGCCGAGGCAGGCCACACACAGCTGGGTGGCGATGTCGTTGTGGCGCTCCACGGGAGTCAGGCAATTGGTTGGACCGTAGGGAGAGCGCTGGCTGTCGCCTTGATCCAGCGCCACGTTCGTTACGCCGCGTCAGGCTTCGTTACCTGCAGCAACAGAAGCGGGGCGGGCGCGGCCGCCGGCCGCCCACTGTTTCAGCTTCTCCAGCTGTTCGCTGGCTGTGCGTGAGAGAGGGATCAGCTGGGAGGCGGCACCAATCAGATCCGGTTCCGTCAATTCACGGTTGTCGGCAAAGGCCAGGTGCATCGCCTCGATCACGGTTTGCTCCAGCTCGGCTCCAGAGAACCCATCACTACGGCTCACCACGGTCGCTAGGGGAAGCTTCAGCCCAGGTCGTCTCTGTTCCAGATGCAGCTGAAGGATGCTGTTGCGTTCAGCGCTGCTGGGCAGATCAAGCATAAAAATCTCATCGAAACGCCCCTTGCGCAGCAGCTCTGGTGGAAGTTTCTCGACGCCGTTGGCCGTGGCGACGACGAACACCGGTGACTGTTTCTCCGCCATCCAGGTGAGCACGTTGGCCAGAACCCGCTGGGTTGTGCCGCCATCGCTGCGGCCATCTCCCCCGAAGCCCTTGTCGATTTCATCGATCCATAGCACGCAGGGCGCCATCGCTTCAGCGCGTTGGATCATTTCGCGGGTGCGTGCCTCGCTGGCCCCCACCAGACCTGCGAACAGACGCCCCACATCCAGACGAAGCAGGGGCATGGACCAACTGCAGGCGATCGCCTTGGCGGTGAGTGACTTCCCTGTTCCCTGGGGGCCAACAAGCAGCACCCCACGGGGGAGAGGCAGTCCGAAGCGCCGCGCATCTTCCGAGAATGCCCTGTGCCGTTGTTGCAGCCAGGTTTTGAGACCCTCGAGGCCACCAATGGCTTCCGTGCCCGCGTCGCTGCGGCAGAACTCCAGCACCTCACTGCGGGCAATGGTCTGGCGTTTTTCCTCGAGCACGTCTTGAAGATCGTCCGGCCCCAGCTGGCCGCGGCGGGCCAGGGAGCGGGCAGCGACCTGGCGAACCCGCATCTCACTGAGCCCACTGCAGGCCTGCGCCAGTTCATCCAACACATGAGCTGGGAGGGGACTGCCGCTGCTGGTGCTGATGCTGATGATCAGTCGGCGCAGGTCGTCGTTGTCGGGAAGGGGGAGATCCAGAAGGGTGAGGCTTTCTTCGAGATCGCCTGGGGGTGTCCATTGCCCACAACACAGCACCAGCGTGTGTGGGGTAGTGCGTAGCGATCCTTCGAGATTGCGCAGCATCCGGGCGACGCCAGGGTCATCGCAAAAGCGATGAAAATCCTTGGCGAGCAGCAGGGTCGGACTGCCCGCATCCCGTTGCTGGAGCCACTGCAGCATGGCCATCGGTTGACGACTTCCCTGGCCATCGGCATTCACCGGCCCGCTGATGCCATCAATGAAATTCCAGCAGACCAGCTGGCGTGCAAGTCGCTGAGCGGCTTCTCCCAAAAGGCTTTCAACCCGTGCTTCCTCGTTGCTGCGGACCCAGATCAGTGGCGTGCGTGCACGGACCAGAAGGTCGATCTGGTGTCCCCAGGCTGCACTGCTCATTGCTGCTCCAGCCGCTGTTGGAGCTGTTGAAGGGCCTGCCAGCGCGGGTCAACCTCCTTCGATGTGGAGTCTGAGGTCACGGGCTTCAGGTTTAAGCCAGGTGGTCCTGGACAGTGATCACCGCAGTGATTCACGACGGGCAGCATCAGATTGAGCTGCTCGAACGCCCATTGCTGGGGATCGAATTCGCCGCGTGGATCGAGAACATCCACCAGACCTTCCATCTCGGCGACCTCTCCAGAATGCTCTAGCTGGTCGGCCGTTGGTGGGGCTGCGCCCAGCCAGATCAATTCAGAGGGGGCGCAGCTGAGGTTTTGATTGAACTGGTTCAGACAGCGATCGCAACAGAGGGTCACGATCGTGCTGAGTTTCCCCTGAACCGCCAAGACGTTGCCGCGGTGCTCTGCAGAGACATGGCCTCGCACTGGTGTGAGAGAGGGGAGCTGATCGAGCTCTCCCTCAACCTCCCAGACCTTCGGTGTGCCCAAGGCCCGGAGCTCCTGGAGGGGAACAGGCTCCAGTGCCTCGATCACTTGCCCTTCGGTTCAAACGGCAGTCGTGAACCGCCCGAAGTGGCCGAAACCGTCACCGTTTTCTGAGCCATTTGTTGGTCCAGGATTTTCTGGAGATTCTCGGGCAGTGCCTCTTTGCTGAGGATGAAGGTCTGCAGTGCCTGGAACACGTTGGCAATCAGCATGTAGAGCAGAACACCGGCCGGTAGGGGGAAGAACAAGAACATTCCCGTGATCATTACCGGGGTGATTTTGTTTGCTGTGGACTGCTGGGGGTTCGCAGGCATTCCCATGCCCGACAGCAGTTGGGAGATGAACAAGGTGATGCCGAAGCCGGCGACGAGAATGGCGATATCCCAATTGATCGCACCATCGGCATAGAAGCCGACCTGGCCCAGGGCTTTGATGAATAGGAAGCCGCTACGGGCTGCCAGGCCTGGAATCTTTGCTTCAACGGTGGCATCGCCGGCCGCGAGTGCGGTGATCGTTCCGTCATCGCTGACGCTCACGATGTCATCACCCTTGGTCACTTCCCACCTCGGCGCGAAGCGTCCAGAGTTTTCAACACCTGTGAGAACGTCACTGAAGGCTCGGCCATCCTTCGTGTGAAGGTTCACCGTGGCACTGTCGCCAACGCCGATCTTTGTGCCCCTCGGCAGGCTGGCAATCACCGGAACGTGGTCGGTTTCGCTAATGAAGATCGAATGGCTGGCGCTGTTGAACGGCTTGGGTTCAACCGCAGCGATCTGGTCCGCCGGCATCACCTTCATGTTCAAGGTGTACGGAACGTCCGCGAACGGCGAACCCCGCAGCGTTGCAAACAAAGCGAACAGGATCGGCATCTGCACCAACAGCGGCAGACATCCCGCCAGGGGGCTGCCGAACTCCTTCATCACATTGCCCAGTTCCTCTTGCTGCTTCTGAGGGTTGTTGGCAAACCGGCTCTTGATTTCAGCCTGGCGTTTTTGAATCACGGGCTGAGCGATACGCATGCGCCGGGCGCTGCGAATCGATCCTGCGCTCAGGGGATAGAGCGCGATCCGAATGACGAGAGTGAGGGCGACGATGGCCAAGCCATAGCTGGGCACCAATCCATAGAAGAAGTCCAGGATTGGAATCAGCAGGTTGTCGGAGATGTATCCGATCACGTTGAAGAAACGGGGGGGCGGGACGTTGTGAGGCCAGTGTGCATGAACAGCTGCACTCAGGCGGCGAAACCTTCAGTCGATTTCTGCTGCGCATTTGCAGCCCGGCTGCTGATTCGCTCGAGGATGTAGGCCTCCATCTCCCGGAAACGAGGCATCGAGCGCATTTCGAGCCTGGCGCCATCCTGGAGAACCAACACCATGTCTCCCCAGGCGCCAAAGCCTCTGGGAACGGTGCGGACCTCGGTGATCTGGGAATAAACCACTTGGGTTTTGTCTTTTCCCATCCAGCCGCCCGTCACCGAGATCCGGCGACTGGTGATGCGGAAGCGCAGCCACAGGGCACGCACAACGGCGCCGATGGTGAAGGGAAGACCGATCAGCGTGAAGCCGAGCAGAATGTTGAAGATCAGGTCTCCGCGGGCTGGTCCACCGTCGTAGTGGACATCTTCCTGAATGCTGGTCATGGATCCAGTCCGGCGCTTCTCAGAAGACTGTCGCATTCTTCGAGCAACTGTGTGGGTTCGGCTTCCGCGGCTTCTGGACGAAGGCTGATCAAAAGCCAGCGCCCTGCCAGATCGCTACGTCGTTCGAAACGTCGACGCAGGTGCGTGTGCAGAAGTCGCCTGAGGCGGTTCCGCTTGACAGCGCGCTTGCTCACCTTGTTGCTGATCACCAGAGCGCAGCGGCAGGACTGATCCTGGATGCCCCGCATCTCTCGACGAAGCAGATTGGAGTCTCCTGCGGCAACGCGCAGAACCATCAAGGTTCCGTGTTGGCGCTTTGAGGATCGGTGCAAGCGGTTGAAGCATCGATGCCCGCGCAATCGCATGGAGGCGGGAAGGACCATCAACCAATCCTGTTGAGTGGGATCGAAGACGGGATGAACCCCCTGGATTCATCCCGTCTTCGATCAGGCTGCGAGACGAGCGCGCCCGCGTTTGCGACGTGTACGGATCACGCGACGGCCGGTGTGGGAGCGCATGCGTACACGGAAACCCGAGACGCGCTTCCTCTTGCGGCTTGTTCCTCCGAGGGTGCGCTTAGTCATGGACGTCTCCTGGCTACCGGCCGATCTGAATCTGGGATTTTATCAGTCAGTCCACATCAATCAGCCAGCTGCCGCGGTAGCCGGACATCGGCACATCTCCGGGAGCCTGCACCAGGGCGTTGAACTGATACATGCGCTTCCCCTGGGGATTGAACAACTTGATGGAAAGCGAGTAGTCGCCGTCTGAAGGCAGCGGTGTGTCGGGGAAGACTTCAATCGCTGTCTGGTCTTCGTTGACCTGGATGACGGCTGGGATCTCTTCGAGGCACTTGCTCCGGCTCATCATGCCGCCAACGGTGGTACGGCACAGGCGCATGCGGTGGGGTTTCAGCTTGGAGTCGAAGTAGTCCGGCACGGTGACGGTGAGTTTGAGGATCGCTGTCTTGCGGTCCTTTTCACGCAAGGTCAGAAACCATTCAGAGCGGTCGCTCTCGATGTTGGAGGTCTGGTAGTAGTACAGCTTGCGGTAGTCGCGGTCCGTGTCCCAGCGGAATTCCATCAGTCCCGGAGTGCCCTGGGCGCGGGCGGTCTGCTCTGAAATGCCGGCCAGTGTTGATCCAATCAGCAGGGCCGCTGCAGTGCCGGCTCCAGCGAGCAAACGTCTTGTAGTGGAACGGGCCATAGGAAACGTCTCGTTAAATGGGATTCTCCTGAGTCCAATCGCTGGGCGGTGAATTCAGGGGCCGGAGGGTGATCTGTCAGTTGTGACCAGATCTATCTGGTCGTAGCCGCTGTGCGTCGCCTTGATAGGGGTGCATGGGCGTCTGGTCCTGAGGGATCCAGGCGTGGGCCAGAACACGGATGCAGCGAGGGAGATCTCCTTGGACGGCCATTTGTTGGCAGTCGAGCAAGGCCACCGTGTCCCAGCCGGGGCGTCGCCGGGCGATGGCGGCTGGGAAGCAGGCGTCCAGGTCGGCCGTAACCGAGAAGGTCACTGACACCAACTGGTCTGGGGTTAGCCCATTGCGATCCACCAGGGCGTCCATCAACGCGCTCACAGCCGCTTTGATGGCATCCGTGCTGTTCTCCGTGCAGGTGGTGGCCCCACGCAGGCCTCTCAGAACGAGGGGAGAGCTGGTCATGGGCGGTAAAGCCAGAGCACCTGACCGCTTCCCATCAACTCGAGCGACAGGCGCTGCTGAAGTTGATGCAAGAGCTGGGATCCCGGCAGCAGACCGCTGAGTTTTCGGCGTTGTTTGCCCAGGGTGACGGGACGGATGTCGTCCTCGTCGAGCTCTGCCAGCTGCGCCGCGAGGCGCCGGGCATGGTCTTCGTCCCCGAGTTCATCAACCAATCCCAGGGCCTGCGCCTGTTCACCGCTGAACACCCGTCCATCGGCGAAACGCTTCACCGTCTCCACCTCAAGGTTTCGCCCCTTCGCCACAACGCCCACAAATTGGCCATAACTGCTGTCGATGAGTTCCTGAAGCAGAGCGCGTTCCGCATCGCTGAGCGGGCGATCAGGGGAAAGGATGTCCTTGAACGGACCACTCTTCACTGTGTCGAAGCGAATTCCAATCCGTTCGAACACCTTGGAGAGGTCGTTTCCCCGCAAGATCACACCGATTGAACCGGTGATCGTGCCTGGATTGGCAACGATCTTCTCCGCTGCGACGCCGATGTAGACACCACCGGAGGCAGAGATGTTGCCAAAGCTGGCCACCACGCGACAGCCCTGTTCTCTGAGCCGCAGGAGGGCCGCATGAATTTCCTGGCTGTCTCCAACCGTGCCGCCTGGGCTGTCAATTCGCAGCAACAAGGCTGGAAATTCCCTCTGCTTCACCTCCCGCAGAGCTTTCAACACCCGCTGCCGGGTGGCACCCGTAATGGGGCCGTCAACAACGATGCGAGCCATTCGTCGTCGGGATTTGCGCCGCCAGGGCCAGAACATGTTGCGCATCTGCATCACTCCAGATCTTAAAAAGAGCACCCAAGCGCCCATTCATGCCGTCACTGCGACTCTGGTTTCTGATGGTGCTGCCCTTCGCGCTCTGGGGAACCGCCATGACTGCCATGGCTCCTTTGCTCGATAGCGCTGGCCCATGGCTTGTCGCTGGCTTGCGACTGGTCCCAGCAGGTTTGGCCCTTCTGCTCTGGGGGCAGTGCACCGGTCGTGGCCTGACGATCGATTCGCGCGACCTGGTTTGGTTCGTCCTGTTCACCTTGGTGGATGCCACCTTGTTTCAAGGGCTTTTGGCGCGGGGGTTGGAGGGGACTGGTGCGGGTCTCGGTTCTGTCTTGATTGATTGCCAGCCTCTGCTGGTGGCCTTGATGGCTCGCGTTCTGTTCACGGAGTCGATCAATCCCATCGGCTGGATGGGGCTGGCCATTGGTCTGGCAGGCATCGTCTGCATCGGTTTGCCCGCTGAGCTGCTGGGTCACTGGTGGCTGCTGGCTGACCCGCCATTGGTGCAGCAGCTGTTTCAGCCCGGTGAGGGCTGGATGTTGCTGGCGGCCGTCGCCATGGCCGCTGGAACGGTGTTGATTCGCTTTGCCTCACGCCACAGCGATCCGGTCACCGTGACGGCATGGCACATGTTGCTGGGGGGACTTCCTCTGCTTTTGGTCCATGCCCTGCAGCGAACTGATGCTGGTCTGGCCTGGACGGCAACAGACTGGACGCGTATGGGCTACGCGAGCCTTCTCGGAAGCGCTTTGGCCTATGGGCTGTTCTTCTGGTTCGCCAATCAACGCGATCTCACCAGTTTCAGCAGCCTGGGATTCCTGACACCGGTTTTCGCGCTGGCTACCGGAGGTTGGTTGCTGGGCGAGCGCCTTGATCTGCTCCAGTGGATTGGTGTTGTGATGGTGCTGGTGTCGGTGATCTTCGTGAGTCAAAGGCGAAGAATCTGGGAGCCGCTGTCGATCACGGACGCCTCTTCATGACGGCTGCTCCGCTCCATCTCGTCGTTGTCAACACGCCTATCGGGGCCCTCGGCAGTGGCGAGGGAGGTGGTGTGGAGCTCACCCTGCGATCGCTGGTTCAGGGGCTAGTACGGCGTGGTCACAGGCTTACCGTTGTGGCCGCCAAAGGCTCAACTCTTCCCGACGACTGCAGCGGTGTTGAGTTGCTGGAGGTGGAGGGTGTGAATCAGCCGAGCTGGCAGCACGTCGCAGAGCTTGCACCGGTCGAGATTCCCCGCAACGGTCTTTTGCCTGCTCTTTGGGAGACCGCCCTCGATGCAGGTCAATCAGCCGATGCCGTGATCAACGGTGGCTACGACTGGCTGCCGATCTGGCTGACGCAACGGGTCAGCGCCAAGCTCTTTCATCTCATCAGCATGGGGGATGTGGCTGCGGTGATGCGCGATGTGATCGAAGCCGTCGCCGCCTGGGACCCCCACCGCCTCGCTTTCCATACGCAACGCCAGGCCGCTGATTTTCAGCTGCCAGCTCCCGCCAATGTGGTGGGCAACGGATTTGACTTGGCCAACTACACCTTTCAGACGCAGACGAATGGCCCCCTGGGCTGGGCGGGGCGCATCGCTCCGGAAAAGGGGCTGGAGGATGCGGCTGCTGCGGCCGCTGCCCTGGGAGAACAGCTTCTTGTTTGGGGGTTGCGAGAGGATGAGGTCTACGCCCGGCAGGTGCAAGCGAGTGTTCCTGAAGGCACGATCGATTGGCGCGGTTTTCGATCGACCACAGAGCTTCAGCAGGAGTTGGGGCGCTGCCGCGCTCTGGTCAACACACCGAAATGGAATGAGGCCTACGGCAATGTTGTGGTGGAGGCCCTGGCCTGTGGTGTTCCGGTTGTCGCCTATGACCGCGGCGGACCGGGGGAACTGATCTGTTCAGGCCGCACGGGCTGGCTGGTGCCTCCTGACGATGTTGACGCTCTTACGGAGGCCTTGCGACATGTCGGCAGAATTGAGCGCTCCGCCTGCCGCAGCTGGGCTGAGGCCCATGCCTCCTGCGAGGTCTTTAGCCAGCGTGTTGAAGCCTGGATTCGAACAGGACTGATGGCGGATGTCAGCATCACCCCCAGGCGCTGAGAGTTTCTTGTCGGTCAATGTTTCAGGACGACAGCGACACCAGGTTCTGGCGCTTGTTCTGGCCCTGGGACTCGTGATCACGCTCTGGGGGCTGGGATCCACCGGCGTCGTGGATGAAACACCGCCATTGTTCGCCGCAGCGGGGCGGGCCATGGCCGACACCGGCGACTGGCTGACGCCTCGGGTCAACGGCTTGCCTCGTTTCGATAAACCGCCCCTGGTGTACTGGCTGATGGGGTTCGGTTACGCCCTCCCCGGACGTGAAGTTTGGGATCCTCTCGGAAGTTGGGCGGCACGACTTCCTTCCGCCTTGGCCTCGGTCGGGCTGATGCTTGGCATCGCCGATACCTTGCTGCGCTGGCCGTTCCCCGGTGATGCGCGTCCCCGCTGTACAGCTCTGATTGCATCGCTGGCATTTGCCTTCTCGCCCCTGGTGCTCGTCTGGAGCCGCACCGCGGTGAGTGATGCCCTGCTGTGTGGCCTGCTGGGTCTCAGCCTGTTGCTGCAGTGGCGTCGTTTTGCCGCCCCTCAAGAGGTGGCGTGGTGGCCGGCTTGGGTGATCCTCGGTTTCGCGGTTCTGGCCAAGGGGCCGGTCGCTGTTGTGCTTTCAGGACTCGCTCTGCTGATGTTCGCAGCGTTGCGACGGGATCTCGTTCAACCCTGGCAGAGGCTGCGACCGTTGCCTGGGTTGCTGCTGACGGCCCTGATCAGTCTTCCCTGGTACGTCCTAGAGCTGCTGGTGGAAGGACAGCCTTTCTGGGACAGCTTTTTCGGCTACCACAATCTTCAACGGTTCACGTCCGTGGTGAATGATCACCTCCAGCCTTGGTGGTTTTTCGGCCCGGTAATGCTCGTGGCTGCGCTGCCCTTCACGCCATACCTGTTGTTGGGGCTGGCGCGGGTGCCTCGATCGCGGATTGCACCGGAGGATTCATTGCAGCAATTCGCTGCCTGTTGGCTGTTGGCGGTTCTGCTGCTGTTCACCACAGCAGCCACAAAATTGCCGAGTTATTGGTTGCCCGCCACCCCTGCGGCGGCCCTCTTGGTGGCCCAGGCCACGCTGGGCTCATCGCGTTGGCAACGGCTGGCCTGGGGCACCAGCCTGGCTCTGATCGCCGTCCTGGCTGGTGGCTTTTGGCTGGGATCGCTCTGGGTTCCGCTGATCGACGATCCAGAGATGCCGACGTTGTCGGTGGATCTGTTGGCCAGTGGTCTTTTGGGACATGCCGCCATCTGGTTCAGTGCAGCAGCAACTCTTGGAGCGTTGCTTCTGCTGCAGCGACGCTCCGCTGGTCAGGCGTTGCTGGCCATGCAGGCCTGCATGCTGGGCTTTCACCTCATGGCTCTGGTGCCGATTGCCGAACTTGCAGACCGTCTGCGTCAGCGTCCGGTCCGCGACGCTGCAGCATTAATGCTGTCGCAACAGCGCAGCGGAGAACCAATGGCCATGGTTGGCGCCATGAAGCCTTCGCTGCACTTCTACACAAGACAGGTGATCTTGTATGAGGGGCAATCCGATGGCGCCCTGGTCAACATTGCGGATCGCCTGGCCCATGAACAGCGGCGGGGATGGCGGGGATACCCCCTCGGCAGCCCGGGTGCATCCAGCACCGTGCTGGTGCTGATCGATCGCGGGACGGCACAACGTGATCACTGGAGCGACCTGCAACCTGAGCGGCTGGGACGCATTGGGATTTACGACGTGTGGCGTCTGGACCGCAGTCGCCTTGAGCAACGGGCACAAACCCTGAAGGCCGACGGCGTCGATGCCGACTGGCGGGAGCCGCGTCCTGAGCGTTTCTGAGCTGTAGAGCTCTATGACTCAGACAACGTCTGACGGTGGCAGAACCCGCAGTGCCCCCAGAGCTTCATTTCGCCGTTGGGTGCCGGTCTACCGCAGTCGGGGCAGGCCCCCATGCCATGGACATCGGTTCGGCTCGGATGCTGGGCCCAAATGCTGGCTTCACTCTCCAAGACAGTGGCTTGAAGCGAATGGTGTTGCTGGATGCGCAGATCACGCACCGCATGGCCGGCTTGATGCAGGGCGCTGATCAGTTGGGGGCGGTTGTAGAGGAGAGCCTGGCGCCATTGGGGATGGCTGGCTCCCACAGTCAGCACTCCACGTTGCAGCGATAAGGGGCGGCAGTGAGGAGCCAGTTGGGCGCCTGCCACCCGGGGCCAGTCCTGCCACAACGCGGCCAGATGATCGTCTTTGCGCCACTCCCTCTGAAGCGCGCCCAGACAGGTTTTCAAAGGTTCTGCAGGCGGCGGGGGCGCTGATTGGAGCAGTTCCAGGCCCGGGAGACGCCGCCGTTGGGAATCAGGTGCAACCGCCATCAGTTAATCCTAGGCAGAACCGTTGCGAGAACCTCGCTAATCTCAGCGCGTCTGAGGCCAAGTAATGGGTTTCTTTGATCGGCTGAGCAGGCTGGTTCGCGCCAATGCCAACGCTGCTGTCAGCGGTATGGAGGACCCGGCCAAGATCCTCGACCAGTCCGTCTCCGACATGCAGGCGGATCTGGTCAAGTTGCGTCAGGCCGTTGCTCTCGCGATTGCAAGTCAAAAGCGTTTGACCAACCAGGCTGAACAGGCCGCTGCCCAATCGAAGACCTGGTACGAGCGTGCTGAGCTGGCTCTTAAAAAGGGTGAGGAATCCCTCGCTCGTGAAGCACTCACCCGTCGTAAGACCTTCCAGGAGACGGCGACGTCACTGACATCCCAGGTGCAGGCCCAAGACGGGCAGGTGGAATCCCTCAAGAAAAGTCTGGTCGCCCTCGAAGGAAAAATCGCCGAGGCCAAGACCAAAAAAGACATGCTCAAGGCCCGAGCGCAGGCCGCCAAGGCTCAGCAGCAGCTGCAGAGCGCCGTCGGCAACATCGGCACCGATTCAGCTATGGCTGCCTTCGAGCGGATGGAGGAAAAGGTGGAGGCCATGGAGGCCACCGGTCAGGCCGCGGCTGAGCTGGCTGGATCTGATCTTGAGAGCCAGTTCGCAGCCCTGGAAAGCGGTGGTGGCGTTGATGAGGATCTCGAAGCGTTGCGCGCTCAGCTGAAGGGAGGCCCTGAAGCGGTCGCTCTGCCGGCGGCCGATGCGGCCGAGGCTGTGAAGCCAGTTCAGGTGGAGGAAGTGGATGCCGAGCTCGAAGATTTGAAGCGATCCATCGACAAGCTCTGACCATCCGGGGAAAGTCATCCGGTTTTCCATAGGATCGGTTCAGTCATTTGAGTGCCTTGGCTGGAGCTGTTGCCGATTTCACCGACGCTGGTTTTGAAAGTGAAGTGCTGAAGGCTTCCGGCACTGTCCTTGTGGACTATTGGGCTGCCTGGTGTGGTCCCTGTCGACTGATCGCCCCTCTTATGGATTGGGTCGCTGATGCCTATGGCGATCGCCTGAGCGTTGGCAAGATCGAAGTTGATGCCAATCCGAAGACCCGTGACGCCTATCAGGTGCAAGGGATTCCCACGCTGATCCTCTACCGCGACGGTGAGGTGGTGGCGCGGCATGAAGGTGCCATTGCCAAAGCGCAGCTGCAGTCCTTCCTGGATGCCAACCTCTAAGCGGCTCGCGTCGCTGGGCAGCGCCGTTTTCGCCCGCGTTGATGCTGCCAAGCATGCTTACCGGGTCCAGGCGTCGTCATCTGCGCGTCCAGATCTGGTGGATCTCTCCATCGGATCGTCCGATCTACGGCCACCCACGGCCCTGCTGGAAACGATGGCCTCAGCGGTCATGGACCCCAGCAGCGGTTCCTATTGCCTTCAGACCGGTCTGAGGCCTCTGCATGCCGCCGTCTCGGACTGGTGTCGCCATCGCTTCGATGTTGCTGTGGATCCCGAGCAGGAGGTTCAGTTCCTGGTGGGATCCCAGGAAGGAACCGCCCATCTACCGCTGGCGGTGCTCGATGCAGGTGACGCTGCCCTGCATCTGGACCCCTGTTATCCGTCCCACACCGGTGGGCTGCATCTTGCGGCAGCAAGAACCAAGGCCTTGCCGCTTTCCCCGGAACAGGACTGGCGACCGGATCTGACGGGACTTACCTCCTCGCTCTGGGATCAGCTCAAGTTGTTCGTGCTGGGCTATCCCCACAACCCTTCAGCCAGGGTCGGGGATCAGGAAGACCTCAACCAAATCATGGCCACCGGTGCCCGGCACGATGTGGTGATTGCTCACGACAATCCCTATGTCGATCTTGCCCTGGATGGGCAGCCTCCCTGCCTGTTGCAGGCTCCGAACTGGAGGACGTCCGGCATTGAATTTTTCTCCCTGTCAAAGGGCTGGTGCCTAGGAGGGTTCAGGCTGGGTTTTGCGGTTGGTGCAGCGCCAGTGATTGCCGCATTGCGTCGCACCAAGGCTGTCATCGATTTCAATCAGAGCCTGGCTCTGCAGCAGGGTGCGATCCAGGCGTTGCAAGCCTTCCCTGATTGGCCGCAGCAGTTGCATCCGATCTATCGCGAGCGCAGGGATCGTGTGGTGGAGACCCTCACGGCACGTGGATGGTCGGTTCCCTGTCCAGAGATGGCGATGTACCTCTGGTTCCCCTTGCCTGCTGCGGCCCGTCGTCAGGGCTGGAGTGATGAGGATGCCGCCAGGGAACTGCTCCAGCGCAGCGGTGTCGCGCTGACCCCAGGGTCGGGTTTCGGTGCCGGCGGCCGCCAGTGGCTGCGTATGGCGCTGGTACGGCCCGTCAACGAACTGGTGGAGGCCGCATCGCGTCTTGCGGATGCAATGGATGGCTGATCGATGGATGACCAAGCATCGACGCCCTCAACGGGGTGGTGGTCGTTTGATGGCGATCTACCGCCGTATCGCAGGTGCATCAGCGCGCCCATGGACCATTCGTCGGGTGCCTGTGTGCAGCAGTACAGAGGACTTGCTGGCGGTTTGGTTGCGGGATCAGCCCTCGTTGACGGGGCCGCGCGCTGTGATCGCCACCCACCAGCGCAGGGGAGTTGGCCAGTTGGGTCGAACCTGGCTTTCCCCTGAAGGTGGTGTCTGGATCAGTGCCGCTTTGCCCTGGAGGAGTCATGCATCTGGTCAAGCCGGTCTCCTTGGCTTGGCGCTGGCACTGTCAGTGACGCAACGGCTTGAGCGGCGGGGCCTTTCGATTCAGATCAAATGGCCCAATGACCTGTTGGTTCAGGGCCGCAAATTGGCCGGTCTTCTCCCGGGGGTGGTGCAGCGTGGTTCCCAGCTGCGTTTGCTGCGCATCGGACTGGGCCTGAATGTGCGGAATCCTGTTCCTGGCGAGGGCATTGCCCTGCGGAGGCTTGAAGGGCAGCAGGCTGCGGATCCGATCCGTTGGACAGCGGAGGTCCTGCTTGCCTTGGATCACTGCCACGGCCTTGGAGGCGATGGTGCCTGGTGCATCGATGGAGTTCAGGCCCGTCTCTGGTCGGATCAGCTCCTTCATCCTCAGGATGGTCAGATCTGGCAAATCACTGGTCTTGAAAACGATGGTGCTCTTCGGTTGCGTCAGGGTTCAAGGACCGAAAGCTGGCGACGCTGGCCCTGAGTTGCGCCGCCGTCCATAGGATTTGTCCTAGACGATGTCTCATCCAGTGCTGAGCTGGTTAGCGGCGATCTGGATGCTGATCCCACCAGCGGCTGCTCAGGGTTTTGACCAGTCTCTTGATGCTCTGGAGCGCCAACGGGTGATCACTCCCCAGGAGCGCAAGATGCTCCAGCGTGGTGGTGCTCCAGCGGTTCCCATGGGCCGCAGTCGTTTCGAAGACGCCTGTCGCAGTGGGGCTCTGTCGCGTCGTGAGTGTGCCTCCGGTGTGGCTAGGCGTTCGCCTGGGGCACCGTCCTCTGCCCGTGTTCGCTTGATCCCCTCCAAGCAGCCGCTGCGTATTCCCGTGTCAGCGCTTCTCGCCCGCGATGGCGGCAGATTCCGGTTGGAATCCGTCTTTGCGGTCACGCCGCGTCCTCTGCCAAGCCCTGGAAACGGCGATAGCCGACTGCTCTTCCCTGTTGCTGGAGACGCCTTCAAGAGCAGTGGGTTTGGCTGGCGTCTGCATCCGATCCTGGGGAGTTGGCTGATGCATGCCGGTCGGGATTTCGCGGCACCTGAGGGGACTCCAGTCGTGGCGGCTCTCTCCGGCCAGGTTTTAACCAGTGGTCTTGCGGGGGGCTATGGCGTCGCCATCGAACTGGAACATGCCGAACCATTGCGTCGCACGCTCTATGGCCACCTCTCGGAGATCTACGTACGCCCCGGTCAGCAGGTGTGCCAGGGAGAGGTGATTGGACGCGTTGGCAGCACAGGCCTAAGCACGGGTCCGCATCTGCATTTCGAGTTGCGCACACCATCGCGGGCTGGTTGGCAGGCCGTTGATCCAGGGGATTTGGATTTGTCCTCTGTGATGAGTCTCGAAAATGATCCTGTCTCGGTGCTGCTTGGCCAGGTGTTGCGAAGCCTTGAACGGCAGCAGCCCTAAGGGCACCTGAGCGAAACAAAGTTCTCAGCTCGATTGTTCCCTGAGGATGAATCCAACGCCGCGGACGGTATGGATCAGGGCTGGAGCATCGTCCAGTTCGACTTTTTGACGCAGATAGCGGATGTAGACATCAAGGAGGTTGTCGTCTCCATAAAAGTTTTCTCCCCAGACCCCATGCATGATCTCCTGACGTTCCAGCACCCTGCCGGCACCTCGCATCAGGAAATTGAGCAGGTCGTATTCCTTCACGGACAGTTTGATGGCTCGATCTCCACGTTTCACATCCCGGGTCCGGGTGTTCATGGAGAGGTCGGCGACCTGGAGAACTTCGTTGACGTCGGATCCATTGGCAGGCCCTGAGAACGTTTCAGCGCGGCGGTGCATGGCACGCAGCCGTGCCATCAATTCGTCGATGGAAAAGGGTTTGACCAGGTAATCATCAACCCCGGCATCCAGAGCTTTGACCCGATCGGTGATTTCGTCGTGCCCCGTGAGCATCAGGATTGGGATGGTGATTCCCCCGGCTCGGATGCGCTGACAGATGTCGATGCCGCTGAAGTCCGGCAAGTTCCAATCAAGGATGATCAGGTCGGGAGCAGGTTCGGAGCGGCTGCGGATCAGGCCGCTCGCTCCATCAGAAGCGACATCAACGTCGTATCCCTCAACATCAAGCTCTAGACGAAGCAGATCGGTCAGTTTGTGTTCGTCGTCAACAAGAAGGACACGGAGACGGGGCTGGGATTCCAGTGACATCCGGCCTCAAAACCTCACTCCACTCTAGGCACAGAAAGTAATTTCAAGGATTTTGTCCCTACATTGAAATTGGCTGCTTTTCGCTATGTCGTCACCAGGAGCCTGGACAGAGGATCGAATCCGAGCACTCCGAGAGCAGGAAGACCTCCCGTTTGTTCGTGCTGATGCTTCGGGAATCGTGCAGGAAATCAACGAACCTTTTAAGGCCGTTTACGGCTGGACCGAAGCAGCTCTACTCGGTCAATCCCTCGGTCTGATCCTGCCTCCAAGCTTTCGCGATTCCCATCACGCCGGGTTTGCTCGTTTCAAACTGACGGAGGTGTCGAAGGTGCTGAATCACCCGTTGAAACTGGCAACGTTTTGCTCGGATGGCCATGCCATTGAGAGTGAGCATTTCATCGTTGCTGAGAAACACGATGACGGCAGCTGGTCGTTTGCAGCAACGCTGCGACCCTTGATGGAATCGAGCTGAGATGAGCCGTCTGGCATGAACAGCTCAGCCTCCTCTTCGTCATCCTCGAGTGACAGCGAACTGATCGCGCAACTGCGGCAGTCCCTTGGAATGCTGCAGGTCGCTTTCGATGCGGCCAGCGAAGCCATGGTGATTGTCGATGTGGATCGCAGGATCCACTGGGCCAATCAAGCCTCTGCTGAACTGTTCGTGGGAGGGGTTCCGATTCAGATGGTGAATCAAACCCTGGCTGATGTTCTGAAGCTCAGGCCCTTGGATGCTCACGCCAAAACAGCTCTTCAGCTGTTGGATCCTCAGATGCCTTTGCCGCGAACCTCTGGAGAGAGTCGTTGTCATGTGCTGTCTCGGGATGGAGATGGATCACAGGTGCAGTTGTTGCGTTGGCGGCCGGTCGAGTTGATTCAGTCGTCGTTCCTGTTGCTGTCGTTGCGCGACCTCAGCCCTGAGGAACGGGCTCTGGTTCAGCAGCAGCGCTTCATGACTGATCTGACCCATGAGCTGCGCACGCCCCTGGCGATCGTGAGCGGAAATCTGCAACGGATGGCTCGGTTGAAGAACCTTCCCAACGCAGTGAGCTCCCGCCTCACGATGGCCCGAGAGGAAATGGCCCGGATTCAGAAGTTGCTCGGTCATCTCTCGCTGCTCACGCGCCTTGAGGTGGATCCGGATCTGGTCTGCTGTGGCGACCACCCCTTGGGGCCTCTGCTCCAGCGCTGGTATGACGCCTCCCTGGAGTTGGCTCCGAATCTCACGCTGCAGGGTTTGGAATGCGGGGATGACGTGGTGGTCCAAACCGATCCAAGGGCCTTGATGCTGGCGTTGGATCAGTTGCTCGACAATGCTCGCCAGCACGGCGATCGATCCATGCCGATTGAGCTCAACCTTGCTGGGGGCGATGGGCTGGACCACTGCATCCTGGAGTTCACCAGTCAGAGCCTTGATGCCCCTGTGGCTTCCAAGGATCTGGAACGGTGGTCGTCACCTTTTTTCCGGGGCAAGCCTGACCGGGATGGCGACAAGGTGGAGGGCCCTGGTTTGGGGCTCGCCTTGGCGCGCGAACTGGTCAGTGGGTGTGGAGGAATGCTGACCCTCCACCAGCAGCCCACATCGCAAGGAACATCCACGATCGTGCGGTTGCTTCTCAGGCTCAGGGCATCGAAGGCATCCGGAGCAGTTGCGGCAGCTGTTCGAACAGATCCGGCTTAAGCACGTAGGCCTCTGCTCCGTTGGAGAGAGCCTCGCGTCGCTTGTCGTCATCATTGAGAGCCGTCACGATCACCACCCTCTGGGCTGGTCCTGAGGCTGCCTTCAGCTGCAGCTGTTTCAGACAGGTCAAGCCGTCCATGCCCGGCAGCATGAGGTCCAACAGCACCAGATCAAAGTTGTCGGAGCCTGCTGCGTTGAGGAAATCTTCTGCGGAACCGAAGCTGGTGCAGTCGTGCCCCTCATCGGTGATTTCAGCGCAGATCAGCTGCTGAATGCGTGGGTCATCTTCAACGAGTGCAACACGAAGAGCCTTAGGGGTCTCCTCCATTACCACTGCAGCATTGCACTCATTGTGGTCATCACCTGAGCACCCGACCATCCTGGAATTGCGCAATCCGCTGCGCTCGGGCCGCAACGTCGTCTTCATGGGTGACCATCACCAGGGTGATGCCCTGCTGGTGAAGTTCATCAAACAGTTCCAGCACCTCGGCGGTGGTGCTGGAATCAAGGGCGCCAGTGGGTTCGTCCGCCAGCAGAAGGCTGGGGCGATTGATAATGGCTCTGGCGATGGCCACCCGTTGTTGCTGCCCTCCGGACAGCTGGTTGGGCTTGTTCTCAAGACGCTGCGCCAGGCCAACGCGGCTCAAGGCCGCTTGGGCGCGCTCAATGCGTTCGTCCTTCGGAACTCCCGCGTAGATCATCGGCAGCATCACATTCTCCATGGCGCTGGCATGACCGAGGAGATGGAACTGCTGAAAGACAAATCCAAGCGAGTTGTTACGGACGTCCGCGAGGGCATCGTCGTCCAACTGCTCAACGGCCACTCCATTCAGCCGGTAAGTCCCACAAGTGGGCCGGTCGAGACAGCCAAGAATATTCATCGCCGTGCTTTTTCCGGATCCACTGGCTCCCATCACCGCGAGGTAATCCCCCTCACGGACGGTGAGATTCAGTTGATCAAGTGCTTTGACCTCGAGATCACCGGATCCATAGATCTTGCTGATTTCATTGAGTTCAGCGACTGCCGCTTTTGATCCCTTAGCCAAGGCCTTTCAAGCTGGACAGAGCGATGGCTTGCTGCAGCAGTGGTGTGCCTGAAACTGCTGTGTTGGCCCACTGGAAGAGGGGGTTGGAGAGGATCCCGCCAACAGCGGTGATCGCTACACACCCAATCAGAGCAACACGCAGAGGCTGCATGCCCATCAAGGACCAGTTGACCTCTGGGTAGGCCTTGACGACATCGGAAGCTTCTTGGGGCTCCTTCACCACCATCATCTTGATGACGGAGATGTAGTAGTAAATCGAGACCACAGAAGTGACCAGGCCGACCACCACCAACAGGTATTGGTGGTTCGCCCAACCGGCAAAGAACAGATAGATCTTTCCGAAGAAACCAAGCATCGGTGGGATTCCACCCAGGGAGAGCAAACAGAGGCTCAGGCCAAGAGTGATGAGGGGATCTTTTTGGTAGAGGCCTGCGTAATCCGAAATCCGATCACTGCCCGTACGGATGGAGAAGAGAATGATGCAGGCAAAGGCCCCGAGGTTCATAAACAGGTACGCAGCCATATACAGAACCATCGCGGCGAAACCGTCTTCGGTGCCGCAGACCATGCCGATCATCACGAAGCCGGCCTGGCCGATGGAGCTGTAGGCCAGCATTCGCTTCATTGAGGTCTGTGCCAGAGCCACCACGTTTCCGAGGGTCATGCTCAGAACGGCCAGCACTGTGAACAACAGCTTCCACTGGCCATCGAAGGCACCAAAACAGCCAACGAGGATGCGGAGAGCCAAAGCAAAACCCGCAGCTTTGGAGCCCACGGACAGGAAAGCCACCACAGGGGTTGGAGAGCCCTCGTAGACGTCTGGAGTCCACTGGTGGAAGGGAACAGCAGCGATCTTGAAGGCAACTGTGGCCAGTACAAACACCAATGCCAAGGCGGCGAGAGGAGTGGTACTGGTCTGCAGGGCGAGTCCGATGGTGTCGAGGCTTGTGCTGCCGCTTAGGCCGTACAGCAACGAGGAGCCATAGAGAAAAACAGCCGCAGCTGCCGAACCCACCAGTAAATATTTGAGCGCTGCTTCGGAGCTGCGGGCATCCCGCTTCATGTAGCCCGACAGCAGGTAGCTGGCCACGGAGAGCGTCTCCAGTGAAATGAACACACTCACCAGATCTGTGGCGCCGCAAAGCAGCATCGCGCCGAGTGTGGCGGCGAGAAGGATGGCTGCGTATTCGCCAACAGGCGTACCGCTCTTCTCGGCATAGCGCCAGCTGATCAGCAGCGACAGCAGGGTGGAGAGGGCGATGACAGCCCTGAAGGCCACCGCAAGGTTGTCGGCGAGAAAGGCCCCGAGGAACGAGGGCTCGAGGGGCGCATTCCACTGCAAGGCCAGCAGGACAAGGGCGCTGCCCAGGCCGAGGTAGCAAATCGGGGGTACCCAACGTGTGGCGACCTTTTCACCGGCCAGGTCCACCAAGAGGGTGGCAATCATCGCCAGCAGCACTGCACCTTCAGGCAGTACAGCGGAGGCATTGAGAGAGAGATTCAGCAGCTCACCAGGGGCGGCCATGGCCTGGGTGGCGAGAAGGAATGCACCCATGTCGGGCATGGCAGCCTGGAACCGTTGCGCTGCGGCGACTGTAGCGGCGCTTGACGCGCAGACGGACATGCAGAGAGATGCTTGGTGCGATAAAGAAGGGGAACGGTTCACTTGCCGCTAGTGGCGCACACCCTCGTCATCGTTGAAAGCCCCACGAAGGCCAAGACCATCCGTGGCTTCCTTCCCAAGGGATTCAAAGTTGAAGCCTCTATGGGGCATGTCCGCGACCTTCCCAACAACGCCAGCGAGATTCCGGCATCTGCCAAAGGGCAGAAGTGGGCCAACCTTGGCGTGAATACGGAAGCGGATTTTGATCCGCTCTATGTGGTCCCGAAGGACAAGAAAAAAGTGGTTCGGGAGTTGAAAGACGCCCTCAAGGGTGCTGATCAGTTGCTGCTGGCAACGGACGAAGACCGGGAAGGAGAGAGCATTAGCTGGCATCTGCTGCAGCTTTTGGCTCCAAAGGTGCCTGTGAAGAGGATGGTGTTCCACGAAATCACCAAGGAAGCCATCGGCAAAGCGCTGGATCAGACCCGCGATCTCGATATGGAGCTGGTCCACGCCCAGGAGACCAGGCGCATCCTCGATCGCCTTGTGGGTTACACCCTTTCTCCTCTCCTCTGGAAAAAGGTGGCCTGGGGGCTCTCCGCGGGACGTGTGCAGTCCGTTGCGGTTCGGCTTCTGGTGCAACGGGAGCGGGCCCGCAGGGCCTTCCGCAGCGGAAGTTACTGGGACCTCAAGGCCCAGCTCGAGCAGTCGGGCAGTGCCTTTGAGGCCAAGCTCACCCACGTGGGTGGACAGCGCATTGCCACCGGCAACGATTTTGATGAAAGCACCGGGGGGCTGAAGGCGGGCAGTGCCGTTCGGCTGCTCAGTGAGAGCGAGGCCAAGGCCTTGGCTGAAACCGTGCGATCGAACGCCTGGACGGTGGATGCGGTGGAGGAGAAGCCCACCGTGCGCAAGCCGGTGCCTCCCTTCACCACGAGCACTCTTCAACAGGAGGCCAATCGCAAACTGCGGCTCTCAGCCCGGGAAACCATGCGCTGTGCCCAGGGCCTCTACGAACGGGGATTTATCACTTACATGCGCACCGACTCGGTGCATTTGTCTGATCAAGCGATTAATGCATCGCGCAGCTGCGTGGAGAACCTTTACGGCAAGGAGTATCTGAGCAAGGGGCCGCGGCAGTTCAGCACCAAAGCCCGCAATGCCCAGGAGGCCCATGAAGCGATTCGTCCCTCAGGCGAAAGCTTTCGCACCCCCGGCGAAACCGGCCTCGATGGGAGAGACCTGGCGGTCTACGAACTGATCTGGAAGCGCACCGTGGCCAGTCAGATGGCCGAAGCAAGGCTGACGATGCTGTCGGTGGATCTCAGTTCAGGAGAAGCCAGTTTCCGATCCAGCGGCAAGCGCATTGACTTTCCCGGTTTCTTCCGTGCCTACGTGGAGGGAAGTGATGATCCGGATGCAGCACTTGAAGGTCAGGAAGTGTTGTTGCCGGCGCTGAGCGTTGGGGATGCACCAAAGCCGAAGGCTGTTGAGCCGCTGGGTCATCAGACCCAACCCCCGGCACGGTTTAGCGAGGCTTCCCTCGTGAAGATGCTGGAAAAAGAGGGCATCGGCCGGCCCTCGACCTACGCCTCGATCATCGGAACGATCGTTGATCGTGGTTACGCCACGCTCCTGGGCAATGCACTCACCCCCAGCTTCACCGCTTTTGCTGTGACGGCGTTGCTGGAGGAGCATTTCCCCGAGCTGGTCGACACCAGTTTCACCGCTCGGATGGAGAACACTCTGGATGAGATCTCCCACGGCAAGGTGCAGTGGCTTCCCTATCTGGAGGGCTTTTATAAGGGTGATGAGGGTCTTGAAACCCAGGTTCAGCAGCGGGAAGGGGACATCGATCCCGGTGCATCCCGCACCATCGACCTCGAGGGTTTGTCCTCCGTGGTGCGCATCGGCCGTTTTGGCGCCTACTTGGAGGCCAAACGCGTCAGCGACGATGGTGAGGAGGAGCTGATCAAGGCCACTTTGCCCCGGGAGATCACCCCGGCTGATTTGGATGAAGATCAGGCCGAACTGATCCTCAAACAGAAGGCTGACGGCCCCGAATCCATTGGCGAGGATCCGGAAACGGGTGACCTGGTCTACCTGCTTTTCGGTCAGTACGGCCCGTATGTGCAGCGGGGGCAGGTGAGTGATGAGAATCCCAAACCCAAACGCGCGTCCCTTCCCAAGGGACAGAAGCCTGAGGACCTCACCTTGGAGGATGCGCTTGGACTACTGCGGTTGCCGCGTCTTCTGGGCGAGCACCCGGATGGTGGGCGCATTCAGGCGGGGCTGGGCCGCTTTGGCCCCTACGTGGTTTGGGATAAAGGCAAGGGCGAGAAGGACTACCGATCCCTGAAGGGCGATGACGATGTTCTGGGGGTGGGACTGAGCCGTGCTCTCGAGTTGCTGGCCATGCCCAAACGTGGGCGGGGTGGACGCACCGCCCTTAAAGACCTCGGCAAGCCGGAGGGTAGTGATGAAACGATTCAGGTCTATGACGGCCCCTATGGCCTTTATGTCAAGCAGGGCAAGGTGAATGCTTCGCTGCCGGAAGGCAAGGGTGCTGATGATGTGACCCTCGAGGAAGCGGTAGAACTGCTCGCCGCCAAGGCGGCCTCGAAAAAGGGCGCGCGCAAAACCGCTGCCAAAAAAACAGCGGCAAAGAAGCCAGCAGCCAAAAAGCCTGCGGCTAAAAAACCCCCCGCCACCACAAAGACCGGTCGTCTTAGGGCCAGTGCGGTGCGGGTGATCAAGCCAGCTGAAAACTGATGCCCCGTCTGCTTTGGATGCTGCCCGTTGGGCTTCTGCAGGCCTGTGCAGGGACACCGGTCGCCGAGCAGTTGGAACGGTCCTTTGCGGTGCCTGAAGACAGGCCGATGCAGGTTGCGCCAGTTCAGGCGTCCAAGACCAGCCCAACGGGGGACCGTTCCACTGGATCGGCACCTGAGGCTGCATCCCCTGCAGAGCCGAACTCCCCAACCCCAGCGATCTCTGCCCCTGTTTCTCAGGATTCGCAGGAGACAGTGCCGGAGACAACACCGGAGACAACACCTCGGCGAACCGCATCACAACGTCTGCCCCAGGCGCCTTACCGGATCACTATCCGTTTGGCAGGAGCCGATCCCGCGGCTCCTGCTGAGGCCGTCACCCGAGCTCTGCGTGAGGCGGATGTCGGCTTTGCGGTTGAACGGATTGAGCGGGTCGAGCCATGACCGCAGAACCCCCCCGGTTGAGTCGCCAGCAGGCACTGAGGCTGGTTGAGGGGGCTTATCTCGCTGCTGCGACGGGTCTGATTTGGCTGGCTCTTTACTACCTCCCGGTGGGTGGTGCTCTCTTCCGCCTGGCCCTGCCTCTTCCACTGATCCTGCTGCAGTTGCGCCGTGGCAGCCGCTCCGGTGCCGAGGGTCTGCTGCTTTCTGTGCTGCTGCTCACAGCGCTGATGGGTCCATTGCGTGGCCCACTTCTGCTGTTCCCTTACGGGCTCTTATCACTGTGGCTGGGCTGGAGCTGGTGCCGGGGTGTCAGCTGGTGGCTGAGCTGGTCGGGCGGAGTCGTTCTTGGAACAGCAGGCTTCATGGTCAGAGTTGTTGTGCTCTCGTTGCTGGTGGGAGAAAACCTCTGGGTCGTCATCACCCGTGCAGGTTCTGCTCTGCTCGACCGAGTGATCTTGGCGCTTCATCTTCCGATCACCCCCGATCTCACCCAGGTTCAGTTGATGGCGCTTCTCTTGGTGGTGGTTCAGGAGGTCATCTACGTCCTTTCGCTGCATGCTCTGGCGTACTGGATTTTTCCCCGCCTGCGATCACCGATTCCGGAGCCTCCGAGGCTGCTGCATGGACTCGTTGCCCTCGACCCCCTCTGATCCGTCCGTGTTGCCCCAGGGCTGTCAGCAGCTGGGACGTCGCGGAGCAAGCCCTCTTCATGAGGAGTCCCTCCATCCTTGGAAGTCCAGGGATCAACCGGTGGATCTGTTACTGGTGCTGGCTGCCACGCAGACGGCGGAGCATGAGGGAATCTCTGCCGCAGGCTCGACAGCGGCCTCGCGTCGTTTTACGGCCCTCGCTGATGCGGAGCTCCTGATCCATGGGCCGGCTGGGCAGCGCCTTTGGCCTCTGCCGCCGCTGCCCGCTGGTGTCTCCCCCGCCCTGCTCAGCCATGTTGCGGCGCGTCGATTGAAGTTGAACCCGCAGGTGGCGGCTCTCGGCCTAACGCAGAGACCCGATTTCCCCCACCTGGAGATTGAAGCCCTGGATCAGGGGCCATCGGCGTGTCTGTCGAGCGGAGCGGCGATGCCGTTGCCGCGGGTGCAGCACCTTTGGCGACGTGGAGAGCTCTTGGGCAGGCGGTTGCAACGCCCCCTGGTGCTCGCGGAATGTGTTCCTGGAGGGACCACAACCGCTCAAGCGGTGCTGACGGCCCTCGGCGTGGAGGTCGCCCATCTGATCAGCGGCAGTGCACGTCACCCCCCTCAGCAGCTCAAGCAAGCGCTGGTGACAAGAGGTCTGCAAAGCGCATCGCTCGGAGCGCATCCTGCCCCCGAGCAGATTCTTGCCGCTGTCGGTGACCCCTTTCAGGCCTTTGCTTCAGGGGTGTTGGTGGGAGCCGTGTCGGCGGGACAACCGCTGTTGCTGGGTGGCGGTTGCCAGATGCTGGCTGTTCTGGCTCTTGCGATGCAGGCCTTGCCTGCAAGTCAGCGGGAACGCCTGGCGTCTCAAGTGCTCATCGGCACAACCGGTTGGCTCGCTGATGAAGGGGCCGCTGCCACAAGCCAGTCCCCTTTGGGGGGGCTTGTGGATGCCACCGCAGGCCTTGTGGATACTTCACTGTCCGTCCTGGCCTGTGGCGTCCGCTTTCACAGCAGCACCCATCAGCCGTTGCTGGACTATGAGCGGGGATACGTGAAAGAAGGTGTGGGGGCCGGTGCACTGTTGCTGCTTGCCCAGCTGCGCGGATGCACTTGTTCCGACCTGGTGCGGGATTGTGAGCGTGCTTTGGAGCAGCTGCT
The DNA here is from genome assembly GCF_020514205.1 of Synechococcus sp. MU1625. Classification (NCBI taxonomy): domain Bacteria; kingdom Bacillati; phylum Cyanobacteriota; class Cyanophyceae; order Synechococcales; family Synechococcaceae; genus Synechococcus; species Synechococcus sp. MU1625. The sequence goes on from NZ_VTLA01000006.1 coordinate 46,820, forward strand.
CAACCGCCCCGTAACGTCAACGCCATGAACGTCTGGAGTGAGCGGTTGGGTCCCCTGAGCCGGCGCCATGTGCTCCAGATGATCGGGGCGACGGGGTCAGTTGTGCTGGCGGGCTGTCGTCAGGCGACCGTATCGCCAACGCTGATGGCCCCTGCTGGTGTGCTGCCGAAACCATGGGCTGATGCTTTGCCCAAGCCATGGCGGTTGACGCTTGCTCCATCGCCGCAGGACTGGACGACGCAGGATCGGGCGCGCGCCGATCTGCTGGTGATGGGGGATGGGTGGCTCGACGCCCACTCACCTGACACGCTGCAGCCCATTGCTTCTGAACCGCTTTTCCGTCAGTTGGATGGCCAGGCCAAGTCTTTGCTGGGAGCGCTGGGGGCGCTGCAGGGTCGGGTGTTGCCGCTGGCCGTTAGTCCCTGGGTGATGTTGCTGCGGGATGACGGGGCCGTGGCGCAGGAGGGTTGGCCCCTGTTGCTGGATTCCGCCTTGGCAGGGCGTGTGGTGCTGCCCGCCAGCCCCCGACTGGTGCTGAGCCTGGCGGACCATTTGGGTGGGGGGCAGGCTTTGAGCCAGCTCCGTCGACAGGTGCTCACCTTTGATGATCGTCAGGCCAGCAATTGGCTCCTCAAGGGCGATGCCCGGGTGGTTGTTCTCCCGCTCAACCGTTGCATCGCTCTGCTGAGACGGGATCCGCGTCTTCGGGCTGTTCTGCCCGAATCCGGCGCACCCTTGCACTGGACCGTTCTGCTTCGACCGGAAGCCAGCCGCGAGCCGGTGCCCCAAGGCTGGGTTGAACAGGGTTGGCGGGATCCCCTGCGCCGCCGCCTCGTTCAGCTGGGCTGGCGTGCCCCAATTACCTCTTCAGATTCGATGCCAGGGGCAATGGCGGATCAAAACGCTCTGCCTGCTCGTCTTCAGCCCTTGCTGTTTCCTCCCGCCGACACCTGGTCACGCTGTTGGTCGCTGCCGCCGCTGCCGCCCCAAGGGCGGGAGGAGTTAGAACGCCTCTGGAGTGAGTCAGCTCCATAGACGCCGTCGCGGTGAAGCCACCAACCGTTGGTGGGTGTCCGCCAGCAGATCAGGGATGGGCAGTTGATGTGGGCATCGGGGCAGGCACTCCCCACAGCGTTCACAGGCAGAGGCATCGTGCTCTTCCCACCAGTGGCCTGCACGACCGATCAGGTTGTAACGCTCCTGCGCAAAAGCGTTGAGCTCATGGCCGATGGCCAGGTTGCGCAGACGCAACAGTTCGGGAATCGGAACCTGCTTGGGACAGGGGAGGCACGCCTGACACTGTTTGCATTGCTCTTGGCCGAGCCGTTCTTCCTGGCGCGCCTGTGCCGTGAATAAGGCCTGTTGCTCTGCATCGTTGAGGGGGCCATCTGCTTGCGCCAGCCTTGCAGCGAGTTGGAGATCATCGGGAACGGCAGCACCAACAGTCAGGGTGCTGATGCCTTGCGACAGCAGGAATCTGTAGGCCAGTTGCAAGGGCGCAAACGGGGTGCAGTCCTCCACCAGCGTTGGGCTCGGTGCCTGCAGGCGCCCTCCTTTGTCAGCGGGAGAGATCGCCATTACGCCAAGCCCATGGCTCAATGCCCAGTGGGCTAAGGGCAGCCGCTTGGGGTCAAGCCAATGCAAGTGCAGGCTGCAGAAGGTGAATCGCTGGCTGCGCAGCGCCAGATCGATCAGCGGATTACTGCCATGGCTGCTGAAGCCCACCTGGGTGACGCGGCCGCTGTTGAGGGCCCAGTCGAGAAGTTTGGAACCGTGCCCCACCAGAGCCCAATCAAGGTGCTCCTTCCGGTTGACGCCATGGACGGCAAGGTTGTCGAGGTGTGGGCAGCCCAGGCGCTCCAGGATCTGGTCAAGGCGACGTTGTCCCTCCTCGAAGGTCAATCCCGGCAGCAGTTTGCTGGTGATCACCCAGTGGTCTGAAGCTCTCCGGGTGTTCTGTCGAAGAGCCTCTCCCAGAAAACGTTCGGCAGGTCCATAGGCAGGGGCGGTTTCAAGGTGGTTGATCCCCGCTGCCGCTGCCGCGTCGAGCACCTCCGCCATCTGGGACCCTGAGTCGAGGGCTCGCATCGTTCCCAGGCTGAACAGGCTGACGGGGCGCCCGCTACCAAAGGCGCGGGTTTTCACTCCTCCGAGGGGGCTTCGTTGTCCTGGTTGCGCAGATGGCGCACCAGCGCGGCAGGGCTGAGGTCGTCGACAAAACGGCTGAAGGCACTTTGATCTTCTGCATCGGCCTCCGCATCCACCGGAATCGATGCTTCAGCTACAACTTCCTCCAGCATCCAAATGCTGCTCCCAGTTCTGATCGCCAGTGCGATGGCGTCGCTGGGTCGGGCATCCACTTCAATGAGTTCCAGTGCTTCGTCTTCGGCTAATTCCCCTTCGTCCAGATCAGGTCGCAGCTTCAAGACTGCGTGAAAGGTGCTGTCTTCGATCGCATGGACAATCACGCGCTCCAGCTCGAGCCCTCCAGCTACCAGCAGAGCTGCCATTAGGTCATGGCTCAGAGGCCGCGGTGGTGCTCCGCCCTGCAGGCCGGCCATGATGTTGTGGGCTTGGGCCTGGTCGATCCAGATCGGAACTTGACGTCGGCCGCTTGGATCCCGCAGGAGCACCATGGGGGTGCGGCTGGCGGCATCGAGGGCAATTCCGGCGACGCTCATTTCGACCATGTCGTCGGCGTGGCTCTATCCGATTATGACTAGGTAGCCGCTGCGAGCGATGTTCACGGGGCTGGTGCAGTCAGTGGGAAGGATTGAGCGTCGTGCCGGGGCTGTTTTGGTCTGGGGCTGTGCTCCCTTTGCTCCCCTGGCGCTTGGCGATAGCGTCGCCGTTGATGGCGTCTGCCTCACGGCGGCTGAGCTGATCGCGGATGGCTTCCGCGCCGATGTGAGTGAGGAAACCCTGCGCCGCACCACGCTCGGACGAAAAGCGGACCGAGGTGGAGCAGTGAACCTCGAGCCGGCGCTTCGGCTGAGCGACCGGCTTGGGGGACATTTGGTGAGTGGCCATGTGGATGCCACCGGTGAAGTCACCTGCGTGGAGACCCTCCCCCATTCCTGGGCTCTGTCGATTCGCTGGTCTGAAGCCCGATTTGGCCGCTACGTCTGTGAGAAGGCCAGCATTGCTGTGGACGGCATCAGCCTCACGGTGGCGGAGTGTTCAGCGGATGGAACGACTTTCTCCCTCGCCGTCATTCCCCACACCTGGGATGCAACAACCCTGAGGAACCTGGCCATTGGAGACACCGTGAATCTGGAGGCCGATCAACTGGCTCGTTATGCCGAGCGTCTGCTGCATGCCGATCCTTCCGATGGCCGCAGCACGGAGGAGGGGCTGACATCCGACTGGCTGGCCGCTCACGGATGGTCCTGATCCATCTGCTGAAGAACGATCATTCCTGAGTCCCGTTGGAGTTCGATCTTGAATTCCTGTCCGGGCTCAAGGCCGAGCCGACGGGTATAGGCATGGCCGATCAACAGGTTGCCGTTGCCATGAACACGGGTTCGGAACTCGGCCTGCCGACCACGGCTTCCGCCTGAAGAACTGCTGCTGCTTTTCGGCAACTGCCACCCCTGGGCCGCTGCTTTGGCCTCTACCAGGGCGCGATAGAAACTTTTTTTCAGCAGACGTCCACTCGGACCCACGTAGCCACAGCCGCGGGCGATGTCGTCTTCCGGCCGATTGCTGAGCGATCTGGCCTTGTCGAGCAGTTCCTTGCCGACCAGCATTTCAGGAATTAATTCAACTGAATTCTGGCCACGCCCGCCAATCAAGGCAAGGGATCAGAGCAGATAAAGGATCACGAAAAGAACCACCCAGATCCCATCCACAAAGTGCCAGTACAACTCCGCTGCCTCCAGGGGGAAGTGGTCGGCTGCGGTTACACGGCCCTCCGGTTGCCTTGCCTGCCACCAGACAATCAGGGTCATCAGGGCGCCGAGGGTCACATGGAGACCATGAAATCCGGTGGCGGCGAAAAAGGTGCTGGCGAAAAGGTTGTCGGTCAGGCCGAAGGGGAGGGTGAAATATTCGACCATCTGGCTCACCAGAAAGGCCAGTCCGAGGCCTGCGGTGATCAGGAGCCAGCGTCGACAGCGCTTGTGGTCGTCCTGTCGGATCGCTTGGCCAGCACGGTGGAACGTTGCACTGCTCACCAAGAGAAGAATGGTGTTAAGGATTGGCAGGGGCAGTTCGAGTTCATAGATGGCCCCGTCCGGGAGTGGGTTCACCGCTTTAAAGGTGAGGTAGGCCGCAAAGAAGCCGGCGAAGGTCATGGCGTCCGCCACTAGAAAAGTGGCGAGGCCGAACATGCGGTGATCGGGATGCTCGGCATGCTCCGTAGGGCCGTGATCCTGATCTTTGGTGGTCACTGTGGTGGTCATTTGCCGCTGCTCCAGAGATCACGACCGCTGGTTGCGGTGAGGTCAAGCTCGTCCGGTGGGACGCCATATCCGTAGGGCTCTTCCACGAGAGGGGCTTCGCCGATCCAGTTTTCAACTGGGGGCGGAGAACTGGTCAGCCATTCGGGAGTCAGCGCTTCCCAGGGGTTGTCTCCTGCGACAGGACCCCTCAGGGCGCTGTGGATCACATTCCAAAGGAAGGGCAGGGTGCTGATGGCCATCAGCAGGGCTCCGACGGAGCTGATCTGATTGATCAGGGTGAATTGGGGGTCGTATTCAGCAACACGTCGCGGCATGCCGTTGAGGCCCAACCAATGCTGCGGACCGAAGCACAGATTGAAACCGATGAAGGTGAGAGCACAGTGAAGCCGACCAAGATCCTCATTCAGCATTCGGCCGGTGAATTTGGGGTACCAGTGGTAAATCGACGCGAAGATTACAAAGACCGAACCACCGAAGACGATGTAGTGGAAATGAGCGACGACGAAGTAGGTGTCGTGGACATGGATGTCGAAAGGCACCTGTGCCAAGGCGACGCCTGTGATGCCTCCAAGCACGAAGTTCACAATGAAGCCGCAAGAAAACAGCATGGCGCTGTTGAGGCTGATGCGTCCGCCCCAGAGTGTTGCCAACCAATTGAAGAATTTAATGCCGGTTGGAACAGCAATGAAGGCTGTGGCAATAGTGAAAAACAGTCGCATCCAGGGAGGTGTTCCGCTGGTGAACATGTGGTGGGCCCACACGATCAGGCCCAAAACAACAATGGCCATGATCGAGTACACCATGGTCACGTAGCCGAAAAGCGGCTTGCGGGCATGAACCGGCAAGATTTCGCTCACCAAGCCAAAGGCTGGCAAGACCATGATGTAAACGGCTGGGTGAGAATAGAACCAGAACAGATGCTGGTAGACGACAACATTTCCGCCAAGGGTTGGATTGAAAAATCCTGTGTGGGCAACAATATCAAAACTCAGTAACACCAATGTTCCGGCGAGAACTGGTGTTGAGAGAACCACAAGAATGCTGGTTCCCAACATCGCCCAGCAATACATGGGTAGCTGCATCAACTTCAGGCCGGGGCGACGCAGCTTGAGAATTGTGGCGATGAAATTAATGCCTCCGAAGATCGAGCTTCCGCCAAGCAGCAGCACGCTCAGGATCCAGATGACTTGTCCTGTAGCTGGCGTAGTGATGCTGAGTGGTGGATAAGCGGTCCAGCCAGATTGTGCAGCACCCGTTAGGAAATAGCTGGTAATCAGCATTAATCCGGCTGGTGGAATCAACCAAAAAGCAACAGCATTAAGGCGTGGGAAAGCCATGTCCCGCGCTCCAACATAAAAAGGGATTAAATAGTTCCCAAAGGCACCATTCACCACAGGGACGATCCAGAGGAAGATCATCACAGTGCCGTGGAGGGTTAAAACCTGGTTGTAGACATCCCGTGCCATGAAGTCGGAAACGGGGCTGGTGAGTTCCGTTCGAATCGCACCCGCCAGTGCTCCGCCAATGAGATAAAAAGCAAAGCCACAAACGAGGTACTGCAGCCCGATCACCTTGTGATCAACGCTGAAGCTGAAATACCGCAACCATCCGCTGGGTTGAAGACGTGGGGGACTGGATGTTTCAGGGGGCAGGCTGATGGTCATGTCAGGCGTTCGCGATGTTGATGGGCTCGTCTTCCGGTGCTGCTTTGGCGTTTTGTTTGTACCAGTTGTTCCAGTCTTCCGGGCTTTCCACTACGACGGTGGAGCGCATTCCGCCGTGGTAAGGGCCACAGAGTTCGGCGCAAACGATCGGATAGCGTCCCGTGCGGGTTGGCGTAAAGCTCAACTGGGTTGGTTGGCCTGGGATGACATCCTGTTTCAAGCGAAATTCAGGGACCCAAAATGCATGAATCACATCTTTTGCTTCCATGCGAAGGGTGATTGGTCGATCGGATGGAACATGAAGTTCGCCTGAAGTGATATCCCCATCTGGGTAATGAAAGAGAAAGGCAAATTGCATAGCCGTCACTTCAACGGGTAAGACATTCGTTGCTGCCGCTGATTCAATCGATCCGGAACTGATGCCTCCCCATATCTGCTCCTCGTGGGCCCCACCCATGTGGTCATGGGCCAGTGGCACCATGCCACCCATCCGGTCGTAGATGTCGTAGCTGTATAGGCCAACAAAAAGCACGACAACAGCTGGAACTGCTGTCCAGAAAATTTCAAGGGGAAGATTGCCTTCAATGGCTAAACCATCACCAAGTTGACCGCTACGCCGTCGGAATCGAATCAAGCTGAAGACGAGAAGACCAGTAATTCCAATAAATAGAATGCTGCCAATCGTGAACAGAACCTTAAACAGTTCGTCGTAAATTGGCGCGTTGGCGCTCGCGTCGGTGGGAAGGAGGTTGATGTTCTGACCGATCCAAAGACCGCCCAAAGCAAGGACCATCCCAATTACTAACGTGAGAATGGCGGATGGGATCTGCACCCGATGAATCCCAGGTTTTCAACAGCGTATGGGCCTGGCTGCGTATCTCCATGAAGTGATTGTTAAGGCCTCATTTTTGTCAGGGAAAGGGGATGATCTTTCCCCCGTTTGTTTCGCAGATGGCCATAAAGCATGACGCCATGTTCTGCATCGCTACGGTCCGAGCAATCCCTTCTGGGTTGCATCGGATGGAGCTTGTTCGATGATCCTTTCTTCAATGTCGACCCTTCGTCGACGTCTTGGGTTGTTATCGGCGCACTTGGTAGTCGCCGTCATCGCTTTGGTGGTGATCGGTGGTGCGACGCGTGTGATGGAGGCCGGCTTGGCCTGTCCCGACTGGCCTTTGTGTTTTGGCTCATTTCTGCCGGGTCGCCAGATGAATGTTCAGGTGTTTCTGGAGTGGTTCCATCGCCTTGACGCTTTTGTCGTTGGCATCGCCCTGGTGGTGATGGCTGTGACGACGACGGTTCGGCGGCGTCAGCTTCCTTCATGGCTGCCCTGGCTGGCGGCTGGCCTGATGGTTCTTGTGGCCATGCAGGGAGGGCTGGGTGCTTTGACGGTGACCCACCTGCTCCCATCGGGTGTCGTGACTGCCCACTTGGCTCTTGCTCTCACGCTTGTTGCACTGCTGAGTGGGTTGACGCAACGCCTGCTTCATCCCGCTGCCGTCGCCGCTCCGCTCTGGTGGCGCATCTCGGCACTGCTTGGGCTGTTGTCGGTCTTTACCCAATGTCTTCTCGGTGGTCGATTAGCCACCTCTTGGGCAGGGCAGCGTTGCCTCGCTGGGGGCGAGGCCTGTCATCTGGTTCTCTCCCATCGCGTCACGGCGATGCCGGTGGCCGTTGTTCTGCTGGTCTTCGCCGGAGCGGCACTGCTGGCTGGTGGTTGGGCCCGCCGCCAGTGGCCCTGGCTTGCTGGGGTGGTTCTCCTGGTGCTGACTCAGGTGGCGCTGGGTGTCCTCACCCTTCGCCTCGGTCTGTCGCAACCCGCGGTGACCATTGCGCACCAGCTCGTGGCTGCCCTGTTGATCGCCTTAATGGCGGCGCTTCTGGTCCGATCTCCGGAGGGCCGCCCCTCACCGTCCTGTTCCGTCGTTCTCGACGACACCTCGTTGGAGGCCTGTCATGGCTGAACTCACAGCAATCGTTCGTCCGACCCGTGAGGAGGTGGTTCCCTCCCGCAAGCGGGTGAAACTTCCAGCCTGGCTGGAAGTCGCCAAACCGCGACTCATCCCTCTGCTGCTTGCCACCACTCTAGGGGGAATGGCTCTCAGTGAGGGCTGGCCCCTCTCCTCGCCGCGGCTGGTGTGCACCCTGGGGGGAGGAGCTCTCGCTTCAGCTGCCGCTGGTGTTCTGAACTGTTTGTGGGAACAGGATCTCGATGGCCGTATGGCCCGCACCAGCGGTCGGGCACTTCCCTCCGGTCGGCTTTCGCCCACCAGTGCGTTCGCCGGAGCCATCGCCTGCACTTTGGCAGCGGCGATGTTGCTGGTGAGTGGCGCGAACTGTCTCGCTGCAGGACTGTCCCTGCTCGGTCTTTGCAGTTACGTCCTGCTCTATACAGCTCTGCTCAAGCCGCGGACGTCACAGAACATCGTTATTGGTGGCGTTGCCGGGGCGATTCCACCCCTTGTGGGAGCTGCTGCCGCCACCGGTCATGTTGGCCTCGGGGGCTGGTGGCTGTTCGCTCTGGTGATGGTCTGGACGCCAGCCCACTTCTGGGCGTTGGCACTTTTGTTGCGCGAGGACTACCGCGCTGTTGGTATTCCGATGCTGCCGGTCGTCAAAGGCCCTGTGGTGACAGCGCGGGCGATCAAGACCTATGGCTGGATCACCGTCCTGCTGAGCGGTTTGGGAGTGTTCGCCCTGCCCTCCGGTGGTGTCTTCTACGGTCTGATGCTGCTTCCCTACAACGGTCGGCTGCTGCAGCTCGTCGACCGACTTTCTCTTGATCCCGACAGCCTTCTGAATGCCAAGGCTCTGTTCCGTTGGTCGATTCTTTACCTGTTCGGTCTGTGCCTGCTGCTGATTCTCAGTCGAACGGATCTTGCATCAGGCTTTGCTTACCAGGTGATGCAGCTTCTCTACCTGCTCCTGGGGATTCAATGAACACTCTTTAGATTCCCTGGATTGCCCGAGGATGTCCCTGACGGTGCCTGATGGCGTTGATTGAACTGCGGAAGATTTCCAAGTCCTACGGCTCGGTTACGGCTCTACGTGAGCTTGATCTCACCGTTCCTGAAGGGTGCCTCTACGGGCTTCTTGGCCCGAATGGTGCCGGTAAAACAACGGCCATGCGCATTCTGGCCACCTTGCTCGCCCCCGATGGCGGTTCCGTACATGTGGGCGGTGTGGACGGGCTGGCGGAGCCAAGAGCCGTCCGCCAACTCATGGGTTATGTGGCCCAAGAGGTAGCTATTGACAAGATTCTGAGCGGTCGAGAACTGCTGCAGCTTCAAGGTGATCTGTACCACTTGCAGCGGAAGGATCGCGAAACCCGAATTACTGATCTGATTGAACGCCTCGCCATGGGCGACTGGATTGATCGCCGCTGCGGTACCTATTCCGGTGGCATGCGTCGTCGGCTCGATCTGGCGGCCGGTTTGCTGCACCGTCCCCGGTTGCTCGTGCTTGATGAACCCACCGTTGGATTGGACATCGAGAGCAGGAGTGCCATCTGGCAACTGTTGCGTCAGCTGGTTCAGGAGGGCACCACTGTTCTTCTGAGCAGTCACTACCTGGAAGAGGTGGAGGCACTTGCTGATCAGATGGCGATCATCGATGACGGTCGGGTGATAGCTGAAGGCACTCCGGACCAGCTCAAGCAAAGGCTTGGGGGTGATCGCGTCACCCTCCGGGTCCGAGAGTTCAGCACTGCTGAAGAGGCGGCCAAGGTGCGTGCGCTGCTTGAACCGCTGAATGGGGTTCTTGAGGTGGTGGTGAACCGAGCCCAGGGGTTTTCCCTCAACCTGGTGATTGAAGGTGGGCCCGTGATCGACCAACTTCGTCAAACCCTTGATGGTGCAGGCCTCCCTGTCTTTGCCTTGGCCCAAAGTCGTCCAAGCCTCGATGATGTCTACCTTCAGGCAACAGGACGCACCCTGATGGATGCTGAACTGGCCATCGCAGGCCAGCGCGACGTCAAGAAGGAAAAGCGTCAATCCATGCGTTGAGTGCCAATGATGACCTCCCCCACAGCATCAATTGCTCTCCAGCAGCAGCAATCCGGAGCCTTCGCTGAGCTCAGCCAGGAGACTTGGGCCCTGACCCGGCGTTTGTTTCTTCAGTTAATGCGTCGTCCCTCGACCTTGATCGCTGGGATTCTGCAACCATTGATCTGGTTGATTCTGTTCGGCGCGCTCTTTGCTAACGCCCCTGAGGGCCTGCTCCCAGGCGGGATGAGCTATGGCCGTTTTCTTGGTGCTGGAGTCATTGTCTTCACGGCATTCAGCGGTGCTCTGAACGCCGGGCTACCGGTGATGTTCGACCGCGAATTCGGCTTCCTCAATCGTTTACTTGTGGCACCCCTGCGAAGCCGCAGTTCCATCGTGCTTGCGTCGGTGATCTACATCACCGCGCTCAGCCTGCTGCAGAGTTTGGTCATCATGGGCACGGCGGCCGTGCTCGGCTACGGGTGGCCTGGCGTCAGCGGCCTTGTTTTGGTGCTGGTGACGCTGCTGCTCCTGGTGTTTGCCGTGACAGCCCTAAGCCTTGGGTTGGCGTTCGCTTTGCCGGGCCACATCGAGTTGATCGCCGTGATTTTTGTGGCCAACTTGCCCTTGCTCTTCGCCAGCACGGCCCTTGCTCCTTTGTCCTTCATGCCGACCTGGCTGGGGTGGCTTGCGGCCTTGAATCCTCTTACCTTCGCGATTGAACCCATTCGAGCGGCCTACCAAGGTCCTCTTGACCTCTCGGCAGTTTTGTTGGAGGCCCCCTACGGGGATGTCACCGGCACCACTTGCCTGCTGATCCTGCTGCTCCTCACCATCGGGCTGTTTCTTGTGATTCGCCCGCTGCTCAACCGCAAACTCTCCTGAATCCGTGCTTTCTTCCCCGTTTCAGCAGCCGTCGCGTCGACAGAACGCTCTGGCCCTTCAGATCCAGGAGGCCAGGACCACAAGCGATGAGGCCTTGCTGTCTCGCCTGATTAGTCAGTGGGTTCACCGCTACGGATTTAAAAGCGCTGGTGATCTTGACCTGAGCTTGCCTGAGCCGACGGTCTCGGATCGTGAGTTCAGTTCCACTCGTGAGTTCAGTTCCACAGTGGCTGACTCCAGCGTTTCTCCTGCTGTTGAACCGTTGCAGATTGCGGTTGCTGAGGAGCCTTGCTTCGCTCCTGAGATCCTGGCGGAGGAAGAGTTGTTGGTTGAGGAAGAGGTTGTAGCCGAGGAAGAGTTGTTGGTTGAGGAAGAGGTTGTAGCCGAGGAAGAGTTGTTGGTTGAGGAAGAGGTTGTAGCCGAGGAAGAGTTGTTGGTTGAGGAAGAGGTTGTAGCCGAGGAAGAGGTTGTAGCCGAGGAAGAGGTTGTAGCCGAGGAAGAGTTGTTGGTTGAAGGGACGGCTCTTCAACAGACCTTCACTACTGGTCCTGTGCCGGCTCCCCCCATCACTACTCCGCGTTCGCTTCGGCGTTGGCTTCCGCGCCGAGAGGATGACGATTTCCAGAAGGCTGCCTGAACACCATGATTCCGAACCCTGAATCCCTTGATCAGGGGCTGATCGTTTCGGTGCAGGCACCACAAGGCTCGCCGATGCGCCACCCTGATGTGATCGCTGCCATGGCCGAAGCCTCCCTGCGAAATGGGGCAGTCGGTGTGCGCTTGGAAAGCCCTGAACACATTGGTGCTGTGCGTCGTCGCTGCCCAGATGCCTTGATCATCGGCTTGTGGAAGTGCACGTTCCCCGATAGTTCGGTGTACATCACCCCGGGATGGAAAGAGATCCAGGCTGTGTGGTCTGCAGGTGCCGATGTGATCGCGATTGACGCTACAGCCCGTAAGCGGCCTGCTGGTCAGGATCTTGCCACGTTGGTGCAGCGCACCCGTGATGAGCTTCGTGCTCCCCTGATGGCTGATGTGGATTCGCTCGACAATGGACTGCGTGCGGCTGAACTTGGCTGTGACTGGGTTGGGACCACGCTCTACGGCTATACGGAGGCGACAACGCAGCAGCGCCCACCTGCTTTAAGTCTTCTTCCCCAGCTCCGTGCAGACCTTCCCAGCTCTGTGCGCCTGATCTGTGAGGGGGGAATTTCCTCACCAGCCGATGCTCGTTCAGCGTTGCAGGCCGGTGCAGACACCGTGGTCGTTGGGACGGCGATCACCGGAGTGGATCTCCAGGTGATCGCCTATTGCAGGGAAATGATCAGCTGATCACATCATTCCGGGCATGCCCATGCCGCCCATGCCACCCATTCCCGGCATGCCCATGCCGCCCATTCCACCCATGCCACCCATGGGATCGCCGTCTCCTGCCGGAGCAGGTGCTGGAGGTTCCGGTTTGTCGGCGATCACAACCTCGGTCGTGATGAGAAGAGAGGCGATTGAGATCGAATCCTGCACAGCCAGACGCACCACCTTTGCGGCGTCGACGATGCCTGCAGCCATCAGGTCTTCATAAGCACCACTGAGGGCGTTGAATCCCTGGCCACTGCTGCGCATGCCAGCGATCACAACATCGCCGTTCTGCCCGGCATTGGTAGCGATCTGATGAATCGGTGCGGTCAGCGCCCGTTGCACAATCTCCACACCGGTGCGTTGGTCGCCGTTGAGGCTTGCCGCCAGCGAGTTCAGGCTGTCGGCGAGTTGCAGCAATGTGCTGCCGCCGCCGGCAACAATGCCCTCTTCGATAGCGGCACGGGTTGCATTCAGGGCATCCTCGATTCTCAGTTTGCGGTTCTTCAATTCCGTTTCCGTCGGGGCACCGACCTTGATCACGGCAACGCCACCGGCCAGCTTGGCGATCCGCTCGCTGAGCTTCTCGCGGTCGTAGTCGGATTCGGTGGCCTCCAGCTCACGTCGGATCGCGCCAACGCGTTCGCTCACGGCCTGGCGATGGTCGTCCGTGGCGACAATCGTGGTGCTCTCCTTGCTGATGGTGACGCGGCGCGCTTTGCCGAGATCCTCGAGGGTCACCTTGTCGAGGGTCATCGCCTTGTCCTCGCTGATCAGCGTTCCGCCGGTGAGGATGGCGATATCGGCGAGGGCTGCCTTGCGACGTTCTCCGAATGAGGGAGCCCGAACAGCGGCCACCTGCAGAACCCCACGGCTCTTGTTCATCACAAGCGTTGCCAGAGCCTCGCCTTCCACTTCCTCCGAGAGGATCAACAAGGGTGATCCACTTTTCTGAACGGTCTCCAGCACGGGGACCAGGTCAGTGATCGTGCTGATTTTGCGGTCCGTCAGCAGGATCAGTGGGTTTTCGAATTCACAGACCTGACGATCGGCATCGGTGACGAAGTAAGGGGAGCTGTAGCCGCGGTCGAAGGCCATGCCTTCAGTGATTTCGAGTTCCGTTGCTAGGGATTTCGATTCCTCAACAGTGATCACCCCATCGGTGCTCACCTTGTCCATCGCCTCCGCAATCATCTGACCGACTTCTTCGTCACCTCCGGAGCTCACCGTGGCCACCTGACGAATGGCATCGCCGGCGACGGCCTGGCTCCGCTCGCCCAGTCCCGCAACAATCTGTGCGGCGGCTTTCTCCATGCCACGGCGGAGTTCCACGGGGCTTGCGCCAGCAGCTGTGTTGCGAAGACCTTCCCGCACCATGGCCTGAGCCAGGACTGTTGCAGTCGTGGTGCCGTCTCCGGCTTTGTCTTTGGTCTTTGACGACACCTGCTGCATCAGCTTGGCGCCGAGGTTCTCGAACGGATCATCCAGTTCGATTTCGCGTGCGATCGAGTCGCCGTCGTTGACGATGTCGGGTGCGCCGAATTTCTTTTCGAGCACAACGTTGCGACCCCGGGGGCCGATCGTGACGCGCACTGCATCGGCGAGTGCATCTACACCCCGCTCAAGGGCGCTGCGGGATTCGTCAGAGAAAGAAAGGAGTTTGGCCATAGTCGCGGGGACGCCGTTCGTCACTGTCCCATAGCGATGTGGCACTCGTAGAGAGGTCTTGTGGTGGGGAAAGCCGAATGGTTTCGAGTCGCCTGGATGCCCCCCTTAAACGAACTCATTAGGGTCCGGTCATGGCTGAATCGGGAGCGCTCTTTTTTGTCCTGATGGCGGGGCTGGCCGGTTCAATGGCCCTGGTCTACGTCCCCTTGCGCATTTTTCTGACAGCGACAGCCCGCAGCCGTCGCCTTCGCCTGCTCCAGCGCATCCGCCGCTTGCGTGATCAATTGGCCCAACCCCTTGATCCCTGATTCTCGTTCTCAGGCCATCACCATGCCGCCATCCACCTGCAACACCTGGCCTGTGATGTAGGCCGCTGCTGGGTCGGAGGCAAGGAAGCGCACGGCACCAGCCACCTGCTCCTGGGTTCCAAAGGTCCCCAGCGGGATGTCTTTGAGAATGGCCTCCGCATCGAGGTCCTTGGTCATGTCCGTGGCGATGAAGCCTGGAGCTACCGCGTTCACGGTGATGCCACGGCTAGCGAGCTCCTTCGCGGTGCTGCGGGTCAGACCGATGACGCCGGCTTTGGCGGCGGCGTAGTTGGCCTGGCCAGCGTTGCCCATCAGCCCCACAACAGAGGTGATGTTGATGATCCGGCCACTCTTCTGCTTCAGCATCGGGCGTGCCACAGCTCTCGTGCAGAGGAACACACCACTGAGATTGAGGTCGATCACCGCTTGCCAATCGTCGGTTTTCATTCGCATCAGCAGGCCGTCCCGTGTGATGCCGGCGTTGTTCACCAACACATCCAGACGGCCGCTGCGTTCAAGCACCTGTTTGATCAGGCCATCCACCTCTGCCTCGACAGACACATTGGCTTTCAGGGCGTAGGCCTGGCCCCCAGCTGCAGTGATCGCAGCGACCACGTCGTCCGCTGCGGCGGCGGAATTGGAGTAGTTCACGACGACTTCTGCTCCTGCTTCGCCCAGGGCTAGGGCGATGGCACGGCCGATGCCGCGACCTCCTCCTGTCACCAGGGCGGTCTGACCGGCAAGAGAAGCGCTGGGAGACATGGAGGAACCTTTGATCGCAGGATCGTACGGAGCCGCCGTCATCAACCTCAACCCGGCATGGTTTCAATCGTGTCGACGGCCTCCCCCAGTAATGCTTGAAAGGTCGCGAGTTGGGTCTTGCTCCCCAGCACGATCAGGAGTTGTCCCGGTGCCATCTGGGTGTCTCCGCCTGGATTGGCGATCAGCTTTCCCTTTTCTCGGATCGCCAGCACCATGGCTCCACTGCGGCGGCCCAGCTCCAGTTCAGACAGGCTGCGCCCACGGATCTCCATGAGGTGCAGTGGGTCGTGACTCAGCTGGAATTCCTCGATCTCGTAATCAGAGCCAGCCAGAAGCTCCATGAAGTTGAGTGCCAGGGGCCGCAGAGCAGAAGCCGCCATCACGCGGCCACCAGCCACATAGGGACTGACCACGACAGTGGCCCCTGCCAGACGCAGCTTTGAAGCCGCTTCATCGCTGTTTGCGCGGGCAATTAAGCGGCAATCCGGCCTTAGATCCTTGGCGCTGAGGATCACATAAAGATTGGAAGCATCGCTCGGAAGGGCTGCAACGAGGCTGCAGCAGCGTTCGAGTCCTGCGTCCAGCAACGTTTCGTCCAAGGTTGCATCCGCCTGCAGAACACGCACCCCCTTCATTTCAGCGACATCCCTTCGATTGGGATCCGTCTCGATTACCACGAGAGGTACCCCATCGCTTTGGAGTTGGGCCGCGATTTCCTGCCCGATTCGGCCATAGCCGCAAAGGATCACATGGTTGTGCAGGCTTTCCAGCATGCGGTGAAAGCGGAATTCACGCAGTCTGAGGAAATATCCCGAGTCCTTCAGCCCGAGAACGCGTTGGATGGCCAGTTGAACAACCACCAATCCACCAACCACGATCAGCACGGTGACCAGGCGCCCTTGGGGTGACAGGACTTCCACCTCGCCGTAGCCGATGGTGCTGATCGTGATCAGCACCATCCAGAGGCAATCGCCCCAGTCCCAGCCCTCCGTGATTCGGTATCCAAGGGCACCGGCGAAGATCACAGCACTCAGGGCACTGATGGGGCCCCGCCATGGAGCTGTGATCAGCTTCAGCTGTCCTCTGGCTCTGCGGCGCCTCATTGGACGTCCTTCAGAAACCGAGGGCTGTCAGCACTTCACTGCTCTTCAGCGTGGCGAGCTCATCAGAGCGGCCGAGACAGCGGATCTCGGCGCGCTCGGGGAGATCCATTGCCGCTGCTCCAAGGGCAACTAAGGGGGTGCCGCAATAGGTCGCCAGACGTTGTGAAATCGGGCAGCTGCTGAGCACAACATCGGCACAGGCAATCAGGGCTGCACGTTTGGCCAGGCTGAGCTTTGCTGGAAGCACCATGCTGCGCAGCGCCGGAAGGCGGCTTTTGATGGTTTCAGGAAGCTTGTGCCATTCGGCTGCAGGCCAGTCATGACCTTGGCCTGACGGGGACAGCAGCAGCAGAGGACCATCGCCGCGGGGCAATGCTTCTCGGGCTTCATCGAGAACACCTGCCGCCAGGGGCACGCGGAACTGCTCGGCCTCGAGTTCAAGACCAAGGGCCTGGAGGTAAGGAGCCAGACGCTGCGCAGTCCAGCCCTGGTCGATGCTGAGCCTGTCGGTGCAGGCAAAGCCTTCAGATCCCAGCCGTTTGGGGATATGACTCATCGACAGCATCAGGTTGACCTGCTGACCTTCAGCAAAGTTGATGCACACCTGGAAGTCAGGTTCCCGCACACAGCCGAGCAGATTGGCCCAGTCCGCAAGGGTGGGGTTGGCCTCGAAGCTGAATGGCAACAGCTTTTCTAGGCATGGCAGGAGTTTCCAAGGGGCTGCCTGCTGGGGATCACACGCCACCTGCAATGTGGCGTTGAGCTTCTGGCAGATCTCGGCCAGGGCTGGTAGACGGTCCAGCTGGTCTTCGAGCGAACCCGGGCTTAGGGCAAGAACTCGCATGCAGCGCCGTCATCCATGGTGCGAACTGATTTTATGGAGGTCGTTTACGCCTGCCTAGGGCAGGAGTCGCTTGTGCATCTGTTGATTGCTGCGGCAGGAAGCGGTCGGCGCATGGGTGCGGATCGGAACAAGCTGCTTTTGCCGTTGGCCGGACGCCCAGTCATTGCCTGGACCCTTGAGGCGGCCTTGCGCTCTGAGCGGATTGAGTGGATCGGCATCGTCGGCCAAGAGGTCGATCGAGACGCCATCCTGGCCGTGCTGGATGCACCCAGCAAGCCGGTGCAGTGGATTCAAGGGGGAAGCACTCGGCAGGCGTCGGTTTTGTGTGGTCTGGCGGGACTGCCGGAGCAGGCCCGCCATGTCTTGATTCATGACGGAGCCCGCTGTTTGGCTGAACCGGATTTGTTTGACCGTTGTGCTGCTGCTGTTGAGGCCGGTACGGCCCTGATTGCCGCAACACCGGTCAGTGACACGATCAAACGTGTGGGATCCGATGGTTTGATTCGAGACACGCCTGACCGATCGGAGCTCTGGGCGGCGCAGACACCGCAGGGCTTTGCCGTCGACCAGCTGCGTCGCGGTCACGCTGAGGCGGTGGCTCAGGGCTGGACGGTGACCGACGACGCGTCGTTGTACGAGCGCCTTGGTTGGCCTGTGCAGGTCTTGGATGCTGGACCTGCAAACATCAAAGTCACAACGCCGTTTGACTTGACCGTGGCAGAGGCGGTGCTCGCCCTCAGGTCAGCAAGCTGAGCAGGCCTGTCTGGCCGTCGAGGCGTGCCATCTCTCCTATGGGCAGGGCAGCGTTGCCTGCTCGGTGACCAACGGGCAGGTCCATCACTCTGGGAATGCCGAGGTCGGCAGTTCGATCCTCAAGGACCTGCTCGAGGTTGAAGCATTCCGAGGCATCTCGCGGTTCATCTCCGCACCCTTCGAAATTGCCAAACCCGAGACCTGCCAAGCCTTGCAGACTGCCATTGAGCCTCCATTGGGTCAGCATCCGATCAATCCGGTAGGGGGCCTCCCCGACATCTTCCAGCACCAAAATGGCTCCCTCGAGGGGGGGGACGAAGCGGCTCCCCAGCAGGTGGGTGGCGACGGTCAGATTGGCCACGAGTAGGGGGCCTGTCCCCACCCCTCCACCACCACCTCGTCCTTGTAGTGAGGGGACGGTTTGACCGAAGAGCAGGTTGCGCAATCGGTCACGGCTCCATTGCGGCTCATCTGCAAGCGTTGTGAGCAAGGGACCATGGATGCCGCCAGCGAACCCTGCTGCCTGGCGGGCCCAGAGCAGAGCTGTCACGTCGGAAAAGCCCAGCAACCAGCCGCTCTGCCAGCGGATGGGCTGCTCCAGCAGCCGAGCAGCCCCCCATCCCCCGCGGGCACAGGCGAGCAGCGCTGCGGGTTCGTCTGGATGCAGATCGGCATGGCGCGCGTCATCGCGCCCTGCGAAGTAGCCCCAACGTCGGGTGGCCAAGGCCTGGGGTTGAACATCCAGGCCCCAGCTCTGCAGAACAGCAATGCCCTGTTGCAGCTTGATGTCGTCCTGCAGGGCTGAGCTGGCGGCCACGCAGGCCACACGGTCTTCAGTCTGGAGCGGTGGAGCCGGGGTGATGCGCATCAGACGCCCCATCCCCTGGCCAGAACCAGGCCGAGCCAGAGCAGTATCCCCGCCTGCACCTGCTGGGCAAAGTGCTTCCCGTAGGTGCCCATGGAGGCATCTTGCTTGTTTAAGGGGTTGCAGCTGAGCTGCATGAAGACTGTGGCAAGCAACCAGAGAGGCCAGAACGGTGCTGGGATCTGAGCCGACCAGGCCGCAATGGCAAGGGTGATGGCTGTCACGAGGTAGCAGCCACGCACCACAGGCACCACGCGGGATCCGAGGCTCAAGGCGCTGCTGTGCAGGCCGAGGCTGGCATCGTCACGTCGATCGGCCATGGCATAGACCGTGTCGAAACCGAAGGTCCAGACCACGGTCGCGAGCCAACTGCATACCAGGGCAGGACTCCAGCTCAAGGAGGCCGTTGCGGCGGCCCAGGGGATCAGCACCGCGAAGCCCCAGCACAGCGCCAAGATCACCTGGGGGAAGGCGAACCACCGCTTTGCTGATGGATACCCGAGGATCGGCAGCACGGCCGTGCAGGCCAACGCGAGACAGAGCCTGAGACTGTCGGCCGGAAGACTCAGCACGACAGCCAGGCTGACGACCAGCAAGGTCAGCAGCAAAGCGAAGGCTGGTCCTCGCTGCAGCGCACCCCTGGCCAGAGGACGGCTTTTCGTGCGTTCCACTTTGCCGTCGAACCGCTGGTCCCATAGGTCATTGGCGATGCAGCCTGCACCGCTCACGGCCAGGCCTCCCACAAGGATCTGCAGGATCAGTCCAAGGCCGGGCGGGGCTGTTGGATTCAGCCAGAGGGCCCAGCCCGCTGGGATCAACAGGATCAGCCGTCCGGTGGGTTTGTTCCAGCGGAGCAGTTCAATCCAGGGCTGAAGACGGGCAGAGCTGCTGATCACAATCAACGAGATTTGAAGAACCCTAGTCAGGGTCTTATGGCTCCGGCTGTGAGTGGCAGAGTGGATTCACCTCCCTTCCTGACGTTGATGCTGGATGCCGAGGCCCCAGCCAAGCCAACGGAACAGAACAACGGTTTGCCCCAGCCGGCGAATCCAGATCTGCGTCGGATTGCAGCGATCGATATCGGAACGAATTCCTTCCATCTACTGGTCGCAGCCATTGATCCAAAGCTGCGCACCTTCCGCATCATCCAGGCTGAAAAGGTCACCACGCGTCTGGGGGAGCGTGATCCCGAGACCGGTGAACTGACCGCAGCGGCGATGCAACGAGGGTATGAAACCCTTCGCCAGTTCAAGGATCTCTCCGCTAGCCATCAAGTTGAGCAGATCGTTACCGCGGCGACGAGTGCCGTTCGAGAAGCCCCCAATGGCCGCGATTTTCTCCAAACCATCCTGGATGACCTCGAGATGGAGGTGGATCTGGTCAGTGGCCCTGAAGAGGCCCGGCTGATCTATCTGGGTGTGCTTTCAGGAATGCCTTTTGGAGATCGTCCGCATCTTTTGCTCGATATCGGCGGAGGCTCCACTGAACTGATCCTTGCGGATGGTCGCGATGCCCGCGCCCTCACCAGCACCCGTGTCGGTGCTGTGCGTCTCCAGCGGGACTTCGTCAAAGACGATCCGATGCCCCCCAAACGTCGATCGTTTCTGCAGGCGTTCATTCAGGGATCGCTCGAACCTGCGGTCGACAAAGTGCGTCGCAGGATCAAACCCGGTGAAACACCTGTGCTGGTGGCAACCAGCGGCACGGCGATGGCTATTGGTTCTCTTGCGGCGAGTGAAGAGGAGCGTCCACCGCGCAAGCTGCACGGGTATCGACTCCCCCGGCAGCGTCTGGACCGGGTGGTCGATCGCTTAATCACGATGACCCCCGCTCAACGGCGGAATTTGGCTCCCATCAATGACCGGCGGGCCGAAATCATTGTTCCCGGTGCGCTGATTCTGCAAACCACTATGCAAATGCTTGGTGTTGACGAGCTAGTCCTCAGTGAGCGGGCCCTCAGGGAAGGTCTCATCGTCGATTGGATGCTTCGCCACGGTCTTCTTGAGGATCGCTTCAGCTTTCAGAGCAGCATTCGACAACGCACCGTGATTCATCAGGTGCAGCGGTTTGCGGTGAATCAGAGCAGGGCAGAACGGGTCGCCAGCCATGCCCTCCAGCTGTTCGACGCCACGCACGGGGTGATGCATGACGACAGTGGCGAAGGTCGCGAACTGCTTTGGGCTGCAGCAATGCTGCATACCTGTGGCCAGCACATCAACATCAGCGCGTACCACAAGCATTCTTGGTATTTGATTCGCCATGGCGAACTGCTCGGCTATTCAGAAGCGGAACATCTGATGGTGGCGGCGATTGCTCGCTATCACCGCCGCAGCTTGCCCAAGAAGCGTCATGAGTCCTGGCAGCTCCTGGCCAACCGAGAAAATCGTCGTTGCGTTCATCAGATGGCCATTTTGCTGCGCTTGGCCGCTGCTCTGGATCGCAGGCCAGAACCAGTGATCTCAGCACTGCGCATTCAAGCAGTGAGAGGAGTCCTGCATCTGGAGATCGTTCGCGAGCGGGTGAACCAGAACGTCAGTCTTGAGCAGTGGAGTTTGCAGAGCTGCGCTGAGGTCGTACGGGAGGCCGTCGGAGTCGATCTGCGCGTCAGAGTTCAGGATTGAGTCGGATCCAGCGGATGTCGTCAACAGCTCCAAGGGTTCTTGTTTCAGCGTCTGGCGACGTCAGCTGCACGAGATCGGGCCGGCCGGCGTAGATCTCAACCAGCTCTGGATCTTCAATCCTGCGTTCACCGTTCAGAAGCCCTTCGAATTCCACAATCCCCTCACGACGCAGGGCGATCCAGCTCGGTTCGCTGCTGCTGATCGTGAGAGCTTTTTGTGCTGTCGGCGGCGCTGGGACGATGAGTGACTCCAGCTCAACCGCCAATGCGACATCTGTTTTGGCTTCAGGAGGCGAAGCCGGCTCGTTCATGACGGGCGTTCGGCTCGCAGGTCTCAACCCTTGGGCGAAGCGCGAAAGTTCTGAAGCGTTGCTCCATACAACCACCCCCAGGCCTGTCAAACCGGCTAGGGCAAGAAGAGAGAGCGGGTTGAGTCTTGCCGGTTTCTGCGGGGCGATTCCCCGAGTTGTGGGTCCAGGAGCCGGCTGTTTGGTCTTGCTGGTGGAGAGGGGGCCGATGGCCTGCACCATGGCGTCGGCATCTAAACCAAGATGGGAGCTGAGCCGACGCACCATGGCTTTAATAAAGACAGGTTCTGGCAGTGCGTCTTGATCGCCTCGTTCCAGTGCGGTGAGTTGCTCCACTCCCATGTGCATCTGGCTGGCCAGCTGGTCCCTTGTCAGGCCGGCTCCAGCCCGTGCTTCAGCCAACTGTCGCCCTACTTGGACCAGGCCCGCATCTTTGCTCTGGTCTTCCGTAAGACTCCGCTCGTGCATGGATGAGTAAGTCGACCTAGTACCTGTCGAAATTTAGGCCCAATTGATCATTCAGTCAGCCCCCTTGGTGAACCCCAAGAGTCGATGGCACCAAAAAATATGGGCGATACTGGATTCGAACCAGTGACCCCTTCCGTGTGAAGGAAGTGCGCTACCACTGTGCTAATCGCCCGCACAAATTGATCCTAAACCACCGCCTATTGGGTTTTCGGACGGAATAGGTGGTCGTGGTTAGGGGAGTACAGACGTGAGCGTTGAGGGCCACCGGCGAGAGCAGGACTCACCACATAAAGCGTGGTTCGAATCAGATTGCGTTCTCGACTGGCCGCAGCCATCTCCCTCAAAGGGACCACCGTGAGCATTTGATCAGGCCAGCTCACCCGATGTCCGATCGCCACGGGAGTGTCGTCTGGGTAGTGATCCAGAAGGGTGGTTTGCACCTCCTCGACATGTCTTGCACTGAGGTAGATGCAAAGGCTGGCGCGCAGGGTTGCCAACCTGCCGAGCTCCTCCCGTGCCGGCACACCGGTGCGTCCTCCGGCCCGACTGAGCACGATGGTCTGCACCACTCCTGGAAGCGTGAGTTCGCTAGCGAGTCCAGCTGCTGCGGCTTGGTAGGCACTGATTCCAGGTACCACCTCCACGGGGATGTCCGCGTCACTCAAGGCACAGATCTGTTCATTGATGGCGCTGTAGAGCGCCGTATCGCCGTCATGGAGCCGGACCACCCGTTTGCCCTGGCGGTAGCGATCGATGAGCAAAGGGATCAGCTCTTCGAGCGTTGTCGTGCTGGTGCGGATCCGTTCGCAATCGGCTGGAGCTAGATCGGTGATTGCAGGACAGACCAAGGAATCCGTCCAGACCAGAATCTCAGCCCGTTTGAGCCGTTCAGCAGCGCGAAGGGTAAGCAGGTCTGGAGCACCTGGGCCTGCTCCAACGAAACTGACAACGTGACTCAACTGCGTTGGCCTGATGGATCAGGCAGGGATCGCTTTCGTCCATATAGCCACCAAAGCCCGATCCCGCCGAGAGCGACCAACGTGCAACTCATCAGTTGGGCGATGCGGATGCCCCCTTCGCATGCGGGGGGAAGTGAGCCGATGCAGAGGGGATCGATGCGAAGACCTTCAATCCAGACGCGGCCAAGGCTGTAACCGACCAAGTAAACGCAGCTCATAGCTCCCGCCGGGAGGATCCCGGGGGACTTCAATCCGCGGCGGAAGAGCAGCAGCAGGACTGCGAAGAGCAGCAGATTCCACACCGATTCATAGAGAAATGTCGGGTGGAAAAATTCCGAAGTGCTGTAAGTAACCGGTCGGCTCTGCGCTGGTATGAACAGCTTCCACGGCAGATCTGTTGGAACGCCAAATGCCTCAGAATTGAAGAAGTTCCCCCAGCGACCGATGGCCTGCCCCAAGGCCACAGAAGGAACCAGAACGTCAAGGACATCCCAGAAGGGTTGCTTGCGCCAGCGGCAGAACAGGATCAGCGTGAGCGTTCCTGCAAGCAAAGCGCCGTGGATGGCGATCCCTCCCTCCCAAATGGCAAGGGCCTTGAGCGGCTGCGATGCGTAGTTGTGCCACTCAAATGCCACGTAGTAGATGCGTGCCCCGATGACGGAAAACAGCACGAGCACGGGCAGCAGATCGCTGATTAGGCCGTTCTCAAGATGTCGGAGCTTTGCCAGGCGACTGGAGAGGTTCAAGCCGATCAGCACTGCCGTGGCAATGAGCACGCCGTACCACCGAAGCGGCAGAAACCAGTTTTCGGTTTGAGGCAAAAATTCCCCTGGCGACTGAAATGTCGCCAGGGGAAATAGGGCTTCAACAGCCATAGAAATCAGAAGTTGGCTTCAGCTGCCTGAACTTTCTCAATCTGCCTTTTCTTCAGCACCAACATGATCTGTGCGAGAGCCACAGCGGCGAAGAAAGCAAGCAATCCGTAGATGCGAACGGGGTTCTGGAGAACAATTTCTGCATCCACTTGACCGAAGCCGCCCACATTGGGGTCATCGGTCAGAGCAGCGCCGGCCTCGATGCTGTCGCCAGCCTTGACCAGAACTTGGGGCCCGACGGGAATGGTTTCGTTCACGCTTTCACCGTCAGCCGTGGTGATGCTGACCACGCTCGCGCCGTTGTCACCAGGTTCGATAGAGGCGATAGTGCCGGTTGCTGGTGCCGTGAAGATGGTGTTGTTGCTCTTTTCACCGGTGGGATAAACCTGGCCGCGACCGCGGTTGCCACCGACGTGGATCTGGTACTTACCGAAGTGGATGTTGCTGTCGGTGGCTGGATCAGGAGAGAGAACAGGGAAGACAACTTCCTGGTGCTGGTCACCAGGAATCGGGCCCACCAGCAGGATGTTCGGCTGGTCGTCGCTGTATTGAGTGAAGTAGACCCCTTCCGTTTCCTCCTTGATCTCATCGGTCCAGCGGTCCTGAGGGGCGAGGGTGAAGCCATCGGGAAGCATCACAACGGCGCCGACCTGGAGGCCTACGTCGCTTCCGTCGGCTCCGATTTCCTGAAGACCCTGCTCATAGGGAATCTTGACGCTGGCGGTGAAGACGCTGTCAGGCAGAACTGATTGGGGAACTTCGGCCTGGGTCAGCTTTTTGGCCAGGTGGCAGTTGGCGCAAACAATTTTACCGGTGGCTTCCCGGGGGCTTTCGTAGTTTTGTTGAGCCCAGAAGGGATATGCCCAGCTGGCAGACGGGGCAATTAGCAGAGCCAGTCCGATGACCAGCGATCCAAGGAGAAGCGAGAGGTGACGACGCATGGGACGGTGAGGGGATGCAGGCGTAGGGGAGGGAAAGATCAGGCCCACCAGGGCTTATCACCAGTTCGGAAATCGGTTTCGGTCCACTGGCTCATGAATACGTTGTCGTTCTCAACGCTGACGTTGGCCAGGGCCAAGGAGAGAGGGGCAGGGCCACGGACCACCTTGCCGGTGGCGTCGTATTGGCTGCCATGGCATGGACACATGAACTTATTTGCACCACTGTTCCAAGGAACGACACAGCCGAGGTGGGTGCAGATGGCATTGATGCCATAGCTGCCGATGGCGTCTTCACCTTCGACAATGAGGTAGGTCGGATCGCCTTTCAGTCCCTGAACAAGGCTGCGATCACCTTCGGGGTGGCTGGCAAGCCAGCCACTGGCTGTGATTGCATTGCCCAGCTCATCCTTGGCGCTGGTGCCACCACCGCTGCCAGCGGCCTTGGGGGGGATGAAGTAGTTCGCTACCGGATAAAGGGCTCCAAGGGCCACACCGGTCACGGAGCCAAACGTCAGCAGATTCATGAACTGCCGACGACCCATTCCGGGCACATCGCTCGAGGAGAGTTGGGTCATGGCGGACGTTCATCCAGCTCGGATTGCCGACCATTATGGATGCTTAAGTGCCTGTCAAGCTTTGCAACGACTGGTGTCTTCCTGTACCTGCCGCATCAGCTTCTGTGCTTGAAATCACCAACGCCGTGCCCCAGCCGCCAATCAGCGTCGATGAGGTGATTGGCTGTCTACGCCAGCGCTGGCGGGCTACCTACGACCTTCAACTGGTGGTTCGACGCCGCCGTTTGTACCTCCAGGTGATGTGGGCCTATCTGGAGCAACAGTCGTTTCAAATGGACCTCGAGGCCTATCGGCAGCATCTCGGTGAAGTGCTGGATGTTGTGAATCGTCTTGGTTTGGCGGGTGAGGTGCGGGATTGGCTCGCTTCCACCCGTGATAAGCCGCGTCTGGGGAAGGCGCTGAGTCTTCCGCTGCAGGCGTCAGGACCAGAGGCGGAAACGCTGATCAAGGAGTTTCTGGTCTGAGCGATTCGGTCAGAGCCACCAGGCCAACTCCGATTAGAAACAGCGCCGTGATGGCTCCAGCGAGTAGCAACATCGTGATGGGATCCGTGGACGGTGTCAGCACGGCTCCAGCAAGGGCGGACCCCAGCACAACCCAGCGCCAGGCACCAAGCATCGGCCGCCAGCGCACCAGCCTCAGGGCACCCAGGAGCAGCTGCAGCACCGGCAGCTGAAACGCCAGCCCGGTCGCCAGCATCAGCAGAAGAACAAAGTCCAAGTAGCGCTCGATCGACCAAAGCGGCTCAACGACATCGGCGCCGTAGCTCACTAGAAAACGCAGTGCGGCCGGCACGAGGGCCCACCAGGCGAAAGCCAAGCCCGCCATGAAGAGAACCGCTGACCCAGCAACGGCGGGGGCGATCAGGCGCCGTTCCCGGACTGTCAGGCCTGGCAGAACGAAAGCCAGGATTTGGAACAGCACATAGGGAAGGGCCAAGGTGAGTCCGGCATAACCGGCCACCTTGAGCGAGACGAACAGAAACTCGCCTGGGGCGAGCTGGAGGAAATGAATGCCGCTGGCTGGCGCCTCGAGCAGCCGCACCAGCGGCTTGACGCCCAGTAGGCAGGCCAGCGCACCGATCACTACGGCCAACAGGCTGCGCAGCACGCGTTGACGCAGTTCTTCCAGGTGGTCCACCAGGGGCATCTCCACCTCATTCGGCAGATCAGCATCACCAGGAGCCCTCCCAATGCGAATGGGTGGTGGTGGCTGCAAGGCTGGGGGACCGTCGGGGCGCTCAGACACGGACGCGGGTCGGGCGGCGCAACAGGTCAGCCCGATTGTGGGCTCAGGCTAGGGGCAAGCAGCCGTTGTTCCGCTCGCTGGGGCTCACCCCAGCGGATTTCAGCTTGACCATGGCGCACTGTGCCTGGGGCGGCACCGGGAATCCGTTGCAGTTGATCGGTTGGAACCATCACCACCGCCACCTGCTTGTTGCCACGAGCTCGACTGAAATAGGCGGCCAGATCCGTCGCCATGGCCAGATCTGCTTCGTCGGCAAGTCCGTTGGAGCTCTTCAGCACCACATGACTCCCTGGACATTCCTGGGCATGGAACCAGAGGTCACCGCTTCGGGCCTGGCGAAGAGAAATCCAGTCGTTCTGGCGATGGTTTCGCCCCACCTGAACCGTGAGCCGTCCTGGGGTGATCAGTTCCAGAGGACTGGGCTGATCTTGTCGACGCTGCAGTCGCGCGTCGCGACGGCGCTCCTTGGGCTTCAACAGTTGTTCGAGCTCCTCCTGCAGATCATTCAGGGCGGAGAGTCGTGCTTTGTAGTCCTGCCATTCCGCGCTCAGTTGATCCTCGATAAACGTTTCGCTCTCAGTGATCAGTTGAAGACGTTGCTGATGGTGCTCAATCCGTTGCTCGAGGATTGGGCGTGATCGTCGCAGTTTTTTGGCACGGCGATACAGCGATTGGGCTTCATCCACCTGGTCTCGGCTTGGGTTGCCAAGGCAGAGGAGAGCATCCGCCTGGCTCTGAAGGACCCCGTGTCCGTCGGTGGCCTCGAGGCGATGGCGTTGGTCATCGTGGGCAGTTTGTTCTTTGCTGCGCCATCGCTCTAAGCGTTGTCGTAGCTCATGGCTGACCCTGGCCAAGGCGCGATGTTCCAGGCACTGCTGGTGGAGACAACCCAGCTTGAGAGCTAGGGAGGGTTGTGGGTTGACACCAGCATCGGGAGATCCCCATACCCTGTAGCGCCCGTCGTTTTCAACCACGAGGACGAACTGTTCAAGGTGGAGTTGGTCCAACCAGAGACACCAGCGTTCATAGAGGTCTCGCCACTGGTTGGTCTCCAGGGTGTCCACGGGTTTGTTCAGGTTGTCACCGGCGAGCTGTGCTGCCAGGGCTGGACTTATGCCCTGGTAGGTCTGCTGAAAGGCCTTGCGGAGGGGGATCGGGACGAGAGAGAGTCGAGCCTGCCAGCGTTCAAAGCTTTCCGTTCGATCGGGTGCCAAGCCCTGAAGGGTCGGTGGTGGGCTGTAGGAATCGCCGGTTGAGAGAGGGCGCACACGGGATTGATGCTCACGAACCTGTCTTCCCAGAGCAATGATGCGGCGTTGCTCATCGAGGAGCAGCAGGTTGCTGTGCCGTCCCATCAGCTCAAGCACGAGGATCCTGTGAATCGGTTCACCCGGCCGCTGGGCGAAACGGAATTCCACGACTCGCTCAAATCCGCTTTGGTGGAGTTCGACGAGAGCCAGCTGGCGGAGGCTGTGCTGCAACTGTTGCGCGAAGGTGCTGCCGCTGCCGCTGCGCGGGGGAGGGTTGACCTCGACCAGCCGAGGGGCCTCGGCTTGCCAGCTGAGTTCCAGCCATACCATCCCTTTCAGGCTGCGACAGCCCAGTTGAATCGTTCCCGGGTCAGGTTGTTGGGCCTTTTCGAAACGGCTGGGCACCAGCCTTGGACGCAGATCCCAGAGCACCGCGCGAAGCGTGGTGAGATCCATGGGCTGAAGGCTGGTGGAGGCGATCACCGGGTGCACCGGGTGCGGCAGTGGAGCTTCCTACTCTGCTGACCCACGCAGACGCCGCGATGTCCACCAGTGGAAAGCTCACCTTGATCACGGGGCCGAGCGGTGTCGGCAAGGGAACGCTGGTGAACCAGCTTCTGGAACGCCATCCCAAGATCTGGTTGTCTGTCTCGGCAACCACGCGTTCCCCGCGTCAGGGCGAGCAGGACGGCATCAACTACTTCTTCCACAGCCGTGCTGGTTTTGAGGCCTTGGTGGCTGAAGGGGGTTTTTTGGAGTGGGCGGAATTCGCGGGGAATTGCTACGGCACTCCCAGACGTCCAGTTGAAGAACAGTTGGCCGGGGGCCGTCCTGTGCTCCTGGAGATCGAGTTGGAAGGTGCGCGCCAGGTGCGTCGAAGTTTCCCGGATGGCTTTCAGATTTTTCTGGCTCCCCCCAGTTTTGAGGAATTGGAGCGCCGGATCCGCGGTCGTGGAACAGATTCTGAGGCAGCCATCCAACTTCGTCTTTCACGAGCACGGGATGAACTCAAGGCCCAGGCCGAATTTGATGTTGTCGTTGTCAACGACAACCTTGATTCGGCCCTGCAACAGCTCGAGCGCTATATGGGGCTCAGCTCTGGGGATCTCAATTGAGACGGGGACTCAGCGCGCATCAAATGGTGCAGATGAGTGATGAAGAACAATGCGCACTGTGCCGGGTGTTGGCTGCCAAAACGTCCAGGTTTTTTCGACCGAGCCTTGGACTCCATTGGAGTCAGTCAACGTAACAGTGCCCATTGTGTTGGCTGTATTTCCGATCAACTGAATCGTGTCGTTTTTAATCGTGCACGTCTTCCAATTTCTATAGGTCGCGAAACCTTGTTTGGGCCCAAACTGCTTCACGTCTGGATCAGGCCCAACAAAATAGGCCAAAGCTCCTTGGCGGGTTGGGCGGAAGGTCGTTTCGCCTACGGCATAGGTCGGCTTGAATGCGACTGGGCCGTATTGGTAGCCGTAGGCGGCATCAATGATGGCTGATGCTTTGGCCTTTGCGGCAGTATGTCCACCCTTTTGATATGCCTGGCTGATGGTCAACAGTGCATCACACCAGCCCTTCTGAGCTGCTTTGACTTCCTTAATTGTGATTTGGTTGTCAAAAAACTGAACCTCTACCTGGGCTGCTGTCGGTAGAGAAATCGTGCTGCCAAGAGCAACGGCAGACACAGAGAAACAACCGGCAAGCAACTTGGTATATGGACGTGAGGGGAACGGCGTCATGATGTTCAAGGATGAGATCTTACTTTTAGCGATATTGATTGTGATTGGCAATAAAAAAGGGAACCCGAAGGTTCCCTGCGTAGGTGAAATTCACCAGGTGAATCACATGGGGTGAAACAGAAGATCGGGGAAGAAGCGATTCCACTCGATCAGGATTCCAGCAGTGGCTGTGAACCAGATGGCTGCAACAACAGGTGCGGCTGTAAGAAATTTGTTCATTCTTGAGAAGGCAATGTTTGAAGTCGTCTTAATCAGCGAGGTGAAACAGTCACCTTGCTGTCGTCTTCGAGCAGCTTGCCGCTGGTGAATTCACCAAAAGCAGCCAGCGGCCAAGTGGCTGCTGCCAAAAGGCTCTTGATGGCGATGCTGCGATCGATGAAAATTTCGTAGTTGGCGGCATTTTTGCCGCGGGTGGCTTTCAGGTACTCACGACCAGCCCAACCAATGCATCCGGTGATGTACAGGAACATGATCCCGGGATAGACAAAATCCCCGGCATGGCTCCAGCGGCCATCAACGATCAGATGGGGAAGTCCATCTGCTCCACAAGATGCTTTGCTGTACATCTCGAAGCGAGCTTTGGCCTGAGGCGTTGTGGCAGCAGCGGCACGCTGCTGGAAGCGAGCACTTTCTGAGCAAGGTGTGAGGCCAGCCACATCCGCCTTCGCGACGGGGGCGAAGCCGAACACCAGGAGTGCTGAAAGCACGACGGCGAAGAGACGACGCATCGGAACGATTCCTCTGAACGGTGCCCCGAAAGGGCAAGATGTCACAAGTCGGAGAGTAGGGGAGGGGCATCACTTCGATGCATGCGGTGCTTGCCCTCGAAACAAGTTGTGACGAGTCCGCTGCTGCGGTTCTTCGTCGTGATGACCACGGTCGCATTGAAGTGCTGGCCTCACAGATTGCATCCCAGGTGGAGGAGCACGCTCGCTGGGGTGGCGTTGTGCCAGAAATCGCCTCCCGTCGCCATGTTGAGGCCCTGCCTGGGTTGATTGCGGCGGTTGTTGATGAGGCTGGTCTGGCCTTGGGTCAGCTGGATGCCATTGCAGCCACGATCACGCCGGGGTTGGCCGGGGCTCTGATGGTGGCGTCGGTGACCGGCCGCACTCTTGCGGCATTGCACCGGCGTCCCTTTCTTGGCATCCACCATCTGGAGGGCCATCTGGCCTCGGTGATGCTTGGAGAGGACCCTCCTCAGGCTCCCTATCTGGTGCTGCTGGTCAGTGGAGGTCACACCGAACTGATTTTTGTGGCCGTTGACGGGGGCATGAAGCGTCTTGGTCGAAGTCATGACGATGCCGCTGGCGAAGCCTTCGACAAGGTGGCTCGCTTACTGGATCTTGGTTATCCCGGAGGCCCAGCTATTCAGGCCGTTGCTGAAACGGGTGATCCAACATGTTTCAAGTTGCCTAAGGGTCGGATTTCATTGCCGGGCGGGGGGTTCCATCCCTACGACTTTTCGTTTAGTGGGCTCAAGACCGCCATGCTCCGCACGGTCGAAACACTCCGACAGACAACGGATCCACTGCCTCTTGCAGACCTGGCCGCCAGCTTCGAACAGGTGGTGGCCGATGTTCTTGTGCAGCGCAGCCTCCGCTGTGCTGAAGACCATGGTGTTGGCCAACTGGTGATGGTGGGCGGCGTCGCGGCGAACCGCCGCCTGCGCCAGTGCATGCTTGAACGCGGGCAGGAGCGGGGAATTGCTGTCTCAATCGCTCCTCTCGCGTACTGCACAGACAACGCCGCGATGATCGGTGCAGCGGCCTTGATGCGCCTGAGCCAGAACACAGGCTCGACGTCTCTTGAATCCGGGGTCGCCCCTCGCTGGCCCTTGGACCAGGCCAATGCTCTTTACGCAACAGATCCACCCTTTTAAGAAAGCCTTTTAGGCTTGTGCCCACTCTTCGGCACCAGCGTCGTGGACCAACTCGAATCCAGATCAGATTCCCCGGCGCCAGTGGAGGCTGAAGAACTGAATGCTTGGAAGCGGGGCTTCACTCCTCAGGCTGAGATCTGGAACGGTCGCCTGGCGATGATCGGCCTGTCTGCCGGGATCGCTGTCGTTCTGCTGGTGCGTGTGTTCAGCGGAGGCTGATCAGCTTCGGCCCCGTAGGGCTTGAGCCAGCTCATTGGGTTTGAGGCTCACGGCAACAGCCTGATCTCCCTCGATGCGATCCGACTCCACCAGGGCCAGAAGGGATTGATTGGTCGTCACCATCCCGTCGAAGCCGCTGCGTTCCATGATTTCCTCCACCTCATCGAGGGCCCCCCGCTGGATGTAGTCCTTGCAGGCGTCTGTGTTGATCAGGATGTCGTGATAAGCCGCCCGCTTCCCATCGGTGGTCTTGATCAGTCCCTGGGCAATCACCCCGATCAGTGCCTCTGACAACGACCGGCGCACGCTCTCTTGCTCTTCAGCGGGATACATGCCAAGGACCCGTTCCACGGTCTTGACCGCTGAATTGGTGTGCAGCGTTCCGAAAACCAAATGGCCGGTCTGCGCGGCTTCGAGCGCTGTGGATAGTGTTTCTTGATCCCTAATTTCGCCCACCAAGATCACATCCGGGTCTTCCCGTAAGGCAGCCCGTAATGCGTTGTGGAACTTCAGCGTGTGCAACCCCACTTCGCGATGGCGGATGAGGGACTTACGACTTTCGTGCACGAATTCCACGGGGTCCTCGATCGTGAGGATGTGTCGAGCTTCGTTGCGGTTGATCCAGTCGATCATGGCCGCCAGCGTTGTGCTCTTGCCAGACCCTGTCGGTCCAGTCACCAGGATCAGTCCCTTCGGACGGGCCGCGAGACCTTCCAGCACGCTTGGGAGATTCAGCTGCTCCATGCTGAGGATTGTCTGCGGAATCAGGCGCAGCACCATTGCCGGCCCCCGCAGCGAATCCATCAGGTTGATTCGCACGCGCACGAAGGCAAAAGCATGGGAGCCGTCAAATTCCTTGTCGCTGATGAAGGCATCGATTTGCTGAGGCGTCAGGATTTCATGGAGCCATCCTTGAAAAACATCGGCATCGGTCACGGGCCATTCCGTGCCCTGGATGTCCCCTCGGGCTCGGTAGCGCGGGACTTCTCCAACCCCCAGGTGCACATCGGAATGGCCGGCTTCATGGGCGATGTGAACGATCTCTTCCAGGCTTGGAGAACCATCCTTTGCCGCTTTCGGCCCGGCGCTCTGGATGACCGGAGTCACTGCAGGGCTCCGTACTGACGTCTTAGAGGTCCGGTCTGGCGTCGGGCGCGGCGGGAAGCTGGGGGGGGAAACCGGCTGAGCCACGGTGATGGCGAGAGATTCCCCTTCAGGATCGTCCCGATGCTGAGGCTGGCAAGGTTTTCTCACTGTTCTCTCCGGGTTGACGCCCGTAAACTCCAGCGGTCCGTCTGGATGGAATGGCTGAACAGCCCCGTGTCACGATCGTTCTGGGAACGCGTCCGGAGGCGATCAAGCTTGCTCCGGTGATCCGGATGTTCCAGGCCTGTAATGCGCTGAAGACTCGGGTCGTCCTGACCGGGCAGCACCGTGAAATGGTGGCCCAGGTGATGGATCTATTTCATCTCCAAGCTGATCAGGATCTCAACCTGATGGCGCCCCGCCAAACCCTGACGCACGTCACCTGTGCAGCGCTTCAAGGGCTGCGTGAAGACTTTCAGGCCTATCCCCCGCAGTTGGTCCTGGTTCAAGGGGATACCACCACGGCCTTTGCCGCTGGCCTGGCAGCGTTTTACGAGCAGATCCCGGTTGGGCATGTGGAGGCTGGTCTGCGGACCGACAATCTTCTGGACCCCTTCCCTGAAGAAGCCAATCGTCGACTGCTCTCCCAGATTGCGACACTTCACTTCGCGCCTACGGCTAAGGCGGAAACCAATTTGAAGGCATCCGGTGTTGTCGGGGAGATCTCCGTGACTGGAAACACAGTGATCGATGCGTTGTTGCTGATGGCGGAATCGGCGCCGGATATCCAGTTCGATGGACTCGACTGGGCCCAACAGAGGGTGATCCTGGCCACCGTGCATCGGCGGGAGAATTGGGGTGATCGTCTCCATGACATCGCTGCAGGCATGCTGCAGGTGCTGGATCGATACCCCGACACCGCCCTCCTGCTGCCCATGCATCGCAATCCGACGGTGCGTGAGCCATTGCAGGCTCTTCTGGGGAGTCATCCCCGTGTCGTTCTGACCGAACCTTTGGATTACGACCGGCTTGTTGCGGCGATGAAAGGCTGCTGCCTGCTGCTGACCGATTCCGGCGGTCTCCAGGAGGAAGCTCCTGCGCTCGGCAAACCTGTTCTGGTTTTGCGGCGAACCACGGAGCGGCCGGAGGCCGTTGATGCGGGAACGGCTCGGCTGGTGGGCACCGATCCCGATGTGATTGTGGAAGAGACCTCGCGCCTGCTTGGGGATCCCACGGCCTATGAAGAGATGTCCCGCGCCGTTAATCCCTTCGGCGATGGTCACGCCAGCGAACGCATTCTTGAGCGGTGTTGCCGCCACCTCGGAGTCTGAGGCGCTGCTGAGCAGCGATGGCTGCTATCGCTGGTGGCTGAGGCGTTGCCTGGGCGCTGGGGAGGGTTGCCTGCTTTTCATCGGACTGAACCCCTCAAGGGCTGATGGACAGCGCGATGACCCGACCCTGCGTCGATTGATTGGCTTCACAAGGGAATGGGGATATCGGGAATTGGTCGTTCTCAATTTGTTTGCTCGCATCTCGCCATCGCCTGCGGCGCTGCTCAGGGTGAAGGATCCAATTGGTGTTCGGAACGACTACTTCCTGATGCGATGGCTCAACCACTGGTCCCTGATGCCTGGGGTCGATCTCTGGTGCGGTTGGGGGGTGAATGGGGCGCGACTGGATCGGGCTCAGGCCGTTCTTGACGGGATTCAAAAGTTGCTTGCTGAGCGCAAACGATCTGTTCCCGATTCTCCTCACCCTTTGATGTTGGGGTTGACGGCCTCGGGACAGCCACGCCATCCGCTTTATGCCCCGCGACGGGCAGGTCTTCACCCTTTTCTATGGGCAGACCCTGAACCGATCCGTCATCCTGTGAAAACCATGACGGATGTCCTTCCGCACTGATGTCCCGTACGCCTCGCCGTTATGCCGTCCATCTCCACCTTGTGGGAGGGCAGACCGAGCGCGTGTTCTTCCCGAAACTCAAGACCTTTCAGGAGTGGTACCAAGGTTTGGTCAATGCCGAGACGCAGGGCGGCTTCGTCAACGTTCCCATCAGCGATCTGGAGGGTGAATATCTGGTCGTTCGGCCCCAGGCTGTGATTGGCGTGCGCGTGGAACCTCAGTTCTCCTCCGTCGATGACGCCTGAGCGTCTGGGCCTCCTCTGGGGCGTCACTGTGTTCTCGGGTGCTTCGGCGCGCCTTCTGGCGGCCACGTCTGGATTGCCTGGAGTTGTTTTGCTGCTCCTGTCTGGGCTGCTGATCGGTCGCTCGGGTTTGGGTTGGGTGGAACCCCTCGACCTTGGCTCCGGGCTTGGGACTGTGGTGGGTCTGCTGGTCAGCCTGGTGCTGTTCGACGGCGGACTCAATCTCCGCCTGCCCGGTGACACGATCAAGGCCACGGTGCAGCGCATCGCAGCCCTACGCCTGTTGATCTCCCTTGGAGGTGGTCTGGTGGCGGCCCATTGGCTTGCTGGCCTCAGCTGGTCGCTTGCCGCCGTTTTCAGCGCCATCGTGCTGGCCACGGGGCCAACGGTGGTCACCCCGTTGGTGCGTCAGATTCGGCTCGCACCGCCTCTGGGTGAAGTTCTTGAGGCTGAAGGACTGGTCCTTGAGCCCATCGGTGCTGTTTTAGCTCTGTTGCTGTTGGAGCTTGCCATTGGCAATCTGCATGGCTGGCGTGAGGTCATGCTCGGCCTGTTGTATCGATTGGGTGGCGGTGTGCTGATCGGCGGGAGCGTCGGCTGGCTCTTGTCAGAGGTCCTGAGACGACTCAATCCCGATCAGTTGAAGGGGTTACCGCTTCAGCTCAGCCTGGGTTTGCTGTTTCTGATGTACGGCGTCAGTGAGTGGCTGCTGCCTGAATCAGCCCTTCCCGCTTCGGTGGCAGCAGGCATCGTCGTCGGTCGCCGTCCAGGACCGCACACCGCCGAACTGGATGGTCTGATTCAGGAACTGGCGCAGTTGGCGATCACCATGCTCTTTCCGCTTCTGGCGGCTGACGTGTCTTGGGCTGAACTCAGTCCGCTCGGTTGGGGCGGGATTCTGTGTGTGCTGTCGTTGATGCTGGTGGTGCGCCCGATCGGCGTAGGTGTGGCCACAATTGGCCTGCCCTACAACCTTGAACAACGCCTGTTTCTGGGTTGGCTCGCTCCTCGAGGAATCGTTACTGCATCAGTGGCCTCACTGTTCGCCATACGTCTCGAACAGGCCGGCATCTTGGGGGCTGGACGTCTTCAGGGGCTGGTGTTTCTGACAATCCTGATGACCGTTGGTCTGCAGGGCCTTACTGCTCAACCGTTAGCTCGGGCTCTCGGTCTGGTCAAAGGCGATGACGTTGAACCAATGTCAGCTGAGGCAGCGCCGCAGACGCGGCAGGTCCTCACCGATTCGGGCCAGCAGTGACCATGTTGTGATCAAATCCGGTCCTTGAAGACGCCCAAGCAATGCGGCGCGCAGGGATTTCATCACCACTCCTTTTTTCACACCGGCTGCTTTGGCGGCATCCCCCAACCAGGCCTTGGCTTGATCGGTATCCATTCCATCCCATGGTTTGCTCTCAAGGCGCTCAATCAGGTTGGTGACGGCCGCTTTCGCTCCGTCTACAGCCAGTTGCTCAAGAGCATCCTCCTGGAGTTCCGGACATTCAAAGAACGGTGCCGCCTGATCGACGCCATCGTTCAGCAGGGTGAGCGACGGGCCCAGCAAGGCACAGAGGTCGAGGCTCCAACTGTTGCTGTTGGGTTGCTCCCAACCGCGCCCAGCCCAAAGTGGTGTCAGCTCTTTCAGGAGATGCTCCGATGTCCAGCCATGCAAAACCTGGGCGTTGAGCCAGTTGAGCTTGTCCCAGTCGAAGCGGGCACCTGCTTTGTTGACACGCTCGAAGCTGAAGACGGCAGCGGCCTCGCTCAAGCTGAATCGTTCCTCCATGCCCTCCGGAACGGACCAACCCAAAAGGGTCATGTAGTTGGCAATGGCGTCAGGGGTGTATCCCATGGCGCGGAAGTCATTGATGGACGTCACCCCATCTCGTTTGGAGAGTTTGCGTCCCTCAGAATTGAGGATGAGAGGGGCGTGGGCAAAGGTGGGTAAGGGCAGACCCAGCGCCTCGTAAAGGAGCAGTTGCTTGGCCGTGTTGGCAATGTGGTCTTCACCGCGGATCACGTGGGTGATCTCCATTGCGGCGTCATCCACCACCACCACAAGGTTGTAAAGAGGGTCCCCGATCTGATCCGCCGGCGCGCGACGGGCAATGACCATGTCACCACCGAGGTCAGAGCCACTCCAGCTCATGGCTCCACGCACCAGATCGTTCCAGCGGATCTCGGCGGCGTCATCAATCCGAAAGCGGATCACCGCTTCACGCCCTTCCGCCTGAAAGGCTTGCTCCTGATCCGGTGTCAGATTCCTGTGACGGTTGTCGTAGCGCGGAGCCTGGTTAGAGGCTTTTTGCGCATCGCGCATGGCCGTGAGTTCCGATTCGCTGGCGTAGCAGCGGTAGGCCAATCCTTGATCGAGCAGGGACTGAATCGCCTCACGATGCTGGGAGACCCGTTCGCTCTGGATGACGGGTTCCTCATCCCAGTTGAGCCCGAGCCATTGCAAGCCCTCAAGGATGTTCTGGGTGAACTCCGGTTTTGACCGCTCTTTATCGGTGTCTTCAATGCGGAGCACGAATTTTCCCTGCTCATGCTTGGCGTAAAGCCAGTTGAAAACAGCTGTGCGTGCCGTTCCGATATGAAGCGTGCCCGTTGGGCTAGGGGCCAATCGAACGCGCACCATCGATGCTCTTGGTGGTGAGAACGGGACCGACGGGATTCGAACCCGCAACTTCCGCCGTGACAGGGCGGTGCTCTAACCGGTTGAACTACGGTCCCAGATCAAAGCAAGCTTTTAGGAGTGTTCCTCAGAACAGCTTGATCTGTGTCGCCTTGACGACCCGATCAGTATCAACCGTCGCCCTGCCCTCCGTCAACAACTGAAGCGACGAACAAGCTTGATTTGTCACCAGATCGCTGCCATTAAAAAAATCCCGACGACACAGTCGTCGGGACAAAGCAGTTCACATCGGTTGAAAACCGACAGAACAAAGTTCAGGGGCGGAATCCAGCTGGTTCAATCAGCCGAACCTGATTGCCACGAGCGGTGAACTCACGACCTTGATCACTTTGAACGACCACACGGCCGCCAGATTTGACGCGTATCACTCGGGCTCGGACCCAGCCAAGGGCGGCTGACTCCAACACCTTCACAACATCACCAGGTTGAAGATCCAACTCCATGCTCAGAACCGGGAAACTGCACGAGGGGAACATCGGACGCGCCGTGGAGGACTCGAACCCCCGACATCAGGTTTTGGAGACCTGCGTTCTACCAACTGAACTAACGGCGCAAGGCGATGAACCCCTAAGCCAACGTTGTTGGCAACTGATTGAACGAGGTCGAAACCTCAGCGATCGAAGCGCTGCTTCACGCGGGTGGCCTTGCCCACCCGTTCCCGCAGATAGAAAAGCTTCGCCCTGCGCACTTTACCGCGCCGCTCCACCTTGATGGAAGCCACCTGGGGGCTATGAACCATGAACACCCGCTCAACACCGATGCCTTGGAAAATCCGCCGCACCGTGATGGTCTGATTGAGGCCTCCATGGCGTTTGGAGATCACCACGCCCTCGTAGGGCTGCACACGTTCTTTGTTGCCCTCACTGATCCGCACGCCAACACGAACCGTGTCACCCACGTAGATCTCAGGAAGATCATCCTTCTGCTGAGCCGTCTCAAAGCTGCGAATTAGAGCCTCGGCGCTCAGCCTCTTTGTAGGAGCGCTAGCAGCCTTGTTGGGCTTTGCCTCTGAGGCCTCAGGTGCTGTATCCACAGCCGCTTCGGTGTTCTCGTCGGTCACCACTGTGTCCTTCGAATCGGCTGCCATCCCAGCTCCGCGTTGAATCGCCAAACTATGAGTGTACCTTCCGGCGCCATCGTTCGATCAGGAGCACCGCGCCTGTGATCAGCATCCACAACAGGCCAACTGCGTTGAGAAGCACGACGAGCGGTTCCAGTGTGGATCCAAGCCATTCCCCTTCATGCACCACCATCAACCAGTGCACCTGCTCGCGGCTCGCTCCGAACCAATCACGGGCCAAGCGATAACTGACGCCGGAGAACACCGTCACTAGAAGTGGCGCCAGAACGAATGGTGCAACGCTTCGGTGCAGTTCGCGCAAGCGCACAAGCAGCGTCATGACCGGCATCAATTCGGTTGCTGTTGATAGCGTGACGGATATTCGGTTGAGCCATGAATCTCTTTGCTGATCTTCTGGCATCCACCCAGGCTGCGCAGGGGCAGGTGACAGCAACCGGGCCGCGGATCCAGAAGCGTCGAGGTGTTGAGATCAAATCGGCGCGCGAGGTGAAGATCATGCGCCAGGCCAGTCACATCGTTGCAACCGTGCTCCGGGAAGTGATGGGAATGGTGGAGCCCGGTCAGACCACTGGGGATATCGATGCCTACGCTGAAAAACGCATTCGGGAAATGGGCGCGACCCCGAGCTTTAAGGGATATCACGGGTTTCCAGCGAGCATCTGCGCCAGCATCAACAACGAGGTGGTGCATGGCATTCCCAGTGCGAAGCGGGTGATCCGGCAGGGCGATCTGCTGAAAGTTGACACCGGCGCGTACTTCGAGGGCTACCACGGAGACAGCTGCATCACGATCTGCGTGGGTGATGCCCCCGAGGAAGCTCAGACGTTGAGCCGTGTTGCCAAGGAGTCCTTGATGGCTGGTCTCAGCCAAGTCAAAGCCGGGAACACCCTGCTGGATATCGCTGGAGCGGTTGAAGACCACGTCAAGGCCAACGGTTTCAGTGTCGTGGAGGATTACACCGGCCACGGTGTGGGCCGGAACCTGCACGAAGAACCCTCCGTGTTCAACTTCCGCACCGATGAGCTTCCTAACGTCACCCTGCGTCCCGGCATGACCCTGGCCATTGAGCCAATCCTCAATGCTGGCAGCAAGGCATGCCGCACACTCCGAGATCAGTGGACTGTCGTCACCCGCGACGGATCGCTTTCCGCGCAGTGGGAACACACTGTTCTGGTCACCAGCGACGGGTGCGAGATCCTCACGGATCGGGGCGACTGAGGATCTGGCTGTAGATCCTCCGTCCGAGCTCGGTCAGGGGCATTAAGACATAGGTCAGTGGGTTTGGGGTCACGATCACGAGGCGAAACCCCCAGCCGGCTTGTCGCAGCACCTGTTCAGCAACGAAATCGGCTCCCATGACCCCAATGGGATTGAGCGATGAGCGGAAGGGGCCGAGCACAAGCTTGCGCAGGATCAGGGCTTCGCGCCCTGATCGATCGAGCACAGCACCACGGATGCTCACCAGCTGACCCAACATTCGTTTGGTGAGTTCGTACACCGGACTGACGGCAGGCTGAATTTCCGCTTCCGAGGTGTTGATCCACACTTCTTTTGGACAACCCCGGGTTGAGGTTCTGCTGATGGCCTCAAAACGCTGCATCAGCCGCCAGCTGCTCAGGGTGTTGATCTCCAGGGCTTGATTGATCACGTCAGGGCTTTGGTCGCCCTGAGGATTGATTCCATGGTTGAGAACTAGAACATCGATGTCCGCCAGATCGGCGTCCAGGCTGGCTTCGTTGCCGCAGCTCCAGCTCACCCAGCGGTGGGGGCCATCCGTTTGCTCTTGAGGTGTCGCACCGTGCGTGAAACCGATCACGTGGGCGCCTGCGCCACGGAAGCAACGGGAAAGGGCTACGCCCAGAGCTCCGCGCGCGCCTGTGATGCCGATGGTTCGGCCGTGGAAGGGGGACTGGGCCATGGGGCCAGCTTGGGGCATCCTTGAAACGACTGAACCAGGAACCCAACAACAGCTGTGTCAGATGCTGCCCAACTGGTTCTGTTTGCTCCCTATTGCGGTGGTGTCAGTCGTGAGCAGGATCTGGCCGCAGCCCTGCAGATCCTGCGTCGCGGTGAATTGGAGGGGCGGCGTCCCGTTGCCGGAATGGATGGATACCCCTATGAACTCCGCTGGAAAGGGGTCGCTGCGCCCCTGGAGAGGCTGGAATGCGAACTCCGTTTTCCTGGTCATACCGAGGGGGACGTTGATTTCTCTCTGGTGACTCATCAACTGGTGGCCTGGTTGATGGATCGCTCTCATCCGCAGCGATCGGAGCCGGACCTCCCCGATGGGTTCTGGCAGTGGCTGTTGATTGAGCGCAGTGATGCTCCTGAGCAGGCCTAGATTCATTGATGACAGGCATCACCTCTATGGGAACGACACTGTTGATCGGATCGTGCGAGCCGTTCAGTGGAAAGTCGGCCCTAGTTCTGGGAATTGCCCAGCAGCTTGCGCGAGCCGGACAGCAGATCCGCTTCGGAAAGCCCTTGGCCACCAGCCTGGATTGGGATCCAAACCAGGGGCCGTTGCCTGAACCCCTCATCGACGATGACGTTCGCTTTGTTGGTGAAACGCTGAATCTGCCGTCGGAGCGTCTGATTCCATCGATGCATCTGCTGTCTCCGACAACAGCTGCCCAGCGCCTTGGCCTGGGCGAGCTGGATGCAGGCGAAGGTTTCGATGAACTGCGGCAGCAAATAGAGGCCGGCGAAGGACTCACCCTTTTGGAGTGCGCGGGAAGCCTGCAGGAGGGGCTGCTGTATGGCCTCAGCCTGCCGCAATTGGCGACAGGTCTTGATGCCAAGGTCGTGCTGGTGCACCTGTGGCAGGACAGTCGCAGCGTGGATGCTCTTCTGGCGGCCAAGCAGACCCTTGGAGATCGCCTGGTCGGTGTCGTCCTGAATGCTGTCACCCCCGAGGAGGTCGAGAGCTTGGAGCGTCAGGTGGTTCCTGCCTTGCAGGGCCTTGGCTTGCAGGTGTTCGGGGTCATGCCGCGTTCCCCATTGCTGCGCAGCGTCACCGTCGGTGAGTTGGTAAGACGGCTGAATGCGCGGGTGATTTGCTGCCCAGAACGGCAAGAACTGCTGGTGGAAACCTTGAGTATTGGCGCGATGAATGTGAATTCAGCCATGGAGTTCTTCCGCAAACGACGCAACATGGCTGTGGTCACGGGTGCGGATCGCACTGATATCCAGTTGGCTGCTCTGGAGGCTTCAACCCAGTGCCTGATCCTGACTGGAGCGGGGGAACCTCTCCCTCAATTGATCAACCGCGCTGAAGAGCTGGATGTGCCCCTCCTCAAGGTGGAGCACGACACGCTCGCCACGGTGGAAGTGATTGAGCAGGCCTTCGGACATGTGCGGCTGCATGAAGCCGTGAAGGCGACCTATGCCTTCCGTCTTGTGGAAGAGCACTGCAAGCTGGATCAGCTCTTCAGTGCATTGAATCTGACGGTTCAACACGCCTGATGGTTGCTAGCTTCCGATGAAATCAGGCGGCGGGTTTTCCTTGGGTCAGTCACTGGATCTGCCAGCTCTCGATCGGGTTGACACCCTGGCGCAGGAACTTGCACTGTTGCAGGACAAAAGTCAGCGAAGGATCGCCATCCTTGGTAGCCGCCATGTCCCCGTTGTTGCGGTTCATCTGATCGAGTTGGTGGCACGCTCTCTCGTTCAGGAAGGGCATTCCCTGGTCACATCAGGATCCCAAGGGGTAAACGCTGCGGTGATTCGCGGATGTCTGGAGGTGGATCCCTCCAAGCTCACGGTCTTGTTGCCCCAGAGCCTCGATCGGCAGGTGCCTGAAATCCGTGATCTCCTGGATCGTGTGCTGCACCTTGTTGATAAGCCCGAGCAGGACGATCTGCCTTTGCCCATGGCCAGCAGTTTGTGCAATCAGGAGATCATCAACCGCTGTGATCAGTTGATCTGCCTCGCGTTTCATGACAGTGAAACGCTGCTTGCAAGTGCGCGAACGGCAGAAGATATGGGGAAGGTGGTGAGTCTTCTTTATTTCGACTGATCAGCCAGCGGCGCTGATCACGGCCCGTAGCCCCTCGACGTAGCAGACGCCGACGGCCGTCACCCCAGTTGCCCAACACAGTCCCCTCAGGGGAGGCACATTGCCGACGTAGGCGAACAGATAGACGAAACGGATGCCTGGCCAGATCCACGCTGCAACGATGGCACTGGTGCTGCTGACACCACTGATCAGACACAACAGCATCGCGGGGCTCCCCAGGGTTAGAGCTTCCCAGCTGTTCTCCTGTGCCCAGACCGCGCGCTGACCGAAGGCGGGCAGCCGTTCAAACATCGCCCGTGGTGCCTGCAGGTCAGCCATGGTGAAGTCTGCTTTGGCCCTTCCGGCTCCGGTAAGCACGATGCTCACCATCACGACGGCTCCCATCAGACAGAGGGCCCAGGCAAACGCAGGAGTCATCGATTTCGATTAGGTCCGGCGACCATAACGGGCCTGGGATGACTGCAACCTTGAAAGGGGCGGTGGCTTTCTAAGCTGAACGATCGACACGCTCGCGACATGGCCAGTACGTATTCCTTCGACGTGGTCTCTGACTTTGACCGTCAGGAGCTGGTGAACACCCTCGATCAGGTGCGTCGCGATGTGGGCAACCGTTATGACCTCAAGGATTCCAACACTGAGATTGATCTGGAAGAAACAGAGCTGGTGATCACCACGGCCAGTGATATGACGCTTCAAGCTGTGGAGGATGTGCTTCGAACCAAAGCGACCAAACGCAATCTTTCACTCAAGATTTTTGATTTTCAAACTCCTGAAACGGCGGGGGGAAATCGAGTCAGGCAGGTGGTGAAGCTGCGCAAGGGGCTGAGTCAGGAGATTGCCAAAAAACTAAGCAAGATGGTGCGTGACGAACTCAAGAAAGTGACGGTGGCGATCCAGGGGGAAAGTGTGCGAATCACGGGCAAAAGCAAGGATGATCTTCAGGTCGCAATTCAGCTCGTCAAGAGTAAGGAAGATGAGCTCGATGTTCCCCTCCAGTTTGAGAATTATCGCTGATCAGAAGCCAAGGTTCTAAGTACCCGTATCTCAGGGTATTTTGAGTTGTAATCATCTTTCAAGTTAGCTTTAGTAGTTGTCGAGCATTGTCGCGGCATATTTTCTTTTTGATTGCATTGCTGACGGTGGCCTGTTCAATCCAATGCCCCGCAAGTTCAATGTCTTCGTAGGGATAGTCTGTTGAAAACATGACGCGATCGTCCCCGAGGGAGTCGATCGAACACTGCAAAGCAGCGTTGTCGCAAACGCCCGATGTTGTGATCCAGAAGTGCTTTCGGAAACAATCACCAGGGGACATGCTGATGCTGTCGCGATAACGCGTTGTGGCGAAGCGACTGTCCAGTCTCCAGAGATAGAACGGAAGGTTTTCGCCCATGTGGCCGAGAATGACTTTTGCGCCTGGGTGCTTTTCAAACACTCCATTCACGATCAAGCGCAGGGCATGGGTGGCTGTATCAAAGGACCATCCCCAGATGGCGCCATCCAGCTCTTTCACCATGGACGACGGTTGATCCGTCGGGATGCCTGGATGCAGGTAGAGCGGAACATCCAGATCCTCAAGGCATGACCACAGTGGGGCCATAGAGGGGTCGTCGAGATAGATGCCTTGGCTGCTGCCGTTGACCAGTGCGCCTACAAAACCGAGCTCAAGGACGCAACGCTTGAGTTCGTCGCAGGCATGGTCGACATTCTGCATATTCAGGGCTGCAAAGCCTTTGAATCGCGTCATGTGCATGGCAATGGCGCTGTGCAGTGCATTGTTCGCCTCAATGGCAAGGCCTGATGCTTCTGTTGGGCTGCTGATGCCTTGAATGCCAGGCGCTGTTTGTGAAAGCACGGCGATGTCGATGCCTGCGGCATCCATGGCTTTCAATCGGGCTTCCCCGAGTTCGGGGAGTCGCGGTTCGATCGCGGCAAGGATTTCGGGCGCAAAGAAGCTCACTTCCTGCTCTGTGGGAAGCAGGGCTTTGATGGAAAAGTGCTCCTCGAGGGCAATCTTTTTGAGGGGC
Organism: Synechococcus sp. MU1625; assembly: GCF_020514205.1. Taxonomy (NCBI): domain Bacteria; kingdom Bacillati; phylum Cyanobacteriota; class Cyanophyceae; order Synechococcales; family Synechococcaceae; genus Synechococcus; species Synechococcus sp. MU1625. The sequence continues at coordinate 91,537 of NZ_VTLA01000006.1, forward strand.
TGCTGTTGAACGGAAGAGGGCCCCTGAGGTGTAGATGCGGCTTGCAGCAGCAACCCCGCTGCGCTTAGCCCGCCCAGGCCCAAAACCTCGCGCCGTTGAAGATGGGCCATTGCAGGGAGAGATTACTGGCTTCAGTGTTAGTCGTGTTCTCTGTTGCAAGCCCTGCAGGCAACATGTTTTTAAAGGACATGTTGTGGTAATTTGAATAAAATTCTCTGGATTGAGTGAGCAGTTTCGCCATCGTAGTTCGCGTTTTTGATGGTGAAGCCCCTTATCTCCAGTCTTTTATTGATCATCATCGTCGCCTGGGTGTTGACGCTTTTTATCCTGTGATTGCTCCAGGAGCGGCACCATTGTGCAGAGAGATATTTGCAAAAAATGCGATTCAATTCCATGAGTCTGAAGGGCAGAGGATTTCCAGTGTTCAGGATTTGATTCGAGAGGATTATGTTGCTGTTATTGATGCTGATGAATATTTGCATCCAGGTTTGTTCCAATTCCTTGAAGAGGAAAATGTTGAGTCTCTCCTGATGCCATGGAGGCTGACAGCATCCATGGACGATGATTTCTTTGAGTCTGCTCAAAAGAGATTTTTTGTTTTCCCCCAGGTGAAATCAATCGTCAAAACATCTGCACTCAAGCGGCTTCGTCTTCATGCCTCTAACACCCATGGATCAGGTCGTTGCCTTGGTGTTGATCAGGGTCAACAATTTCCTGTTCAGCACTACTACCTTCGCGGGCTCGATGACCTGCTGCTGAAAGAGGGTGGTGTGGTGAAGCGAACCTTGGCGCAGAGCTCAGGGCGGAAGCAGGTGAATTTGGACGCTGCAGCGGATTCGATGGATTTTCCTAGCCGTCATGCCCGGGTGGCGTTCCTTTTGAAAGTGCTCAAGTCCATCCCTGAGCAGCCTGACCCCTACCGGATGTCGTTAGACCGTTCCATGTTGGATCATCTTCGGGACAACGTTGATGGTGACCCAGAGGCGGCCAAACAAAAGCTTCGCGATAGCGTTGTGAAGATCCAAAAGGTGTATCGGCATCGCACGATTGATCGAGAGATTAGGGCGACGCAACAGCTGCTTGCCTCTGGCCCACATAAGGTCAGCTATCAGAAAAGAGTGCTGAAATTGCTTCGTGGTGATTTTGAATTTCGTCGGTCATGGCTTGGATTTTTTGAAAATGCTCGGGATTCGTTGTTGATGTTTAGAGATGGTTCGTAAGCCTGAATTGTGGTTGTAGGCCTGCATCTCAACCTGGTGGTGAGAGTCATCGTTCACGGCATGATCGAATGATTTATCTGAAAGTGTCATGGTCTCGGGCGCGTCGCGTATCGATGATCCGGGCAAGTTCAAGCACATAGCCCGCTGTGCACCAGCGACCGTGACTGCGGGACCGGTTTTCAGGATCCGAGCGGATCTCAGCGGTTTCAGCCATCAACAGATCCAGTTCGCCCTGTGGCAGGTCATACAGCTCCTGCAATTCCAGCTCCCGGTTGAGCAGATGGCTGCGAAACCATTTGCGGGTTTGCTCTTGGGGTGGGATGTCTCGGTTCAAGGGGCTACATAGCGTGGATGTGTCATTCTCCGGCTATGCAGATCCTTAGCTGGGCCCAGTTTGATCAGGCTGTGCAGCTGTTGGCTTCACGGTTTGCAAATTCAACGGTGACCGGGGTTTACGGGGTCCCGAGAGGGGGGCTGTGCCTCGCGGTTGCACTGAGTCATGCCATGGATCGCCCCATGCTGTCATCACCAGAACAATCGGCGTTGATTGTGGATGATGTCTATGAAACCGGGCGCACGTTGAAAGCGTTGAAAGCTGAGGTGCCTCAGGCCTCCTTTGCCGTGTGGGTTAGCAAGAGCTGTCCTGACTGGTGGACGGCAGCCGTTGTTGCAGAGTCATCGGAATGGGTGGTGTTCCCCTGGGAAAACCTCGAAAAGGCTCGTGCGGATGAGCAGGCCTATCGCTCCTCGCGTGGGCTGTGATGACGTCCTTGCGCACGATTTATTTGGCGTCTCCTTACGGCTTTTCCGCCCAGTGGAAGCGGCTGTTGTTGCCAGAGTTCATCGGGGCGTTGGAAGCCCTGGGGTTAGAGGTGTGGGAGCCCTTTGCTCGAAATGGTCAGGTGAATTTGGCGGAACCCGGTTGGGCCTATCGCGTTGCCCAGCGGGACTTGCAGGATGTGCGTGATGCCGATGCCCTATTCGCGATCGTGAATGGAACGCCACCCGATGAAGGGGTGATGGTGGAGCTTGGTGCCGCGATTGCTCTTGGTAAGCCAACATTCCTGTTTCGGGATGACTTTCGTCGCTGTACGGATTCGGAAGAATATCCACTCAATTTGATGTTATTTGCAGGTCTTCCAGAGGTTGAATGGCCGCAGTACGTTTATAGCGACTTGTCTGAAATTAGTGATCCTAAGAAAGCCTTAGCGCGCTGGGCTCAATCTTGATTTTTGTCTGCGAATCAACAGCGTAGCTCTGTGTTTTATTTTTTGGCTGGATGGTAAAAATTAATGGAAATATTGTTTTTCTGGAAGCTTGTTGTGGTGTTCATGGGAGTGATGAGATTTTGGTTGAGGTGTTTATATGTGTCTTTTGATTCGACTTTGAGAGGCTTGTTTGGGTGTGTATTGACATGCAATGCCCTGATCTGTGCCCTCACTCTGTGATCAGGCCAATGGCTTAATTGTCTGATTCATGATTTTGATCAAAATGTTGCCCTGTTGGTCAGTTGTTTCGAATTTATTTCTGTAATCATCGATTGCTTTTTGGCGCACCAAGCTGAAATGGTGCTGGGAGAAGTTGGTCAAGCTGCATCGTGCCAACCCCGTCGATGCTGACATGGGCATCGCTCGGCAGGAGTTCTTGCATTACCTGACGGCATGCGCCGCATGGCATGCGTGAGCTAGGCGAGGCATCGGTCTGGGCGTCGATACAGCTCACGGCCAGTGCAATTGGTCGTTTGCCCAGACTGATTGCGGTAAACAGTGCGACGCGCTCCGCGCAGATGCTCAGCCCATAGCTCGCATTTTCAACGTTGCAGCCGTCGATCACGCTTCCGTCTTCACACCGCACGGCGGCACCCACATGGAAGTTCGAATAAGGGCAATGGGCACGCTTGGCTGCTTGCCGAGCCTGCACCAGAAGCGACTCAGCGTTGTTCGCGACAGGAGCCATGGGCTGTTTCAAGAAGGCTGCTCAGGGTTTGTGTCCCACCGGATTGGGTTAGGCGGGATTGCTGACTGAGTTTGAAACCGTTTTGCACGTCGATAATCAGATCGCCGCTCACGTCGACACGACTTTCGCGGGCTGGGCTTGTTGATCCCACGCCATTGCTGAATTGGAGAGGACCCAAGGGGGCTTCGTAGGACCAGTGATAGGTCATCCCTGAGCGTTCAATCTGCTCAACACCGGAACTGCTGAATCGTTCCACCAGAGGTGTGAGCCTGCTCTCGATCACCGTGGCCGGATCGATGCTGGGTTTGCCACCATCCCGATCAATCTGGAATTGCTGTTGTTCAAGCTGACGAATGCCAGGAATGGGTTGGCCTGACCACCGGCTCTCCACGGTCTGGATGGTGCAGACCAGTGGAGGGGGAGGAGGTGCTGAGGCCAGCACGGCGGGATCAGGCCACGGCCGCGAAGCTTTCGCGGAAGGCATTGATCGTGGCTTCGATGTCGGCGTCGGAGTGCGCCAGGGAGGTGAAGCCGGCTTCGAAGGCGGAAGGTGCGAGATAGACGCCCCGCTCGAGCATGGCGCGGTGCAGCCTGCCGAAGCGTTCCGAATCCGTGGCCTTGGCTTCCTCGAAGTTACGCACCGGGCCTTCGCAGAGGAAGAAGCCGAACATGGCGCTCACGCTGGCGGTTGTAATCGGCACGCCGGCGGCTTGTGCTGCTTCCTTGATGCCCGCCACGAGCTTCTGGGTGGTGGCGGTCAGCTTGTCGTAGGTACCGGGCTGCTTCAGCAATTCAAGGGTCTTGATGCCTGCAGTCATCGCTAAGGGATTACCGCTGAGGGTTCCGGCCTGATACATGGGGCCTGCAGGCGCGACCATTCCCATGATGTCGGCGCGGCCGCCATAGGCGCCAACGGGCAGACCACCACCAATCACCTTGCCCATGGTCGTGAGGTCTGGGGTGACACCGAAGTGGGCTTGGGCGCCGCCGTAGCTGATCCGGAATCCCGTCATCACTTCGTCGAACACGAGCAGAGCTCCGTTCTCCTTGGTGAGTTCGCGTAGCCCCTCGAGGAAGCCTGGTTCCGGCTGAATGAAACCAGCATTGCCGACGATCGGCTCGAGAATGACGCCCGAGATGGCGTCGGGGTTCTCAGCAAACAGAGCTTTAACGGCCTCTAGATCGTTGTATGGAGCCGTCAGGGTGTTGGCGGTGGTGCTGCGGGGCACGCCTGGAGAATCGGGCAGCCCAAGGGTTGCCACCCCGGAGCCAGCCTTCACCAGGAACATGTCCGCATGGCCGTGGTAGCAGCCCTCGAACTTGATCACCTTGTCGCGGCCGGTGTAGGCGCGCATCAGGCGCAGCACAGCCATGCAGGCTTCCGTGCCGCTGTTAACGAACCGCACCATCTCAACGCTGGGAACAGCGTCGATCACCATCTCGGCCAGGGTGTTCTCCAGGGCACAGGGAGCTCCGAAGCTGGTGCCCTTCTCGACCGCCTCCTGCAGTGCTGCGATCACCTCGGGGTGGGCGTGGCCGCAGATTGCAGGCCCCCAGCTGCCGATGTAGTCGATGTATTTATTCCCATCCACGTCCCAGGCGTAGGGACCCTTGACCCGATCGAACACGATCGGCTGACCGCCGACCGACTTGAACGCCCGCACAGGGGAGCTGACACCTCCTGGCATCAGGGTCTGTGCTGCTCCGAAGATGGCTTCGGAATGGCTGGTGTTCAACGCGGGAGCTGTCACTGGAACCGACGCCAAAGGGCTGATGCAAACCGTGCAACATCCTGACTCAGGAACGTCCAGTTCTGTTTGCTGTGTTTCTTAATTGCCCACTTCGCAAGCTTTTTGATGCGTAGTCTTGGGTCAGATCGAGATCGCTGTGAGCCACGACTGGTCAGTTCTGGAGAGGGATCTGCGCCGCTGTCTGCCCCCTCGGGCCATCGTGGCGAAGCGTCAGGAACTGCTGAGTTACGACTGTGACGGACTGACGCTTGAGCGTCATTGCCCACCCCTCGCGGTGCTGCCAGAAACCACTGAACAGGTCGCCGCGGTGCTGCAGTGCTGTCATCAACGCGGTGTGCCTTTCGTGGCCCGCGGTAGCGGCACCGGCCTCTCGGGGGGAGCGCTTGTGGATCAGCAGGCGCTCCTCGTTGTGACCAGTCGGATGCGTCGCGTGCTCGAGCTTGATCTGGCCAATCAACGGGTCACGGTCCAGCCCGGGGTCATCAACAGCTGGGTGACACGGGCCGTGGCCGGTGACGGCTTCTATTACGCCCCGGACCCGTCCAGTCAAGTGGTCTGCAGCATCGGCGGCAATGTGGCGGAAAATTCAGGCGGGGTGCACTGCCTTAAGTACGGCGTGACCAGCAATCACGTGCTGGGGCTTGAGGTGGTGTTGCCCGATGGAACCACCACGCAGCTGGGGAATGGCCTGGCGGAATCGTGCGAGTTGGATCTTCGTGGTGCCTTCATCGGCAGTGAAGGCACCCTGGGCATCGCGACCGCCATCACCCTGCGCTTGCTCCGGGCGCCGGAGTGCGTGAACGTGCTGTTGGCTGATTTCGCCACGATGGAAGCGGCAGGGGAAGCGGTGCGATCTGTGACCGCGAGCGGCCTGCTGCCGGCGGGGATGGAAATCATGGACAACGTCACCATCAACGCCGTGAATGATTTCTTCGGCTACGACGAATACCCCCGCGATGCGGCGGCGGTGCTGTTGATCGAGCTGGATGGGCAGGATGCCGAAGTTCAGGCATCCGCAGAACGGGCCGATGTGCTGTGTCGTGCCGCAGGGGCCCGTGGCCTGCGACGGGCCCAAGACCCCACGGAGTGCGCGGTGCTTTGGAAAGGACGTAAATCTGCCTTTTCAGCGGTGGGCAAAATCACGCCGACCTATTACGTGCAAGACGGTGTGGTGCCTCGCAGCAGCCTTCCCTCGGTGCTGGCCGCGATTGAACGGCTCAGCCAGGAGCACGGCCTGCCCGTGGCCAATGTGTTTCATGCCGGCGATGGCAACCTTCATCCGCTGATCCTCTATTCCCTGGACCAGCCGGATGTGGAGCGGAGCGTGAAGGAACTCGGTGCCGCCATTCTGCGGGTGTGTCTCGACGCCGGGGGCAGCATCAGCGGTGAGCATGGCGTCGGGGCCGACAAGCGTTGCTATCTCGACTGGATGTTCGGCCCGGATGATCTGGAAACGATGGGTCTATTGCGCTCTGCCTTCGACCCCGACAACCGCGCCAATCCCGGCAAGGTGCTTCCCACGCCGCGCACCTGTGGTGAATCGGCCAAACGCATGGTGACGCTGCCAGCAGGCGTGGAGCTCTACTGACTGCGATCAGAACAGCAGGTCATCGTTGTCGTCATCGGATGGAGGCCAGTCGAGGTCAACGCTGACCGGTGCGTGGTCACTGGGTTGCAGGTTGCCGCGCATACCTTTGTGGATGATGCAGCTCCGGGCGAGGCCCAGCAGTTCCTCGCAGAGATAAATGTGATCGATGCGCCAGCCGCGGTCCCGGTCCCAGGCGCCGCTGCGGTAATCCCACCAGCTCCAGTGGCCGGAATCTGGCTCGAAGACCCTGAACACGTCCTGAAGCCGCTCCCCAAGGGCGGCACGAAGAGCACTGCGTTCAGCATCGCTGGCCATGATGCCGCCGGTTTGTCGGTCTGGGTCGGGAAGATCGCGTGCTTCAAGCCCGATGTTGAAGTCGCCGACCATGCACAGCGGTTCGCCGCGCTCCTGCTGGGCCTCGAGGTAACGCTTGAGGCAACCAAGCCAGGTCAGTTTGTAGGGATATTTTTCTGATTTCAAGCTTGATCCATTCGGCACATAGAGGTTGAGCACGCGGACGCCATTCAGCAGTGCGCTGATCACGCGTTTCTGTTCGCCGAGATCCGCAGCTTCAGCCTCGTCAGGGAGCTCCCCAACGAATCCGCAGCGCACATCCTCCAAGGGGTTGCGGCTGATCAGGGCGACGCCGTTGTAAGCCTTCTGGCCATGGATGTGCACGTGCCAGCCAGCATTTTTGAAGTCCTGCAAAGGAAACAGCGGGTCATCAACCTTGGTTTCCTGCAGACAGAGAAGATCCGGTTGCTCGTTCTCCAGCCAACTGAGCACCTGATCGAGTCGCATGCGAACGGAATTCACGTTCCAGGTGGCGATCTGCACGGTTGATCCGGTGGTGAAAAAGACCCTTAGCATCAGCCCACCCCGAAATCCGCTGATGTCCTCCCGTCTTGCGGCTGTCGCACAACTTGTTCTGCCCTGCCTGATCGCAGCGGCCATCCCGGTTGGCGCAAATGCCCAGGTGGATGCGCCTTATCAGAACCGCGAAGAACGAGAGATTTACGGAAACACCAATGACAACGGGTCCGTTCTCGACGCCGCCAACCCCATGGATCTGATGAACAGGATCCGGCGGTCGACGGCCATGGATGACGCCACGCCACCTTCCGACGCCATTGATGAGGCCCTCAAGGCCTTCCAGAATCAGCCCGCATCGCCGTAGGTCCAGGTTGTTCCGAGGCGGCATAGCGTGCAGCGCTCAATCCGAGCCGTCCTGCCAGAACATCGATCAATGGATCGATCTGTCCGTTTGAATCCCGCCGTTGGCGGGCCTGCTTCAGCAGAGCTTCCACATCATTTGTATGGCCTTGGTCCTGCTGCAACAGCGCAAGGGCCAGCAAGGGTCTTGTGTTGCTCGGCTCCTCTGAAGCCAGTTGGCGATACAGGTTGACCGCTTCCTTGTGGGATCCGCTTTGACGTAAGAGATCGGCAAGAAGCAGACCGATCTCCAGACGTTGTCCCGGTTCCAAGCCCTTGAAACGGGTGGTGAGTTCAGTCTTGGCCTGAATTTGGCGTCCCCGCTGCTGATCCAGCAGCACCAGCAATTGCAAAACCTGCGGATCATTCGGATGCAAGAGCATCAATTGATTGAGGCTGCGTCGGGCTGCCTCGGGCTGGCCATTGAGGCGTTGCAGCTCCGCTTTGAACAAGCTGAGTTCGCGGGGGGTAGAACGAGCCGTGATCCACGGTTGCAGCGCCACTTCGGCTTCCTGAAGGCGTTCCAGAGCAATCAAACGTTCCAGAAGGAGAACACGTTCTGCCTCGCTGAGCTCCTCCTGGAGCTGGAGTTGCTGCATCAGCGATTCGACCTGAGGATCTTCAGCCAGACGACTTCCGCGGGCGCGGGTTTCAGGGGCCATGGAGGCAGCAGTGATCCAACCGACCAGTGCAGCCCCAACCATGGACACCAGCAGCAACAGGATCCGGCGCGGGCTCTGCATCCGATCACGAATCAGCTATTTCAGTCTGAGGGGATTGCGGTGGGCTGGCTACAGTCTTCACAAGGGCTTTTGACTCCGCCCGGATCTGGATCAATGCGCGCCCATCCGATTCCCCCGGTCACAGAGCCGTTGCAGTACCGGGCCATCGGTCTCGTTCGGGGCACCTACGCCCCTACCGATCCCGAACAACTCACCCGCGGCACGTTGACCGATGCCCAGGGGGTCCCCCTGGAAACCGTTGTGCTCGGTCGAGTGCTCACCCTGATCCGGCGGCATCTGCCTTTGGACCAACCGCACCTCTGGGTGGTGTACCCCAGAAGCCGCGAAAGTGATCATCTCCATCTTCAAATTGCTGGTGTCTGGGAACCCAGCACTCTTTCGCCGGAGCAAGCGGATGCCTCAGATACCTTGCCCGAGGGAGACGACTACTTCTCCATCAGAGGAGAGTTGATCTTCACCAAGCCCGAGACCGGCGAAATGGTGGTGAAGGTGCGGCAGCAGGCCCGGGCTGACGGCCACCGGCCGCTCCCCTTCAAGCTCCAGATCAAGGGCGAGCTTCCCCTGGAAAACCTGCGCCACTTCGTCAGCCTCGACCTGCGCCGGCAGGGACAGGAACTTCATCTGGAACAGCACGAGGTGATTGCCCCGATGCCGACGCGTGGTGGCAAATCCAAGGGAGGCCGCGGTCGTGCCACCTCGCGCGTTCGGAGCTGATGGCGGAGGAGGGGCAGGGCTCCACGGGGGTATTGCGCGCTGGTGTCGCTGTTGCCGGCATCACCGTTCTCGGAGCCTTTGGCCCTGCCTTGGGTCTGTCCTCCGCTTGGATTGTGGTGGCTGTCGGGGGTGCTCTGGTCACCCTCAGTGTTGATGCCGCCACCTGGCAGGGCATGGGTGGCCACATCCTGGCGGAAGCCTTGCCCGGTGGTCAGGAGCGTCTGCGTCGGATTGCGGTGCATGAGGCGGGCCATGTGCTGATTGCGGAAGAGGAGCAACTTCCGGTGCAGCAGGTGCTGGTTGGAACCCTTGCCTGTGTGCGTGCTGGGCTGCGCAGCAGTGGTGCCACTGAGTTCACCGTGCCGGATAGTGTTCGGATGCCCCTCGAGGATCTGCGGCGTTGGAGCCGGGTGCTCCAGGCCGGCATCGCGGCGGAGACCGTGGTCTTCGGTCAGGCCCGTGGTGGTGCAGATGACCGCGCTTTGCTGGGACGGCTCTGGGGACTGTCCGGCCATGACGTTGCCACCGCTCAGCGGGAGCAGCGTCGGGCCCGTCGGGAGATCGAGCAGCAACTGCGTCAGCAGCGTCAGGCGCTTGACCGTGAGGCGGTTGCGCTGTTGGAGGCGGCCCCGCGTCTGGGGCGATGAGCGCGCTCTGGATTGATGCGCCAACGGGTTTGGCGGGGGACATGCTCCTTGCCGCCCTGTTGGATCTCGGTGTGGATCAGGCCGTTGTGGAGTCGCCTCTGGCGGCCCTCGGTTTGGCAGGGCACTACCGCCTCATCCAGCACGAGGCGCGCAGCGGCGGACTACGGGGGATCCGCGTTGATGTGCAGGGGCTCGAGGATCAGCCTCCCCACCGCCAGTGGTCGGAGATCCGCGATCAGATCCATGCAGCTGCCTTGGCTCCATCGCTGAAGCAAACCGTTCTTGCCGTGTTCACCCGCCTGGCGGAAGCCGAAGCCACGGTGCATGGGACCTCGGCGGAGGCCGTTCACTTCCATGAAGTGGGGGCCATCGATGCCCTTGTGGATGTGGTGGGGGTCTGTGCCGCGATGCAAGATCTCAACCCGGCAGAGGTGGTCTGTTCCCCGTTGCCTGCCGGGAGCGGGACGGTGTCAACAGCCCATGGCCTGTTGCCCGTCCCCGTTCCTGCAGTGCTTGAACTGGCGCGTCGTCACCGCATTCCGCTTCTACAGGGTGGTGACCTGCCCACGGGGGAATTGGTGACTCCCACGGGTCTGGCCTTGGTGTCGGTGCTGGCGGATCGCTTTGTGGCCCCTGATGTTCTGGTGGCCGAAAAAATCGGCGTCGGCCTCGGCCATCGCCAGCTGGATCGCCCCAACCTGGTGCGCTTGGTGCTCAACACCCCGTCGGTGGATGCAGTTGCAGGTCCCCGCTGGGAGTCGCTGGTCGTTCAGGAAGCCTGGATTGATGACGCCACCCCTGAGGAGGTTGCTGCATTGGCCAATCGGTTGCGAGATGCGGGGGCGATTGATGTGGCGGTGCAGCCGTTGTTGATGAAAAAGGGCCGCAGTGGTCAGGCCATCACTGCGTTGGTGCGGGATGGTGATGCCGACGAGATGCGTCGGCTTTGGCTCAGTGCTGGCAGCAGCATTGGTTTGCGGGAGCGGTGCCAGGGACGCTGGGTGTTACCGAGGCGCCATGGTGTGCTCGACACCCCCTGGGGTCCCCTCGCCGCCAAACAAGTGCGACGCCCGGATGGTCGTTGCACTGTCAAAGCCGAAGCTGATGCCCTGGAGGCTCTTCAGACCAGCACTGGGTGTGGTCTTGATGAGCTGAGGGCTGCCGCAGCTGCTGCACCGTTTGTCAGCACGGAAGACTGGACCTGATGGGCAGAATTCTCCGCCAACCCAAGCTCTGGATCACGCTTGCCAGCCTGGTGTTCATCGCTGTGGCCATGGCCCAGCAGGCTGACCAGCTTCGCCAGCTGAGCCTGGTGGCCCATGGTTGGTGGTGGCTGTTGTTGGGTCTGGGCCTGACTTGGCTCAGCATCCTGATCAATGGTCTGGCCTGGCGCGACCTGCTGGTCTGGTTGAAGCACCCTCCCCAGGGCCTCGCGGTGGTGCCGCTGTTTGTGCGCAGCAACCTGCTGAAGTACCTGCCAGGTGGAATCTGGCATCTGGTGGAGCGGGTCCGGGTGCTGCGCCCGGTGATTGGCGGTGGACCGGCCCTGGCCGGTGTGATTCTTGATCCGCTCCTGATCGTGGCGGCGTCCGTTCTTGTTGTGGTTGCTGGTGGATGGCAGCAGGGCCTCGCACTGCTCGCTCCCTTGCCAGCGCTTCTGATGATTCCGCGGTGGCGGGAGCCGCTCCTGCGTCGGCTGGAGCGTTCGAAGGCGGCGCAGTTGCAGTCTGCTGGCGGCGGGCCACTGGAGAGTGAGGGGAGCGGCCGCGGCGGCTACCCCTGGTGGCCACTCACCCTTCAGCTGCTGTTTGTGCTCTGCCGCTTTGCCGGGTTCTGGTGCAGCGTGCAGGCTTTTGGCCTTCGCAGCCCGGCGCCATTCACCTGGCTGGCAGCATTTGGACTGGCCTATGCCGTTGGGCTGGTGGTCCCCGGTGCCCCTGGTGGTCTGGGGGTCTTTGAAGCCACCTTGTTGCTTCGGTTGGGTCCTGCCGTGCCGGAAGCGCAGTTGCTGGCCGTCGTGCTCAGTTATCGGCTCTTGTCCACCCTTGCGGATGTTGTTGCCAGCGCGGCACTTGTGGCGGATCGGCTGGTGGAGCAACGTTTGAAACGTTCATGCTGACCCCCTGGCTGTTGTGGTGCTGAGTCGTCGCCGGATGCTGCAGCTAGTGCTTGGAACCGGTCTCAGTGCCGTGGCCCTGCCCTTGAACGCTGCCAGGCGGGCGGCGCTACGGGTCGGTTTGATCAGTGATCTCAACAGCAGTTATGGAGCCACCAGCTACATCCCTGCCGTTCATCAGGGGCTGGACCAGTTGATTGCACTTCAGCCGGATCTGGTCGTGTGTGCAGGGGACATGGTCGCGGGCCAGATGCGAGGCCTCACGGGCCTTCAGCTCGATGCGATGTGGCGGGGGTTCGAGGCTGCTGTGCTGCAGCCGCTTCAGATGGCAGGCATCCCGCTGCTGCCGGCGATCGGGAACCATGACGGTTCACCGGGTTTTCCGGCTGATCGTGCCGCTGTTTCCCGGTTCTGGACCCCGACCCGTTCACGCTTGGGATTGGCGTTTGTGGATGCCTCTCAGTTCCCATTTCGCTACACGGTGGTGCAGGACGGGATCTTCTGGCTGGTCTGGGATGCCAGCTCAGCCCGTGTTCCTGAGGACCAGCTGGTTTGGGCACAACAACAGTTGGCCAGTACGAAGGCACAAACCGCTCGTGCACGGTTCGTGGTTGGTCATCTGCCCTTGGTCGGTGTTGGTCAGGGTAAGGATCGCCCTGGTGAGGTATTGGACAGGGGGAGCGCGCTCCAGGCCCTGATGGAGAACGCAGGAGTGCAGGGCTACATCAGTGGTCACCATCACGCTTGGTTCTCCGGTCGCCGTGGCCAGCTCGATCTCATCCAGCTCGGTGCGCTCGGCAGTGGCCCTCGGCGCTTGCTGGACGGTGGAACTTCAGCTCAGCAGACCTTCACGTTGTTGGAGATGGATGGGTTGAGGGGTGACATCAAAGAAACCACCTATGCCGTTTCCACGGGACAGCCGCTGTCCTGGTCGACACTCCCTCTCCGTCTCAACACCCGTGCCGGGGAGCTCCAGCGCAATTCCTCAGAGAGGTTGCTGCGGGGATGACGACCCGTCCCTGCTGGAGGCGTGATCCAGCGTCGGCACCAGAGCCATTGCGGCGATCAGCCCCAGCACGAGGATCATCAGGGCCGGCAACAGTGCTTCGGCCAACCGTTCATCGCCGGCGTATTGGAACACCCGCACTGAGAGGGTGTCGAAGTCGAACGGCCGCAGGGCAAAGGTCAGGGGAAGCTCTTTCACTGTGTCAACAAAGACCAGCAACAAGCCGACGGTGATAGGCCCGCGCAGCAGAGGCAAGTGCACCCGTTGGAGCACGCTTTGCCACGGGGAACCCATCCCCGTGGCCGCTTCATCGAGGCTTGGGCTGATCCGCTCGAGTGCAGCGTCTAACCCCCCTTTTGCTACTGCCAGAAAACGGTCGCTGTATCCCCATAGGAGCAGAAGCAACGGGGCGACCTGCCAGGGGGCTCCGGTGAGCAGCAGGGCTAGAGCCAGCACGGTGCCGGGGATGGCGTAGCCCGTTCCCGCCAGGAAGGTGAGGCTTTTCAGCCATCGGGCATCAGACCAGCGTTTGGCGATGGCCAGCACCAGAGCTGCCGCAACCGCCAGAACGGCGGCAGCCAGGGCCAGTAGGAGACTGCGCGCACTCAGGCTGATCAGATCGTCGTTCCAGCCGTTTTGGAGCTGATCCAGGTTTGTGGCGGCCCACAGCAGTGGGGTTCCCAGGCTCAACACAGGAGGGATGATCGCCAGCAGTTGAGCCACCACTGCCCGTGTTCCATTCAGGGGCCAGGCCGTTGAATCTCCACCTGCCACCCCATCACACCAGCGCCGACTGCGGCTGCGCAGGCTGCGTTCACAGATCACCAAACCCAGCACGATCACCAACGTGATCAAGGCCAAGCTGATGGCTCCAGAAGGATTGCCGTCGGATTGCCAGGTTTCGAGGATGCCTGCGGAGAGGCTTGGTATCCCGAGGAGCTGAACAGCACCGAGCTCATTGACAACTTCCATCCCCATCAGGGCGACACCGGCCCCGATCGCGGGAAGAGCGATCGGCAAGGCAACGCGACCGAAGGCTGACCACGGGCCGACCCCCAGGCTGCGACACGCCTCCAGCTGACGCCGGCCGCTGACGGAGAAATTTTCTGTGCTCAGCAGAAACACGTAGGGGTAGGTCGTCAAGGCCATGACAGTGATGCCCCAGCCCATGCCGTGAATGGTCCAGCTGTGGCGACTCCCCAGATCGATCAGTGTTGCTGAGAGCAGATAGGCCGGTGTTGCCAGCGGAATTAGCTGGGCAATCCGCAGCCATTGGCGGCCAGGAAAACGGCAGTTGCACAGCAGCCATCCATTGGTCGTGCCCAGCACGGTGCCAAATGTGGCTGTTCCTAGGAGCAGCTTGATCGTGCCCAGCACCTGGCGCATCCCATCAGGGCCAAGATCGGTGAAGCCGCTCTGCAGGGTTTTGATGGCCTCCTGCACCAACGTGAGCACCGGCCAGATGGCAATCAGGGCTGTGATCGAAGCGAGCAGAAAGAGGGCCAGCCGGCTCGGGCTTGGAACAATCCGGTTGGTCAGCAACGTCAATTCAGCAATGGGCCGGACACCGTCGTTGCGACATTGCCCTGAAGTGAGTCTGGCGATAAAGGGGGTGGGTCAAGCAGACGATCAGCAAACCATTCATCCCAGCGATCAGTGCGTCCGATGGCGGACAAGGCGTTGATGGCTGGTCAGCCCAGGACGTGCAAAACGCACACCAGCATCGATCATTTGGCACACTCATATGCTCTGTCCGTTCCCAAGCTGCCTGAACCTGTGGAACAGCTGCTCCCGATGGAGCCGACGGTTGAGTTGAACGGTGTCTGGCATTGCTACGGCAATGCTTCCGAGGGCTGGACCCTTCAGGGGGTCGATCTTCAAGTGGCGCAAGGGGAGCTGCTGGGTTTACTCGGCCCCTCCGGTTGCGGTAAAACCACCTTGCTGCGATTAATTGCTGGCTTTGAACGCCCCCAGCGGGGCACGGTGAAGCTGGCCCAGCGCACCGTGGCTGGGGAAGGGGCATGGATGGAGCCAGAACGCAGGGGTGTTGGCATGGTCTTTCAGGACTATGCGCTGTTTCCTCATCTGAATGCCTGGCAGAACGCCAGTTTTGGTCTGCCCCAGCGGCACCCCAACCCTGAGCGGGTGGCCTGGCTGTTTGAGTTGCTGGGGTTGCATGGATTGGAGCAGCGCTATCCGCACCAGCTATCCGGTGGTCAGCGTCAACGGCTGGCCTTGGCGCGGGCCCTGGCCCCAGCTCCAAGGGTTGTGCTCCTGGATGAGCCCTTTTCCAGTCTGGATGTGGAGGTGAGGCTGCGGCTGCGAAGTGAGCTCGCTTCTGTGCTGGACGCCTGTGGCGCCAGCGGCGTGATCGTCACCCATGATCCGGGAGAAGCCTTGGCGATCTGCGATCGCGTCGCTGTCATGAGGGATGGCGTTTTGCATCAGTGCGCCTCTCCACAAGACATTGTGCGATCACCGGCGACGCCGTTTGTGGGGTCCTTCGTGCTTCAACGCAACTTGATTCCCGTTCAGTCGCGGGAGCGAGGGCAGTTGTCCTGTCTGCTGGGCGATCTGGATGAAGCGAAGCCCATGGTGTTGGCTGACCGCCGAGCATCCGGTGATTGTTGTGTTCTGGTAGACCCTCACGACATCAATGTCATCGCTGATGCCGAAGGAGAGGCCAGTGTTCTGGGGCGTGAATTTCTGGGCGATGCATGGGAATACCGAATCCGAATCGCCGATGTATTGGTCCGTGCCCACTGTCCGATTGATCAGGAGCATCCTCCACAAACCCGTTGCCGGCTCACGTTCCGGGATGGGGCCAGAGTCACGTTGCTTCCGCATGCCGACGTGAGCTGAGCTGAGGAGCGGCCGTACCGGTAGCCGCGCATGGTCATAAAAAATCCCCCATCTCAGTGGGGGATTAAGTAAGAGCTGTCGACGTGTTCAGCGTTGGTGATGACGGACAGGAATCGGTACAAGAACAGGCTGTCGCAGGCCTCCTCCACCGTTGTCGTCATCGGAGTCAGCCAGAAGCCACAACAACAAACTTGCGAGAACAAAGACTGTTCCGAGCAACAGCGGTTCGACCATTGAGGTGTCTTCCATGGCACGCACAATAAGCAGCATTCATGGGTTCTGCTGAATCAGCTGAAACCTTTTCCCGCATCAGGTGCCACACAAGCCTGGAGTTGCTCCCGCAGGGTCTTGTGGTCGATGTCACGGCCAATCAGCACCAATTGGTTCTTGCGATCACCGGTCCAGTCGGTGTCGTCGATGGAAAACCGTTTGCCTGCCAGATGGAACACATGGCGTCGTTCGCTTTCGTTGAACCAGAGGATTCCCTTGGCTCTGAACACCTCCTGGGGCATTTGGTTGTCGAGGAAGTTCTGGAACTTGCGCAAGGAGAAAGGTCCATCACTCTGGAAGGACACGGAGGTGAATCCCTCGATTGCCTGATGATCCGCGTGATCACCATGGCTGTGGTCATGGTGATGGCTGTGGTCGTGGTGATGATTGTGCCCGTGCCCATGGTCGTGCCCGTGTTCGTGACCGTGTTCGTGGTGATGGCTGTGGCCATGACCGTGCTCGTGCTCGTGGTCGCTGTGATTCAGGCTCGGATCCTCGGCGGGGGCACTCACCTTGTCGGATTCGAACAGGCCGACACTGAGCAGCAAGGCCAGGGGGACATCCCCTTTCACCGATCGCAGGATGCGGGCATCGTTCTTGACGTCTCTGAGTTTCTGCTCAACGGCCTCAAGCCGCTCTTCGGAGACGAGATCACACTTGTTCAGCAGCAGGATGTCGCCATAAATCACCTGGGCTCGGCCAACTTCCGTCTCGAGCACGACTTCATCGAAGTTTTCTGCATCGATCAACGTGATGATCGAATCAAGGCGGGTCTGATCGCGCAGTTCACTGCCGAGAAAAGTCATCGCAACCGGCAGGGGATCGGCCAGACCAGTTGTTTCGACGACGATGTAGTCGAGAGGCTCAGGGCGTTCCATGACCCGTTCCACTGCCTCCATCAGTTCGTCGTTGATCGAGCAGCAGATGCAACCGTTGCTTAGCTCCACCATGTCTTCATCGGTGGTGACGATCAGATCGTTGTCGATTCCGATTTCGCCGAATTCGTTCACCAGCACCGCAGTCTTCACCCCCTGCTGATTGGTCAGGATGTGGTTCAGCAGCGTGGTCTTCCCTGCTCCGAGGAAGCCGCTGAGAATGGTGACGGGGACGTTGGAGGTGGCTGGTGCAGTGGTCATGCGCAAGGACCCTCAGCACTCATGCTGGCAACAGTCCGTCGATTGCGGTGGCCAGTTCCACATCGAGCCTGCTGAGGCCACCGAGATCATGGGTCGTTAGATCGATCGACACGCGGTTGTAGACATTGCTCCAGTTCGGATGGTGATTTTTGGATTCGGCCAGGAGGGCCACCTGTGCCATGAATCCAAACGCCTCCACGAAGCTCTTGAATTGCAGATCGCGGTGCAGCCGTTCCCCCTGCACTCTCCAGTTGGGTAGTTCTGTGGCGAGCGCCGACATCTGGGTGGCGTCGAGACGTTCCATCGGCATGCGATCTCTGATTCACCCCTCCATCGTGGCGGGATCGTGGCCCCTAAGGGAGCTCTCTGTCGTGCTGCCCAAGATCAATGCAATAAGCCCAAAATTTTCGGACCCAACGCGGCTTGGGATGGAGGTTGGCAACGCTCAGCACCGCCATAGAAATGATTCCGAGTACGACCCCAAACGCTGGATCGATCCAAACCCAGAACAGGACGATCAAAACGCTGATGACAACAATCCGACGAATCTGTCCGAATGTCATGGAGCTGATCCTCAATCACTTAAGTCATGCAATCGATCAATCATCAGATCGGTATCTGTATCGATGCCGTTGTCTGTTTCCCAGGCATTGGGGTCATGTCGCACCTGAATGGCTTGATTGATCCGTTCCGCATTGCGAAGACTCAACAGGGTTTGAGGCTTGGCTGAGGCGTTCTGCGTCGTGGAACGAGGTGCCGTGACGCTGGATGGTTCGCCGAAAAGGTGGCAGGCGATCGTTCTGTTGTGAGCAGCGCTGCGGTGCTCCCAGAGGTACACGGCTTGCCAGGTGCCCAGCAGCAGCTTTCCTCCACTGACGCTCAGGCTGAGGGTCTGGCTGGTGAGTGCTGTTCGGATATGGGCCGGCATGTCATCCGCTCCTTCGTCGTCATGGAGATACCGGCGGTGTTCTGGAACGGCATCCGCCATCCATGCATCAAGGTCTTGCAGAACCCGTGGATCAGCGTTCTCGTTGATCGTGAGGCTTGCGCTCGTGTGCAGGCACGTGAGGTGCAGTACGCCCTGGTCAAGGCCTGTGTTGCGGATCCAGGCGTTCAACCGACCGTCCAGTCGGGTGAAGCCCTTCCCAGGGGTTTGGACTGAGATCTGATGCAGGATCTGCTGAACTCCCACCGCTCTCCAGCGTTCTCTTCTTACTTTGCGTGCTTCAGCTCCGTCTGACCCCATGGCCAGTCCCTCTGCCCCCGAACTGACGCTGCTTTTTGACGGGGGCTGTCCGTTGTGCATGCGTGAAGTTCGTTTTCTGCAGCGGCGTGACTCTCTGGGCCGGCTGGAATTTGTCGATATCGATGCTGCGGATTACGACCCTGAGGCCCATGCCGGCATCAGCTACCGGGTTGCCATGGGCCGCATTCATGCCATTGCGGGCTCCGGTGAGGTGCTGCGGGATGTGGCCGTCTTCCGCGAGGCGTACCGCTTGATTGGTCTGGGGTGGCTGTACGCACCGACCCGCTGGCCGTTGATCGGCGGCGTGATCGATTGGATCTATGGGATTTGGGCGTCCCGGCGGCTTCAGATCACGGGGCGAGCGGATTTGGAGACCCTGTGCCGAGGCCGATGTGACTTGAACTGACCGGATTACTGGATGGTCGATGGCTGTCGATAGATCAGTTTGAGCGGCCAAAGAGCTATGGGAAGGGCGAGCCCAAAGGCTGCGCGCAGCATCAGGCGGCGCATCGATGCAGGAAGACTGAACTGCTTCACAATGCCCTGCATCGCAGCTTCGATGCCACCCCCAAGGTCGTTAAATTGATTGAAAGGAGAGCGAGATGGCTTCTGCCGCAACGGCTTGGGGGCAGCTAGGAGCCCATTTGCGTGAAACACAGCTGCTGGGTTCGATTCAGAGCACCCTGTATTGGGACCAGAACACCCGCATGCCCTCTGGTGGTGCACCCTGGCGAGGTGAGCAGCTCACGCTTCTGGCGACCCAGCTTCATGCACGTCAGAGCTCCGCGGCCTATGCGGATCTGCTGGCCGTAGCTCGTGAGCATTGGAACTCCGGTGAACGATGCCCCGAGCAGGGCCGCAATTTGGATTTGCTGGAGCAGGACCTGTGCAGGCAGCAGGCTCTCGATCCAGCCCTGGTCGCTGCATTGGCGACGGCCAAAGCCAAGGGGTACAACCTGTGGCAGCAGGCTCGAGCAGCGTCTGATTTCAGTCTTTTTGCACCGGCGCTTCAGACGTTGATTGACCTGCGCCAGGAGCAGGCCAACCAGCTGGACGAACTTCGATCGTGCTGGGAAACCCTGGCTCAACCCTTCGAACCGGACCTTCGGCTTGAGCGTCTCGAGGCTCTGTTTGCTCCGTTAAGGCAACGGTTGCCGCAATTGGTCGCTCAGGCATCCACCCGCCCACGCCCACGATCAGCGGACTGGGATCTAAAGGAGTCGAGCCAGCAGCATCTCTGTGACGGGCTCCTGCAGGCCTGGGGCCGCAACTCCGCCATCACCTGTATGGCCCGCTCTCCCCACCCCTTCTCCATCACGTTGGGACCGGCGGATTACAGGATCACCACGCGTGTGGTGCCAGGTCAGCCGTTGTCGTGCTTCCTGGCCACCGCCCATGAATGGGGACACTCCCTCTATGAACAAGGGCTCCCGGACCAGAGCCATCAGTGGTTTGCCTGGCCGCTGGGTCAGGCCACCTCGATGGCAGTGCATGAAAGCCAGTCGTTGTTCTGGGAGAACCGCGTTGCCCGGAGTCGTCCGTTCGCGGAGCAGTGGTGGCCCCGTTTTGCTCAGGCTGGAGCTCCCTTCACCTGTGCCCAGGACATGTGGCAGGCCATGAACCCCATCTCGCCCGGCTTGAACCGCGTTGAAGCTGATGAACTCAGCTACGGCTTACACATCCTGATCCGCACTGATCTCGAGATCGCATTGCTCGAGAAGGGCTTGGCTGTGAAGGATCTTCCCGGCGAGTGGAACAGGCGTTATGGGGAGCTCTTGGGGGTTCGCCCCATGAATGATGCGGAGGGATGTCTTCAGGATGTGCACTGGAGCGAAGGCCTGTTTGGCTATTTCCCGTCGTACCTGTTGGGGCACCTGATCAGTGCGCAATTGAGTGAAGCGATGACGGAGGCCATCGGTGCTCCAGAAGACCATGTGCATCGCGGTGATGTCATGCCCCTACTGGATTGGCTCCGTGAGCATGTGCACCCGCTGGGACGCAGTGTGAATGCGGAGCAATTGGTTGAAAAAGTCAGCGGTCGCCCCTTGAGCACCGAAGCCTTCCTTGGCTATTTGGAGAGCAAACTTGATCGCTTGCACCAGGCGTCCCAGCCTCTAAAGGTTTGATTGGCCGAGGCGGCCCGTAGGATGCGCCGCGCTGTCCATCGCCGTTTATGGCCAACCTCGATCAGGCACCCAGCCGCAGCATGCCCAACCTGCTGCACGTGCTGCCGGCCTTCGCTGATGAAGCCGAACTTCGTCTCAACACGATCGTGGAGCTCAACTCCAACACGATCAACAAGTACGAGCTGATCACTGAAACAGGCCATCTCAAGCTTGACCGCGTCGGTTACTCCTCTCTGGCGTACCCCTTCGCCTACGGATGCATTCCCCGCACCTGGGATGAAGACGGTGATCCTCTCGACATCGAGATTGTTGGTGTCACTGAGCCCTTGATTCCTGGTTCGATTGTGGAAGCCCGCATCATCGGGATCATGACTTTCGACGACGGTGGCGAAGTTGACGACAAGGTGATCGCTGTTCTTGCCGATGACAAGCGCATGGATCACATCAAGAGCTGGGAAGATCTCGGTGATCACTGGAAGAAAGAGACCACCTATTACTGGGAGCACTACAAGGATCTGAAGAAACCTGGCACCTGCACTGTGAACGGTTTCTTTGGAACCGAAAAAGCCATTGAGATCATCAAGAGCTGTGAGGCCCGCTATATGGCTGAGATCAATCCCAAGCTGGTGGATTGAACAATCCAGTTTTCGGCTGGTGATCGGGCGGGGGATTTCCCCGCCTTTTTCATGTCTCAGCGCTGGAACATGTTCACGAGGACGGCACGGCGTGCCTGGGGGTGTTGCGGGTGACCGCAGTGGGCGCCGCGCTGCGATGAGAGCACCATGTCTCCTGCCTTGGCATACAAGGCGATGGCTTCAGCCCCTTGGAGCTGACTGAATTCAAACGGTCCGAGACCGTGGCGTTTGTTGTAGCGGGCATTGCGCCACCAGAGCCGTCGTCGGCGTTGGGACTTGGGCACAAAGCAATAGGGCCCATCGGCCAGCGATTGCACATCACTGAGGTAAACGAAGGATTTGAATTTCAGGGAGCGTCCATCGCAGTGGTAGCTGCGCGTGTCCTGAACACCCCTGTTGATGTAGAGATTGCGGCACTTCACCCGCAGACGATTGAAGCTGCTTGCCAGAAGCAACCGCTGAATCATGGATTCCTGAAGACACTCTCGGATGCTGGAGTTCAGGCTTTCTGAGAGGCGCTCTGGATGAAAGATGTCGATCATTCCCGCATCGCTGCCGCTGCGGCCATCGGGGCGTTTAACCCGGTAGTTGATGACGGCCCGATCCGCATCGCGGAACTGGTTGTAGCCCTTCAGCACACGGTGATCGGGAAGATTGAGATGGGCCAGGGAGGCGAGGCGACCGTGATCTCCTGATTCGATTTCTTCGAGCAGCTCGCCAACATCCCTGTTGATCGATGCGATCAGTTCAGGAGGTGCAGCTTCCCGTAGGCAAATGATCCCCCGTCGACGCAGCGTCCAGGCAGCAGCAAGGAAGGTTCTGCGGTTGTTGAGGAGGTCAGAGAAGCGAAAACTGATCGACTGGACCTCCTGGCTGAGGGCATTGCCGTCGAGAAGGGTTGGCCGTGCCGGTGCGATCGCCGTGGAGGTCAACACGCAGGAAAGAGAGTTTGTGAAGGGTACCGCTAGATCGCCGGTCTCATGCTTGAGACCAAAAAGAATCTGAAGAGTTTGGCTTGGTCACTTGCTGCTGCGGTTTTTTCGCGCAGCGATGAATACGTTGAGACCAATGGGTCTTGTGCGTCTCATGAAGTGGTCGTTGTTTCCAGCGCTCTTGGGCGGTGTGTTGGCTGGATCCCTGCTGCCGTCGCTTTCTGTTGATGCCGCTGAAGTGGCGTTGCAGCGTGTTCCGCGAGAGTCGCGCATCGTTCTCGACCTCAGCAAGCGACAGATCTCTCTTGTTCGGGGTGGCCAGCGGCTTGGATCGTGGCCGGTAGCGATCGGAGATCCCAAGACGCCCACCCCCAGGGGGGAGTTCGCCATTCTCACCAAGAAAGTCAATCCCATCTATGTGACGAACAAGTCGGGCCAGCGGCGTGAGTTGAGCGGGCCCAGCAGCCCCATCGGCGATCGCTATATGGCCTTTCACCGCAATGGCCGCGGCGAATTTGGAATCCATGGAACGGCGTGGCCGCACTGGGTGCAGATTCGCGCTGCCGTCAGCCTTGGCTGCGTGCGCATGCTCAACAGCCACATCCGGCAGCTGTTTGAAGCCGTGGATGTGGGAACGCGCCTTGAGATTCGCAGTTGATCAGGCTTCGGGGCGAACGGTGTCGAAGATCTCTTTAAGGATCTCTCCTGCACCCTGATCTTTGAGGGTGTGGGCGAGGGAGAGGCCGATGGCTTCAGGGTCGCTGGCGGGGCCGCTGGTTTGGTCGCGGATCAAGCGTTTGCCGTCGAGGCTGGCCACCATGCCGATGAGGATCAGTTGATCGCCTTCGAAGCGGGTGTTCACGCCGATGGGAACCTGACAGCCGCCCTCCAGTTCCCGCAGAAAAGCGCGTTCGGCTAGGCAGCGCTGGGAGGTGGGCATGTGCTCCAGCACCTTGATTGCCTCCATAACTTCAGGCTTGCCCTCCACGCATTCAATGCCCAGTGCTCCCTGGCCAACGGCGTGCAGGGAGATGTCGCCGGGGATCAGTTGGTGGATCCGATCGGCAAAGCCCAGGCGGCCAAGACCTGCTGCAGCGAGGATCAGGCAGTCGTAATCGCCGCTGTCCAGCTTCTCCAGCCGGGTGATCACGTTCCCCCGCACGTCCTTGAAGATCAGGTGGGGGTAGTGGTGACGCAGCTGGGCCAGACGCCGCAGGGAGCTGGTTCCCACCACAGATCCTTCCGGAAGCGTGTCGAGCTTGTAGGCCTGGTTTTTGGCATTCACGACCAGGGCGTCAGCCGGGTCTTCCCGCTCGGTGATGACGCCGAGCATCAGCCCCTCAGGAAGGTTGGTGGGAAGGTCTTTCAGGGAGTGGACGGCGATGTCCGCACGATCCACCAACATCTGGGCTTCCAGTTCCTTCGTGAACAGGCCTTTGTCGCCGATCTTGGCCAGGGCAACATCCAGGATTTTGTCGCCCTGGGTCGCCATGGCTTCCACGGTGATTTTTAAGCCTGGATGGGCCTTTTCCAGTTCCGCTTTGACCCAATTGGTCTGCACCATGGCCAGCTGGCTGCGTCGTGAGGCGATGCGCAGTTCGGTGAGGGCCATGTACAAGGCGAATCAGCCGCCCAGCCTACGCTTTTGGGTAGTTCTCGCTTGATTGGCACCCTTGAGGTTGTGAAGCTTCGAAAGAGAAGCCCGCTTATGTGAAGAACGCGTAACATTCGTTTGCCGCGTAGGACCCTCATGCCAGGCCCCGTTGTGAATGGCGTTCGTCAGGTGGGAGCGATCGGCTCGGTTGCCCCTGAACACCAGGAGCAGGACACCATGCTCCCCTTGGTGGCCGAGGGATGCATTCGTTTGATCCTGTTGTGCAGTGGTGACGTCTTGATGGCACGGCTTCGGCACACCACCGATCGTGATGGTGACCACGCCTACCAGTTGCTCCGGCCGCGTCTGGTTCGCTCGGCTGTAAAACCTCCGGAGGATGGTCAGCTGCGCTGGGTGCTTCAGCCTTACCTGGCGGGGCTGACGTCCCAGCACAACCTTGTGCTGTTCAAGGCGGCAGTCGCCTCTGTGCTTGAACCCGATCCCCGTCTTCTCCAGGCCTATGCCTTGGAGACGCGTCAGGAATGTCCTCTTGAGGAGACACCGGTGGAGCGCTTGAAGCGTGCCTTTCAGGAATTTACGGAGACCTTCGAAAGCCCTTCGTAACTGATGCGCCGAATTTTTATTTCCTCCCAAAGGAAAACCCCAGTCTCAGACTGAGGTTTGATCTCTTCCGTGTGAGGAGGGCGTCTCAATTCCCTCAAGATCGTTATAGGAGCCCATCGGGGCTTTGAGCTAGGGGGAATGTACTTATGTATTACTCCCGAGACTGTTCGATGACAGCCTCGGGTTTGTGACCTATTTGATGTATTCCTTGAGCACCCCATTGCGGTTGGGATGGCGCAGCTTGCGCAGGGCCTTGGCTTCGATCTGACGGATCCTTTCGCGGGTTACATCGAAAATCTGACCGACGTAAGCAGTTGTTTTTATGTGCCCCCTGTCCAGCAAGACCGAAGATTCATCTTGTTGGGCTCGCAGTGGCTTAATATAGTTAAGGTGCTTCGGTGGCGTCACGAAGCAGGTCATGAGAGTCTTCCTGAACGAGGGCCTTTGGTGCTCAGACTCTGATTTATCTACTTCGTGGCATTGGAGAGTCCTTGCGCGTGTCTTATGCAAAATCTCAGTTCGACCTATGCATTGATTTAAAAAGTGAATTACTCTCGATTGAATTGAAGTTAACTCAGGCTAAGGTATATGTCGTTAGTTTTATGACTTGAATGACTGAGACTATTTGACGTATTACGTTGTTTTGCATGATCTGTGATATACTCAAAAAAAATTTTCAAATCAATGAGGTCAGTGATTACATATGGAACATTTGATCTGTTCCATGTAGGTCACGTGAAACTTCTTTCACGTGCTAAAGAGTTCGGCGATAAGCTGATTGTTGGTGTTTCGTCTAATGAGTTTAACAATCTAAAGGGTAAGAATAGCATTTTCCCGTACGAGCATCGTGCTGAGATTGTAAGTAGCCTGAAGGTCGTTGATCAAGTTATTCCAGAGCACAATTGGGAGCAAAAAATTGATGACATCAAGCGATATAATGTGGACACCTTTGTTATGGGGCACGACTGGGAGGGAAAGTTTGACGAACTAAAAGAGTTTTGCGACGTTGTTTATTTGCCAAGAACCAATGGTGTATCAACAACGAGCTTGAAAAAGTCCTTAAGTGCTTGGAATGCCCAGATGGAAGAGTCTTTGCATGCAAGTCTAGATGCTTTGAGATTAATTGCAAATCAGCTCGGAAGTTAAGTGTATCTTCTTCATTTTAGTGGAAAAAATTTTTAGATTTTTATCCATTTAGAGCTTTCACTTCTTGATCTTGTGCCATGACAGACTCATTCCTCGAAGCCTTTTCAGAAATAAAGGAGCAGCTTTTCCCAGGGCTGGGATTTATGTATGACAATGAATATTTTTGTCTTCAGGTGGATGTTAATGCGATTGTAGATGAACTCGATATAACAACAGTTCTCAGGCGAAAAACATTTTTGTATTTTGCGAAACTTGAAATAATCAAAGATGATGGAGATTTAGTTCTGCCGCAAAATGAATTGACTAGTGATGCATGCCTCCAGCTGTTTCGAGGTGGACTGCGAAGTGAAAAGGATGATGAGCCGATCGATATAAAGCTTAAGACGGAGAGGTTGTCTCGGCCGTACATAAAGCTCAAATTCAAAAAGCCGACTTTCATTAAGAAAATATTATTGTATCCTGCAGAATTAACGTCAGGGATTCGTAAATTACGTCTGAACGGTCTGTTGAAATCTGAGCAAATTTTTTCCTATTCAAATTTTGGTGATTTAAAGGCTTTATATTTACTTGCAAAAATTAGTGTTTTGGCGGGAGAAAATGCTGGTCTGAGTAACCCTAACATTCCTGGTTTTGTTGCGTTGTTTGGCGCTGCTGTCTCAAGGCTTATTGAAAGCAATAGTTTAAGTAGTCTTTCTTTGCTTGAGGTTGCACAGCTCTTGCCGGTGTTTAAAAAAAAGCCGATACTTACGCGTGAACAAATTAAAATTGCCGCATATATTTTTCTGAGATTGTATTCGCAAAGGGCCAAGCAGGGAAAGGCTACTCAGACCAAGCTTCTCGAGCCGCTAAAGCGGTGTCTTTGGAATAGTTCCACTATCACGCAAGTACTTGATGAAGTAAATTCCCTTAATAAGTCTTGGTTTGGATCTGAAAAGTATTTCGTTCTTTCAAAGCATTGTTTGCATGTAAGTAGGCTTCTGGTCAATAAAGACAAGTATCTTGATGCTATTGATAAGGCGGTGCAGATTTTTAAAGAGATTGATCAGGATCTGATTCTTTGCTATGGCACGCTGTTGGGCGCAGTAAGGGGAAAGGGGTTTATTCCGCATGATGACGATATTGATCTTCTTGTTTTGTGTAATTCTCTGTCTCGCGACGAGTCGCTTATTAATCAGCAGAAAATTTTTGAGCATCTTGATTCTCGAAAAATATCTTATCGGCAAAAAAGAACTGGTCTTGGCTTTCACTTGAGGGTTAATAATGTTCCTCTGGGTATTTTTGGTATTTGGGAAGAAGGCGCCGACAGTAAGCTCATGATGGAGCGCTTTAAATATCGAACGGTTCCGACCAGTATCATGAAGCCTCTCTCCTACGTTGAGCTTCATGGTAGGCAATATCCCGCCCCTCATGATCCGGCTCAATTTCTGCAGGAGCGATATGGGGACTCTTGGACCATCCCTGACCCGTACCATGAATTCAAATGGAAGGTGAAAAATATTTAGATTTTGAGCTTTTGAGTGCTGCTCAACTTGGGTAATCCTGGCACTTTGATATAACGATATTCAAATAATGATTCGGGCTTTTGCTTTCCTGGTAAGCCAGTTTTCCTATGAATTAATCTGATTCTTGTTTTGATATAGTGGCTGTCAATAAAGCAATATGGACTCAGGATTTATATTTTTTGCTTGCTTTTCCCATCAATGATTGGTTCGCGCAGAGTAAACCCCCAAACTCTTGTTTGAGTAGTCGTTTGGAATTTTACTCTGCGTTATTGTGTTGATTATTTGATGTATTCCTTGAGCACCCCATTGCGGTTGGGATGGCGCAGCTTGCGCAGGGCCTTGGCTTCGATCTGACGGATCCTTTCGCGGGTCACATCGAAAATCTGGCCGATTTCCTCAAGGGTTTTCATGCGTCCGTCGTCCAATCCGTAGCGGAGGCGAAGCACATCGCGCTCACGGGGGCTGAGGGTTGCCAAAACTCCCTCGAGGTCTTCACGTAGCAGGTTCTTGGCGACGTCTTGTTCGGGGTTCTCGATGTCTGCTTCGATGAAATCGCCCAGACGGGAATCCTCTTCTTTGCCGATGGGGGTCTCGAGCGAGATCGGCAGCTGGGCACTCTTGGCGATGAACCGCAGTTTCTCGATGGTCATTTCCATCGATTCAGCGATTTCCTCTTCCGTTGGCTTACGACCGAATTCCTGGGAGAGAACCTTGGTGGTTTTCTTGATCCTGGAGATCGTTTCGTAGAGGTGAACCGGTAGGCGAATGGTGCGGCTCTGGTCAGCGATCGCTCGCGTGATTGCCTGACGAATCCACCAGGTGGCGTAGGTGGAGAACTTGTAGCCCTTTTCGTGGTCGAACTTTTCAGCTGCTCGAATTAGGCCAAGGCTGCCCTCCTGAATTAGATCCTGAAAACTCAGGCCCCGATTCATGTACTTCTTGGCAATCGAGACAACGAGGCGCAAGTTGGATTGCACCATTTTTTCCTTGGCCCGTCGGCCCAGCATTAAGCGACGGCGGAAGCGGATGAGCGGCATCTCAACCAACGCGGCCCATTCTTTTTTGTCGGGTTCCCGGCCGTTGTCGCTTTCAAATTGAGACGCCAGCTCTTCGAGGTAGAGGAGATCCGCGATTTTGCGAGCGAGTTCGATCTCTTCGTCGGGACGAAGCAGGCGGATCCGTCCGATTTCCTGCAGATAGACCCGAATGGAGTCTTCGGTGTAAACGCCTTTGGGGCCGATTTTGATGCTGGCCAGGGCTTTGGCCTTGGCTTCCTTCTCGGCAGCGGCTGTTTTGGCCTTCTCCTCAGCTGTTGGTTGAGCTGTAGCTGCCTTGGTGGTGGATTTCTTAGCTGTTGATGCCTTGGTGGTGGATTTCTTAGCTGTTGATGCCTTGGTGGTGGTCTTCTTGGCAGTTGCTGCTTTCTTTGTAGTGGTTTTTGCCTTGGTGGTTTTGGCGGCTGCTTTCGTCGTTGTTCCGGAAGACTTGGCCTGATCCGCTGCTGCGAGCAGTTCATCTGCCGCGGCGCTCAGGTCCTTCGCGCTTGACTTGCTGGCTCGGCGGCGCGCAGGGGCTTTTTTGGATTCTTTGCTGGAGACTTCCTTCACTGTGCCGTCAGCATTGGCCAGAAGAACGATGTCCGGCTTGGCAGCTTTGGTGGCAGCTGGGGTCATGGTGAAAGTCGAAGTCGGATGAAGGGGGGACGCAAAAGCGGCAACATCACACCAAAGGCTCAGGCCAATAAAGCCTGATCTCCTGTCAAAACGGGAGAGAACGACGCAGCTGACGCTGAGACGGAGATCATGGGCTGATGGTGGTGTCCGCGAGTCGACGAAACGCTTGGACTAATTGTCTGTGCTGCCCGGGGTGGTCTCAGACCGGTCAAAGTGGCAAGGACAAGGCCTTGACTTCAGACTCTGTGTCTTCCCTCTGGATCGAGCGCAGGGTTGGCAGAAAACGACCAACCTGTCCACGTTAATGAAGTCTTCCGAAGTTTGCAAGGTCCTGTCGCATCCGAGGCGCTGCGTTGATGTCTGGCTTGAGGCCGGGCGGGAGGGGCGGTCCTTCAGTTACTCCGCTGATCCCGCCATGGGATTGATGCCAGGAGACCTTGTGCGGGTGCGCCTCAGGGGTCGTGCCATGCATGGGTTGGTGGTCGCGGAGCGGGAGTGGGGAGCAGATGAACCCCCAGAACTTCAGCCGGTGGAAGCACTCCTACAGCGGGCTGCTGTCGACCCCGATTGGTACAGCTGGTTGGAGGGGGTGGCGGATCGCTGCCACCTGAGCGCCTTTCGTACGTTGAAGGCGGCTCTGCCGGCGGGATGGATTGGTCAGGCAGGTCAGCGCTCGCTGGCGGGAGGACGTCAGATGTGGTGGGTGCAGGGCTGTGATCCCCTCGATGACGCGGACCAACCCAGCCCCCGTCAGCGGGAACTTCTGGCTTGGTTGAAGGCCCAAGGCGGTGGCGGCTGGCAACGGGATCTTGTGGCTAGTGGGTTTGGTGCTCATTTGCTGCCCCCCCTGGTTCAACAGGGTTACCTGGTGCGTGAGCGGCGGCGGGCTGAGGACAAGGTCGCTGCGGGTGCTGATCTCCGGGAGCATCCCCAGGCTTTGACCGCTGAGCAGCATGCCGTGGTCGATGCCTACCAAGAGCTTGCTGCGGGGCGTGGTCTGTTGCTGTGGGGAATTACGGGTTCCGGCAAGACCGAGGTGTACCTCCAACTCGCGGCCCAGGAGCTGGAGCGGGGCCGCCATGTCTTGTTGCTGACCCCCGAGATCGGTTTGATTCCCCAACTCGTCGATCGCTGCCGTAAGCGCTTCGGCTCACGCGTCGTGGAATACCACAGCGGTTGTGGTGACGCTGAGCGGGTCCGGACCTGGCGTCGCTGTCTTTCCGCGGAACAGCCATTGGTGGTTGTTGGAACTCGCTCCGCCGTGTTTGTTCCTCTAAAGCCGCTTGGGTTGATCGTTCTTGATGAGGAGCACGACAGCTCCTACAAGCAAGACGCTCCAATGCCCTGCTATCACGCCCGCGACTTGGCCTTGGATCGGGTCGTGATGCAACAGGCACGGCTTGTGCTGGGCAGTGCCACACCGTCGCTTGAGAGTTGGGTTCAATCTGGCTCCGAGGGTCCTTTGACCTTGGTGCGTTTGACCCAGCGCATTTCGCGGCAGGCCCTACCTCCTGTGCATGTGATTGACATGCGCCATGAGCTGGCTGAAGGGCACAAGCGTCTGGTGAGTCGTGCCTTGATGGACCGTCTTGCGGCACTGCCAGAGCAGGGCGAACAGGCGGTGGTTTTGGTGCCACGTCGGGGATACAGCCCTTTTTTGAGCTGCCGCAGTTGCGGCGAGGTGGTGATGTGCCCCCATTGCGATGTGGCTCTCACCGTCCACCGTGGACAAGGTGGACACCAGTGGCTGCGATGCCATTGGTGTGACCATCGTGAGGAGCTGGAGAGCCGTTGCAGTCACTGTGGTTCCACGGCCTTCAAACCCTTTGGAGCAGGGACGCAGAAGGTGTTGGAACTCCTCTCTCAGGAACTTGAAGGCCTTCGCTTGCTCCGTTTTGATCGGGATTCCACCGGGGGGCGTGACGGTCATCGACGCCTGCTGGATCGCTTTGCCGCCGGGGAGGCAGATGTCTTGATTGGCACGCAGATGCTGGCCAAGGGTATGGATCTGCCGCGGGTCACCCTGGCGGCGGTGCTCGCAGCGGATGGGCTTCTGCATCGCCCCGACCTCCGCGCAGGTGAGCAGGCACTGCAGTTGTTGTTGCAGTTGGCGGGCCGAGCTGGCCGGGGCGAGCGACCGGGACAGGTGCTTGTCCAGACGTACACCCCGGAGCATCCGGTGATTCAACACCTGGTGGATGGACGTTATGAGGCGTTCCTTGCTCAGGAAGTGGCTCTTCGGAAGGAGGCCGGCTTGGTGCCCTTCAGTCGCGCTTGTCTGTTGCGGCTGTCTGGAGATTCCCCAAGTAAAACAGCAACGGCGGCAGCGGTTCTTGCTGAGCGGATCCGGCCGATGTGTCAGAGCCAGAGTTGGTGGCTGCTGGGGCCTGCCCCTGCCCCGGTGGCTCGCGTGGCAGGACGGAGCCGATGGCAGCTGCTCTTGCATGGACCGGCGGGCTCCTCTCTCCCGTTGCCTCCTGGGCAGGACCTCTGGGATGGCTTGCCCAGGGGTGTGGCGCTCACCGTGGATCCTGATCCGCAGCAGCTTTGATCAAGAGGGCAGTTCTGGGAAGCCAAAGCCCAGCTTCCGCCGCACGACCTGCAGGAGCATGCTGCACGTCAGCAGCATCAGAATTACCAGCCCACCAAGGCCGAGAGGATTCCAGCGCCAGCCCCGCCAGTTGATCTCTGTGGTTGTTCCGGAATGAGCTGTGCTTTGAATCCGCCCATGGTTGAGGCTTAGATGCAGCTCCAGCCCAGGAATCTCGGGCAAATCGCTGAGGTCGACGATCAGTTGCAAGTGCTGCTGCACCCCCAGCAGCCAGTTGCGTTCCTCGAGCTTGAGCACCGGTGCCGGTAGAGAGATTCCCGCCGCGCGGCCAGCCACCTCAACCACAGCGGCCATCTGTTGCGCCAGATCATGCGATGACGCAACGCCGCTACTGATGTGCTGGTGTCCAGGCCCCGACTGCTTGATCTTCAGCCCGGACACCTCCCGTTCCAAATCGCGTTCAAACTGGTCTTGCCAGGGCAGCGAGCGTTCCTGGGTGCTCTGCACGTCCCAGGTGAGGGCCAGTCGATCCGGACCGCGAAGCTCGAGATCGGCCTGGATCCGTACGCAGCCACTCAACAGCAGAGTGATCCCCAGCAGAACCGCCAGGACCAGCACGGCGAATCCGGCCGCCGGTGGTCGCGTCGGCCCCGTCGGTGGCGGTGGCGGTGGTTCGGGGCGCCGGGAGCGCCGCCGTCGCATGGTGCTTGGCTGCCCGCTGCCGGAGGCATTCATCTCCAGTTGCGGCATCGTCATCGACCAGCGTTCCGGACGATCCAGGCTGGGGGCCTCGAGAATCTCGAGTAGTTGTTGCGCTTGCTGGCGCAACTTGGGATCTCGGCAGCGACTGAGCAGGCGACAGGTGGCAATGGCCTTGTCGTCCTGCCCCTGCCCCATCCAGGCGGTGATCATCAAGTAACGCAGCCGGGGCCCCTCGGGACTATTGGGCGGGTGGGTTTCCGCTAGGGGGAGGAGCAGATCCAGGCACTGTCCATAGTCCCCGCGCTCGAGGGCTGCTTCCGCTTCGGAAAGGTCCAGTCCTGAGTCTTTTTCGCTCACCCTTCAGCCGCGTCCCACAACCATGGTGCCGATGCCAGCGTCCGTAAAGACTTCGAGCAACAGGGCGTGGGGAACTCTGCCGTCAATGATGTGGGAGGCTGCGACGCCTTGCGCCAAGGCGCGGATGCAGCATTCCGTTTTTGGGGTCATGCCTCCTGCGACGACGCCGTCTTCGATCAACTGTCGCGCCTCTGAGAGGCGTAGTTTGCGGATCAAGGAGTCAGCATCATTTCGGTCCTTGAGGATGCCGGGGGTGTCGGTCAGCAGGATCAGTTTTTCGGCCTCCAGGGCCGCCGCCAGTTCTCCCGCCACTGTGTCGGCATTGATGTTGTGGGCTCGCCCGTCATCGGGGGTTGCGGCAACGCTGGAAATGACGGGCACGTAGCCCTTCTCCAGCAGCGGTTCCAGCACATCGGGATTGACGCGTGCAACGTCCCCCACGAGCCCATGGCTGCCGTCCCCCCAGGGGCGAGCCTCGACAAGGCTTCCGTCACTTCCGCTCAAGCCAACGGCACGGGTGCCGAGCTGATTGAGCCCATTCACGATCTGTTTGTTGACGCGACCCACCAGCACCATCTCCACCACATCCATCGTGTCGGCGTCAGTGACGCGCAATCCGTCGCGGAATTCGGCTGGAATTTCCAGACGCTGCAGCCACTGGTTGATTTCCGGCCCGCCGCCATGAACCACAACGGGTTGGACTCCAACACAGGCAAGCAGAGCCAGATCGCGAAAGACGGCAGCACGCAGTTCGGAATGGGCCATGGCCGCTCCGCCGTACTTGATCACGATGCGCCGTCCGGCGAAACGCTGGATGTAAGGAAGGGCTTCGCTGAGCACCGACACCCTGAGGGCGTCATCGTTGTTCTGGGTGGACTGGGCCATGGCTTATGCCTCACCCGCTGGAAGCAGAACAACATCCAGCCGCTGCTCATCCAGTTCCTTGAGTTCCGCGCGCATTCCCTTGGCGAAGAAACGCCCGAGACGCTCCTGCCGCTCTTGCCAGCGTTCGAGGGGAACGGCTCCCAGCAGAAAACGCAGCCGCAGGCCATAGCCAGCGTCGGAATGCAGCTCTTCGATCTCCTCCAACTGTGGCGGGGTGTCTTCGTCCCAGAGCTTGAGCGCTTCGAGCGACGACTCCAGATG
Source organism: Synechococcus sp. MU1625 (assembly GCF_020514205.1). Taxonomy (NCBI): domain Bacteria; kingdom Bacillati; phylum Cyanobacteriota; class Cyanophyceae; order Synechococcales; family Synechococcaceae; genus Synechococcus; species Synechococcus sp. MU1625. Next base: position 124,992 of record NZ_VTLA01000006.1, read on the forward strand.
GGCCTTCTGGCCGTAGCGCCAGCGCGTCACATCCCCGAGAAGCTTGCCCAGTTCAGGGGCTGCTGCTTCCCGTTCTTTTTGGAAGGTCTTGATGGGTGTCACCCGGATTGCGGGTGGCAGCTCCGAGGATTTCAGGGCCAGTCCCCCCAACAAGATGGGAATTCCATAGAAAATTGTGGGCAGGCTGAGGTTGGCGCTTCCCGTCGCGTAAGCGGTGGCACCGATCACTGTCAGCACGCCTCCGGCGATGGTGACGAGGCTGCCGGGGGAGAAGAAATCCTTCATGTAGGCCTTGGCTTGATCGTCATTTTGACCTCTAGGGCATCAGGATGGAGATCCACTGCCTCGAGCTAGATGCCTGATCCATCGTCGACTGGCATGGACGATCTGCTCCAGCAGCTCGATCGCGATCGCAGCTGGTTGTTGCAGCAGATCGATGGCGGTCGTTGGCCCGAGCTCCGGCTTGACCTGGCGGCCCTCGAGCGAGAGCTCGGGCAACTGATCACCCGAGCGTCAGAGCTGCAGGACGAAGCCGATCGTTGAACCGCGCCGAACCGAGAACATCCTCTGATTCAGAACGGAATGTCGTCGGTGTCGGGAACCAGGGGCGCAGCATTCCAGCTGGCCGGTTCTGGTTCTTTCGCCACTTTCGTCGCCGCAGCTGCGGGGGCCTGTCGTACTGGGGCCGGGGCTGAGGGGTGGCC
>NZ_VTLA01000007.1:0-111379 GCF_020514205.1 Synechococcus sp. MU1625
TGGCGGTGATGTCCGCAGCAGCAGCTGTTCCAGCGGCGAGTGTGGAGTTGAAGTTGGTGGGATCGGTGTCGAGATCAGCGATGGCCTGAACAACCGCAGCGGCGGTGCCGGTGATGGCGGTCAGAGCTGAACCATCGATGGTGCCGGTGCCGTTGGCAGCCTCGATGGCGGTGATGTCCGCAGCAGCAGCAGTACCGGTGAGGGTGCTGTTGAAGTTGGTTGGATCGGTGTCCAGGTCTGTAAGCGCCTGAACAACAGCAGCAGCGGTGCCGGTGATGGCGGTCAGAGCTGAACCATCGATGGTGCCGGTGCCGTTGGCAGCCTCGATGGCGGTGATGTCCGCAGCAGCAGCAGAACCAGCAGAGAGCGTGGAGTTGAAGTTGGTTGGATCGGTGTCGAGATCAGCGATGGCCTGAACAACCGCAGCGGCGGTGCCGGTGATGGCGGTCAGAGCGGAACCATCGATGGTGCCGGTGCCGTTGGCAGCCTCGATGGCGGTGATGTCCGCAGCAGCAGCTGTTCCAGCGGCGAGTGTTGAGTTGAAGTTGGTGGGATCGGTGTCGAGATCAGCGATGGCCTGAACAACCGCAGCAGCGGTGCCTGTGATGGCGGTCAGAGCGGAACCATCGATGGTGCCGGTGCCGTTGACGATCTCGATGGCGGTGATGTCCGCTGCAGCAGCAGTACCGGTGAGGGTGCTGTTGAAGTTGGTTGGATCGGTGTCCAGGTCTGTAAGCGCCTGAACAACAGCAGCGGCGGTGCCGGTGATGGCGGTCAGGGCAGAACCGTCGATGGTGCCGGTGCCATTGGCAGCCTCGATGGCGGTGATGTCCGCAGCAGCAGCAGAACCAGCAGAGAGCGTGGAGTTGAAGTTGGTGGGATCGGTGTCGAGATCAGCGATGGCCTGAACAACCGCAGCGGCGGTGCCGGTGATGGCGGTCAGAGCGGAACCATCGATGGTGCCGGTGCCGTTGGCGGCCTCGATGGCGGTGATGTCCGCAGCAGCAGCAGCTCCAGCGGCGAGTGTGGAGTTGAAGTTGGTGGGATCGGTGTCCGAGTCAGCGATGGCCTGAACAACCGCAGCGGCGGTGCCGTTGATGGCGGTCAGAGCTGAACCATCGATGGTGCCGGTGCCATTGGCAGCTTCGATGGCGGTGATGTTCGCAGCAGCAGCAGCTCCAGCGGCGAGTGTGGAGTTGAAGTTGGTGGGATCGGTGTCCGAGTCAGCGATGGCCTGAACGACAGCAGCGGCGGTGCCGTTGATGGCGGTGAGGGCTGAGCCGTTGATGGTGCCGGTGCCGTTGGCGGCCTCGATGGCGGTGATGTCCGCAGCGTCAGCAGCTCCAGCGGCGAGTGTGGAGTTGAAGTTGGTGGGATCTGTATCGAGATCAGCGACGGCCTGAACAACGGCAGCGGCGGTGCCGTTGATGGCGGTCAGAGCAGAACCGTCGATGGTGCCAGTGCCATTGGCAGCTTCTAGAGCGGTGATGTCCGCAGCGTTAGCCGTACCAGCGGAAAGTGTGGAGTTGAAGTTGGTCGGATCCGCATCAAGATCGGTGATTGCCTGAGTGATCTCGGCGTAGGTGCCGGTGATGGCGGTCAGAGCTGAACCATCGATGGTGCCGGTGCCATTGGCGGCCTCGATGGCGGTGATGTCCGCAGCAGCAGCAGTACCGGTGAGGGTGCTGTTGAAGTTGGTGGGATCGGTGTCGAGATCAGCAATGGCCTGAACAACGGCAGCAGCGGTGCCGGTGATGGCGGTCAGGGCTGAGCCGTTGATGGTGCCTGTGCCGTTGGCGGCCTCGATGGCGGTGATGTCCGCAGCGGCAGCCGTACCAGCGGCGAGTGTGGAGTTGAAGTTGGTGGGATCGGTGTCGAGATCAGCGATGGCCTGAACAACAGCAGCGGCGGTGCCGGTGATGGTGGTCAGAGCAGAGCCGTTGATGGTGCCGGTGCCGTTGGCAGCCTCTAGAGCGGTGATGTCCGCAGCAGCGGCAGTTCCAGCAGTGAGTGTGGAGTTGAAGTTGGTCGGATCCGCATCAAGATCGGTTAGAGCCTGAGTGATCTCGGCGTAGGTGCCGTTGATGGCGGTCAGAGCCGAACCGTTGATGGTGCCGGTGCCATTGGCGGCTTCGATTGCAGTGATATCTGTCGCAGTCGCGGTACCGGAGAGAGTGCTGACAATGTTGCCTAAGTTGCTAAAACCATCCCCACTCGCTGCATAAACGTTGCTTACGTTTGCTGCTGTTCCTGTTATTCCCGTTACTTTCGCAAGATTTACATCAATGGTTGTGACTGCGTTGATAGATATCAGATCAGATGCTGCTGCAGATCCAGCTTCAACTGTAATTGTGTATGAGTGACCAGTGCCAGAAAGCCCAGCCAGCTCTGAGGCGGAAACTTCATTGATCGTGGCTGTTACTACACCGCTGCTTGTCTGGCCATTAAGGAGATTGGCTTGAGTAACAGTGAGAGAAATATCGGTCGCTGTTATGTTTGGAGACGTCAATCCTGAGATGGATATATCTACAAGAGCACCGGTATCTGCGGTCATTAACTGTGAATAACTTCCGCTTACTGCAGTGACACCGCTGGCATTAATTGAGCCGGTGCCATTGGCAGCGCTGATGGTAATCAGGTTGGCGGCTGTTGCGGATCCTGTTACCACACTGTTGAAATTAGTTGGATCAGTGTCCAGGTCTGTAAGCGCCTGAACAACAGCAGCAGCGGTGCCATTGATATCCGTCAGAGCCGAACCATTGATGGTGCCGGTGCCATTGGCTGCTTCCAGTGCAGTGATATCCGCAGCGTTTTCAGCTCCAGCAGAGAGGGTGGAATTGAAGTTGGTGGGATCAGTGTCGAGATCGGTTAAGGCCTGAGCAATCTCGGCGTAAGTGCCATTGATGGCGGTCAGGGCTGCACCATTGATGGTGCCGGTGCCATTCGCCGCTTCCAGTGCAGTGATGTTGGTTGCGGTTTCAGCTCCAGCGGAGAGTGTGGAGCTGAAGTTGGTGGGATCAGTGTCGAGATCGGCGATTGCCTGAGTGATCTCGGCGTAGGTGCCGTTGATGGCGGTCAGAGCCGAACCGTTGATGGTGCCTGTGCCGTTGGCGGCCTCAATGGCGGTGACGTCAGTGGCGTCGACGGTGCCAGCAGAGAGTGTGGAGTTGAAGTTGGTGGGATCGGTGTCGAGATCAGCGATGGCCTGAACGACAGCAGCAGCGGTGCCGGTGATGGCAGTCAGAGCTGAACCATCGATTGTGCCTGTGCCGTTGGCGGCCTCGATGGCGGTGATGTCAGCAGCGGCAGCTGTACCAGCGGCGAGTGTGGAGTTGAAGTTGGTGGGATCGGTGTCGAGATCAGCGATGGCCTGAACAACAGCAGCAGCGGTGCCTGTGATGGCGGTCAGAGCTGAACCGTTGATGGTGCCGGTGCCGTTGGCAGCCTCGATGGCGGTGATGTCCGCAGCAGCAGCTGTTCCAGCGGCGAGTGTGGAGTTGAAGTTGGTGGGATCGGTGTCGAGATCAGCGATGGCCTGAACGACAGCAGCGGCGGTGCCGGTGATGGTGGTCAGAGCTGAACCGTTGATGGTTCCGGTGCCGTTGGCAGCCTCGATGGCGGTGATGTCCGCAGCAGCAGCTGTTCCAGCGGCGAGTGTGGAGTTGAAGTTGGTGGGATCGGTGTCGAGATCAGCGATGGCCTGAACAACCGCAGCGGCGGTGCCGGTGATGGTGGTCAGTGCAGAACCGTCGATGGTGCCAGTGCCGTTGGCGGCCTCGATGGCGGTGATGTCGGCAGCAGCGGCAGTTCCAGCGGCGAGTGTGGAGTTGAAGTTGGTGGGATCGGTGTCGAGATCAGCGATGGCCTGAACAACCGCAGCGGCAGTGCCGTTGATGGCGGTCAGTGCAGAACCGTTGATGGTGCCGGTGCCGTTGGCGGCCTCGATGGCGGTGATGTCTGTAGCAGCGGCAGAACCAGCGGCGAGTGTGGAGTTGAAGTTGGTGGGATCGGTATCGAGATCAGCAATGGCCTGAACAACCGCAGCAGCGGTGCCTGTGATGGCGGTCAGAGCAGAACCGTTGATGGTGCCGGTGCCGTTGGCAGCCTCGATGGCGGTGATGTCGGCAGCAGCGGCAGTTCCAGCGGCGAGTGTGGAGTTGAAGTTGGTGGGATCGGTGTCGAGATCAGCGATGGCCTGAACAACCGCAGCAGCTGTGCCGGTGATGGTGGTCAGAGCTGAACCGTCGATGGTGCCGGTGCCGTTGGCAGCTTCTAAGGCGGTGATGTCCGCAGCGGCAGCAGTTCCAGCGGAGAGTGTGGAGTTGAAGTTGGTGGGATCCGCATCGAGATCGGTCAGAGCCTGAACAATCTGGGCATAGGTGCCGTTGATGGCGGTCAGAGCTGAACCGGTGATGGTGCCGGTGCCATTGGCGGCCTCGATGGCGGTGATGTCCGCAGCGTCAGCAGCACCTGTAAGGGTGCTGTTGAAGTTGTCGGGATCGGTGTCGAGATCAGCGATGGCCTGAACAACCGCAGCGGCGGTACCAGTGATGGCGGTCAGTGCTGAACCATCGATGGTGCCGGTGCCGTTGGCGGCCTCGATGGCGGTGATGTCCGCAGCAGCGGCAGAACCAGCGGAGAGTGTGGAGTTGAAGTTGGTGGGATCGGTGTCGAGGTCAGCGATGGCCTGAACGACAGCAGCGGCGGTGCCGTTGATGGCGGTGAGGGCAGAACCGTTGATGGTGCCGGAGCCATTGGCAGCTTCCAGTAAAGCGATATTGGCTGCTGTTTCAGCTCCAGCAGAGAGTGTGGAGTTGAAGTTGGTGGGATCGGTATCGAGATCCGCTAGAGCCTGAGCAATCTGGGTGTATGTGCCGTTGATGGCGGTTAGCGCTGAACCGTTGATGGTGCCGGTGCCATTGGCAGCTTCCAGTGCAGTGATGTCAGTGGCGTCTTCAGCTCCAGCGGAGAGTGTGGAGTTGAAGTTGGTGGGATCCGCATCGAGATCGGTGAGGGCCTGAGCAATCTGGGCGTAGGTGCCATTGATGGCGGTCAGGGCAGAACCATTGATGGTGCCGGTGCCATTGGCAGCTTCGATGGCGGTGATGTCCGCAGCGTCAGCAGTACCGGTGAGGGTGCTGTTGAAGTTGGTGGGATCGGTGTCGAGATCAGCAATGGCCTGAACAACCGCATCGGCTGTACCGGTGATGGCGGTGAGAGCCGAACCGTTGATGGTGCCGGTGCCGTTGGCGGCCTCAATGGCGGTGATGTCTGTAGCAGCGGCAGAACCAGCGGCGAGTGTGGAGTTGAAGTTGGTGGGATCGGTGTCGAGATCAGCAATGGCCTGAACAACCGCAGCGGCGGTGCCGGTGATGGTGGTCAGAGCAGAACCGTTGATGGTGCCGGTGCCATTGGCGGCCTCTATGGCGGTGATGTCCGCAGCGGCAGCAGTACCGGCAGAGAGCGTGGAGTTGAAGTTGGTGGGATCGGTGTCGAGATCAGCGATGGCCTGAACAACCGCAGCGGCGGTGCCGTTGATGGCGGTCAGGGCAGAACCGTTGATGGTGCCGGTGCCATTGGCAGCTTCTAAGGCAGTGATATCCGCAGCGTTTTCAGCTCCAGCAGAGAGTGTGGAGTTGAAGTTGGTGGGATCCGCATCGAGATCGGTTAAGGCCTGAGCAATCTCGGCGTAAGTGCCATTGATGGCGGTCAGGGCAGAACCGTCGATGGTGCCGGTGCCATTGGCAGCCTCTAGAGCTGTGATATCAGTGGCGTCTTCAGCTCCAGCGGTGAGTGTGGAGTTGAAGTTGGTGGGATCGGTATCGAGATCGGTCAGAGCCTGAGCAATTTCTGCGTAGGTGCCGTTGATGGCAGTCAGGGCTGAGCCGTTGATGGTGCCGGTGCCATTGGCGGCCTCGATGGAGGTGATGTCCGCAGCGTCAGCAGCTCCAGCGGAGAGTGTGGAGCTGAAGTTGGTTGGATCAGTATCAAGGAAACCAATCGCACTAACAATTCGCTCGGCAGTGCCGTTGATAGCGGTCAGCGCTGAACCGTCGATGGTGCCGCTGCCGTTTGAGGCTTCTAAAACCGTGATGTCGTCAGCTTCAGCTGTGCCAGCGGAGAGTGTGGAGTTGAAGTTGGTGGGATCGGTATCGAGATCGGTCAGAGCCTGAGCAATTGCCGTAGCTGAACCATTAATCGCGGTTAGGGCCGAACCGTTGATGGTGCCGGTGCCGTTGGCGGCCTCGATGGCGGCGATGTCCGCAGCAGTAGCAGTTCCAGCGGCGAGCGTGGAGTTGAAGTTGGTGGGATCGGTGTCGAGATCAGCAATGGCCTGAACAACAGCAGCGGCGGTGCCGGTGATGGTGGTCAGGGCTGAACCGTTGATGGTGCCGGTGCCGTTGGCAGCCTCGATGGCGGTGATGTCTGCAGCAGCAGCTGTTCCAGCAGAGAGTGTGGAGTTGAAGTTGGTTGGATCGGTGTCGAGATCAGCGATGGCCTGAACGACAGCAGCAGCAGTGCCGTTGATGGCGGTCAGATTTGAACCATCGATGGTGCCTGTGCCGTTGGCGGCCTCGATGGCGGTGATGTCCGCAGCGTCAGCAGCTCCAGCGGCGAGTGTGGAGTTGAAGTTGGTGGGATCGGTGTCGAGATCAGCGATGGCCTGAACAACAGCAGCGGCGGTGCCGGTGATGGTGGTCAGGGCAGAACCGTTGATGGTGCCCGTGCCATTGGCAGCTTCTAAGGCGGTGATGTCCGCAGCGGCAGCTGTACCAGCAGAGAGCGTGGAGTTGAAGTTGGTGGGATCCGCATCAAGATCCGCCAGAGCCTGAGTGATTTCGGCATAGGTGCCATTGATGGCCGTCAGTGCTGTACCGGTGATGGTGCCGGTGCCATTGGCGGCCTCGATGGCAGTGATATCGGTCGCTGTGGCGGCACCTGTAAGGGTGCTGTTGAAGTTGGTGGGATCTGTATCGAGATCAGCGATGGCTTGAACAACAGCAGCGGCGGTGCCGGTGATGGCGGTCAGGGCTGAGCCGTTGATGGTGCCGGTGCCGTTGGCAGCTTCGATGGCGGCGATGTCCGCAGCAGTAGCTGTTCCAGCGGCGAGCGTGGAGTTGAAGTTGGTGGGATCGGTATCGAGATCAGCGATGGCCTGAACAACAGCAGCGGCGGTGCCGGTGATGGTGGTCAGAGCTGAACCGTCAATGGTGCCCGTGCCATTGGCGGCTTCGATGGCGGTGATGTCCGCAGCGGCAGCAGTACCGGTGAGTGTGCTGTTGAAGTTGGTGGGATCAGCATCGAGATCAGCGATGGCCTGAACAACAGCAGCGGCGGTGCCGTTGATGGCGGTCAGTGCTGAACCGGTGATGGTGCCGCTGCCATTGGCAGCTTCGATGGCGGTGATGTCCGCAGCGGCAGCAGTACCGGTGAGTGTGGTGCCGAAGTTAGTGGGATCGGTGTCGAGATCAGCGATGGCCTGAACAACAGCAGCAGCGGTGCCGTTGATGGCGGTCAGTGAAGAACCATTGATGGTGCCGGTGCCATTGGCGGCCTCGATGGCGGTGATGTCCGCAGCGGCAGCCGTACCAGCGGCGAGTGTGGAGTTGAAGTTGGTGGGATCGGTGTCGAGATCGCTCAGGGCTGAAACAACATCAGCCGCAGCACCATTGAGGGCGGTCAGAGCTGAGCCGTTGATGGTGCCTGTTCCATTTAGGAGGTTGATTGCACCTATGGAACTTGCCGTTTCAGTGCCGGCAGCCAGCGTGATGTTGAAGTTGGTGGGATCGGTGTCGAGATCAGCGATGGCCTGAACAATCGCAGCGGCGGTGCCGGTGATGGCGGTCAGTGCAGAACCGTTGATGGTGCCGGTGCCATTGGCAGCCTCGATGGCGGTGATGTCTGTAGCAGCAGCAGTACCGGTGAGGGTGCTGTTGAAGTTGGTGGGATCGGTGTCGAGATCAGCGATGGCTTGAACAACAGCAGCGGCGGTGCCGGTGATGGCGGTCAGAGCTGAACCGTTGATGGTGCCGGTGCCATTGGCAGCCTCGATGGCGGTGATGTCTGTAGCAGCAGCAGAACCAGCGGCGAGTGTGGAGTTGAAGTTGGTGGGATCGGTGTCGAGATCAGCGATGGCCTGAACCACAGCAGCGGCGGTGCCGGTGATGGTGGTTAGAGCAGAGCCGTTGATGGTGCCAGTGCCATTGGCAGCTTCTAAGGCGGTGATGTCTGCAGCAGCAGCTGTACCAGCAGAGAGCGTGGAGCTGAAGTTGGTGGGATCCGCATCAAGATCCGCCAGAGCCTGAACAATCTCGGCGTAGGTGCCGTTGATGGCGGTCAGAGCTGAACCGTCGATGGTGCCGGTGCCATTGGCAGCTTCTAGTGCAGTGATAGCTGTTGCGTTTTCAGCTCCAGCGGAGAGTGTGGAGTTGTAGTTGGTGGGATCCGCATCAAGATCGGTTAGTGCCTGAGTGATTTCTGCACAGGTGCCATTGATGGATGTCAGTGCTGTACCGGTGATGGTGCCGGTGCCGTTGGCGGCCTCGATGGCGGTGACGTCCGTAGCGTCAGCAGCACCTGTAAGGGTGCTGTTGAAGTTGGTGGGATCTGTATCGAGATCAGCAATGGCTTGAACCACAGCAGCGGCGGTGCCGGTGATGGCGGTCAGAGCTGAACCGTTGATGGTGCCGGTGCCGTTGGCGGCCTCGATGGCGGTGATGTCCGCAGCAGCGGCAGAACCAGCGGCGAGTGTGGAGTTGAAGTTGGTGGGATCGGTGTCGAGATCAGCGATGGCCTGAACGACAGCAGCGGCGGTGCCGGTGATGGTGGTCAGGGCTGAACCGTCGATGGTGCCGGTGCCGTTGGCAGCTTCTAAGGCGGTGATGTCAGCAGCGGCAGCTGTACCAGCGGAAAGTGTGGAGTTGAAGTTGGTGGGATCCGCATCGAGATCGGTCAGAGCCTGAACAATCTGGGCATAGGTGCCATTGATTGCGGTCAGCGCTGAACCGGTGATGGTGCCGGTGCCATTGGCGGCCTCGATGGCGGTGATGTCCACAGCATCAGCAGCACCTGTAAGGGTGCTGTTGAAGTTGGTGGGATCGGTGTCGAGATCAGCGATGGCCTGAACAACAGCAGCGGCGGTGCCGGTGATGGCGGTCAGAGCTGAACCGTTGATGGTGCCGGTGCCATTGGCAGCCTCGATGGCTGTGATGTCCGCAGCAGCAGCAGAACCAGCGGCGAGCGTGGAGTTGAAGTTGGTGGGATCGGTGTCGAGATCAGCGATGGCCTGAACAACAGCAGCGGCGGTGCCGTGGATTGCAGTCAGAGCAGAGCCGTTGATGGTGCCGGTGCCATTGGCAGCTTCTAAGGCAGTGATGTCAGTGGCGTTTTCAGCTCCAGCGGAGAGCGTGGAGTTGAAATTGGTGGGATCAGTATCGAGATCGGTTAAAGCCTGAGCAATCTCGGCATAGGTGCCGTTGATGGCGGTCAGAGCAGAGCCGTTGATGGTTCCAGTGCCATTGGCAGCTTCCAGTGCAGTGATGTCAGTGGCGTCTTCAGCTCCTGCAGAGAGTGTGGAGTTGAAGTTGGTGGGATCCGCATCGAGATCGGTCAGAGCCTGAACAATCTCGGCATAGGTGCCATTGATGGCCGTCAGAGCTGAACCGTTGATGGTGCCGGTGCCATTGGCCGCTTCTAGAGCGGTGATGTCCGCAGCGTCTTCAGCTCCAGCGGAGAGTGTGGAGTTGAAGTTGGTGGGATCAGTATCGAGATCGGCCAGAGCCTGAACAATCTGGGCATAGGTGCCATTGATGGCCGTCAGAGCTGAACCGTTGATGGTGCCGGTGCCGTTAGCAGCTTCGATGGCAGTGATGTCAGTTGCGTCAACGTCGCCAGCAGTGAGTGTGGAGTCGAATCGAACTGGATTGGTATCTAGATCTGCAACGGCTTGAACAACAGCTGCAGCTGTTCCATTAATAACCGTGAGCAATTGTCCATCGATGGTGCCGGTGCCGTTAGCGGCCTCGATGGCGGTGATGTCCGCAGCGGCAGCTGTACCAGCAGAGAGCGTGGAGTTGAAATTAGTTGGATCAGTGTCCAGGTCTGTAAGCGCCTGAACAACAGCAGCGGCGGTGCCGTTGATGGCGGTCAGAGCTGAACCGTTGATGTCGCCGGAGCCATTGGCAGCTTCTAGAGCGGTGATGTCCGCAGCGTCTTCAGCTCCAGCGGAGAGTGTGGAGTCGAAGTTGGTGGGATCCGCATCGAGATCGGTGAGGGCCTGTGCAATTTCGGCATAGGTGCCATTGATGGCCGTCAGCGCTGAACCAGTGATGGTGCCGGTTCCGTTAGCAGCCTCGATGGCAGTGATATCGGTCGCTGTGGCGGCGCCTGTAAGGGTGCTGTTGAAGTTGGTGGGATCGGTGTCGAGATCAGCGATGGCCTGAACGACAGCAGCAGCGGTGCCGGTGATGGCCGTCAGCGCTGAACCGTTGATGGTGCCGGTGCCATTGGCGGCCTCGATGGCGGTGATGTCCGCAGCAGCAGCTGTTCCAGCGGCGAGTGTGGAGTTGAAGTTGGTGGGATCGGTGTCGAGATCAGCAATGGCCTGAACAACCGCAGCAGCAGTGCCGGTGATGGTGGTCAGTGCAGAACCGTCGATGGTGCCGGTGCCGTTGGCGGCCTCGATGGCGGTGATGTCAGCAGCGGCAGCTGTACCAGCAGAGAGTGTGGAGTTGAAGTTGGTGGGATCGGTGTCGAGATCAGCGATGGCCTGAACAACAGCAGCGGCGGTGCCGTTGATGGCGGTCAGAGCTGAACCGTTGATGTCGCCGGAGCCATTGGCAGCTTCCAGTAAAGCGATATTGGCTGCTGTTTCAGCTCCAGCGGAGAGCGTGGAGTCGAAGTTGGTGGGATCGGTGTCGAGATCGGTGAGGGCCTGTGCAATTTCGGCATAGGTGCCGTTGATGGCGGTCAGAGCTGAACCGTTGATGGTGCCGGTGCCGTTGGCGGCCTCGATGGCAGTGATATCGGTCGCTGTGGCGACACCTGTAAGGGTGCTGTTGAAGTTGGTGGGATCGGTGTCGAGATCAGCGATGGCCTGAACGACAGCAGCGGCAGTACCTGTGATGGTGTCCACATTTGAACCATCGATGGTGCCGGTGCCATTGGCGGCCTCGATGGCGGTGATGTCTGTAGCAGCAGCAGAACCACCGGCGAGTGTGGAGTTGAAGTTGGTGGGATCGGTGTCGAGATCAGCGATGGCCTGAACAACAGCAGCGGCAGTGCCGTTGATGGCGGTCAGTGCAGAACCGTTGATGGTGCCGGTGCCGTTGGCGGCCTCGATGGCGGTGATGTCTGTAGCAGCAGCAGAACCAGCGGCGAGTGTGGAGTTGAAGTTGGTGGGATCGGTGTCGAGATCAGCGATGGCCTGAACAACAGCAGCGGCGGTGCCGGTGATGGTGGTTAGAGCAGAGCCGTTGATGGTGCCAGTGCCATTGGCAGCTTCTAAGGCGGTGATGTCTGCAGCAGCAGCTGTACCAGCAGAGAGCGTGGAGCTGAAGTTGGTGGGATCCGCATCAAGATCCGCCAGAGCCTGAACAATCTCGGCATAGGTGCCATTGATGGCAGTCAGAGCTGAACCGTCGATGGTGCCGGTGCCATTGGCGGCTTCCAGTGCAGTGATGTCAGTGGCGTCTTCAGCTCCAGCGGAGAGTGTGGAGTTGAAGTTGGTGGGATCGGAATCGAGATCGGTGAGGGCCTGAGCAATCTGGGTGTAGGTGCCGTTGATAGCGGTCAGGGCAGAACCGTTGATGGTGCCGGTGCCGTTATCCGCTTCGATAAGGGTGATATTGGCCGCTGTGGCGACACCTGTAAGGGTCGAGTTGTAATTATCAGGATCAGTGTCGAGATCAATAATGGCCTGAATAACTGCCGCAGCAGTGCCGTTGATAGCGGTCAGGGCAGAACCGTCGATGCTGCCGCTGCCATTGGCAGCTTCTAGAGCGGCGATGTCCGCAGCATCAGCAGTACCGGTGAGGGTGCTGTTGAAATTGGTGGGATCGGTGTCGAGATCAGCGATGGCCTGAAGGACAGCAGCGGCGGTGCCGTTGATGGCGGTCAGTGCTGAACCGGTGATGGTGCCGGTGCCGTTGGCGGCCTCGATGGCGGTGATGTCTGTAGCAGCAGCAGTACCGGTGAGGGTGCTGTTGAAATTGGTGGGATCGGTGTCGAGATCAGCGATGGCCTGAACCACAGCAGCGGCGGTGCCGGTGATGGCGGTCAGGGCTGAACCATCGATTGTGCCTGTGCCGTTGGCAGCCTCGATGGCGGTGATGTCTGTAGCAGCAGCAGTTCCAGAGGCGAGTGTGGAGTTGAAGTTGGTGGGATCTGTATCGAGATCAGCGATGGCTTGAACAACCGCAGCAGCGGTGCCGGTGATGGCGGTCAGGGCTGAACCGTTGATGGTGCCGGTGCCATTGGCGGCCTCGATGGCGGCGATGTCCGCAGCGGTAGCAGTTCCAGCGGCGAGTGTGGAGTTGAAGTTGGTGGGATCGGTGTCGAGATCAGCGATGGCCTGAACCACAGCAGCGGCGGTGCCGGTGATGGTGGTTAGAGCAGAGCCGTCGATGGTGCCAGTGCCATTGGCAGCTTCTAAGGCGGTGATGTCAGCAGCGGCAGCTGTACCGGCAGAGAGCGTGGAGTTGAAGTTTGTGGGATCCGCATCAAGATCCGCCAGAGCCTGAGTGATCTCGGCGTAGGTGCCGTTGATGGCGGTCAGAGCTGAACCGGTGATGGTGCCTGTGCCATTGGCGGCCTCGATGGCAGTGATATCGGTCGCTGTGGCGGCACCTGTAAGGGTGCTGTTGAAGTTGGTGGGATCTGTATCGAGATCAGCGATGGCTTGAACCACAGCAGCAGCGGTGCCGGTGATGGCGGTCAGTGCTGAACCATCGATGGTGCCGGTGCCATTGGCGGCCTCGATGGCGGTGATGTCTGTAGCAGCGGCAGAACCAGCGGCGAGTGTGGAGTTGAAGTTGGTGGGATCGGTGTCGAGATCAGCGATGGCCTGAACAACAGCAGCGGCGGTGCCGTTGATGGCGGTCAGTGCAGCACCGTTGATGGTGCCAGTTCCATTAGTTGCTTCTAGAGCGGTGATGTCAGCAGCGTTAGCCGTACCAGCGGAAAGTGTGGAGCTGAAGTTGGTGGGATCCGCATCGAGATCGGTCAGAGCCTGAACAATCTCGGCGTAGGTGCCGTTGATGGCGGTTAGGGCAGAACCATTGATGGTGCCGGAGCCATTGGCAGCTTCCAGTGCAGTGATGTTGGTTGCTGTTTCAGCTCCAGCAGAGAGGGTGGAGTTGAAGTTGGTGGGATCAGTATCGAGATCGGTTAGGGCCTGAGCAATCTCGGCATAGGTGCCATTGATGGCGGTCAGAGCTGAACCGTTGATGTTGCCAAGGCCATTGGCGGCCTCAATGGCGGTCACATCAGTGGCAGTGACGGCACCAGCAGAGAGTGTGGAGTTGAAGTTGGTGGGATCAGTATCGAGATCAGCGATGGCCTGAACAACAGCAGCCGCAGTGCCATTGATGGCGGTTAGAGCTGAACCATTGATGGTGCCGGTGCCGTTGGCAGCTTCGATGGCAGTGATGTCTGCAGCAGCAGCCGTACCAGCAGAGAGCGTGGAGTTGAAGTTGGTGGGATCGGTGTCGAGATCAGCGATGGCCTGAACGACATCAGCGGCTGAGCCGTTAATTGACGTTATTGCTGAGCCATTTAAATTACCTGAAGTGCCTGTATTTTTGGCTGCTGTGATGTAAGTGCCTGTAAATGCACCAGCTTTGAAAACAATATTATTTGATCCGTCCCAGTCGCCGTGACCGGTTATGTTGTCTCCATCATCAACCTCAATATCATCACCTGCTGCCAAAACGTGTTCCCATTTTGGTGCTGTGCTTGCAAACAGCTTGGATGGTGAAGCGTGCACGTCAAGATTCCAGCTTCCTCCTTGTGATTCAGATCCGACTTTTGTAGTGGAAGCAAAAACGTGAGCAGTCATGATGTTGCTGAGGGTTTGGAGAAAATTGAAATCAGATCCGGCTTCGCATGAATATAGAGAAACGCTCTTTAAGTTCCAGGATTGAAGCTCGCTTTTGCGAGAAACAATTTGATCAATATTAATTTGATGGCTGCCAATATTCATCTTTCCACTACTTCCATGGCACAAAACTGCAAGCTCTTGGAAATTATTTGCAGCAACTTCAGCGCCAATCGCTTTGATGGCGTCGTCATTTGGGCTGATGGGCAGGAGCTGGTAGCTCGAATCCACGCTGTCCAAAAGAAGATTCAGGTCAGGAAGACCAATGTCGTAAGCCAAGAGACTTGTGGCAGTTGCTTGACTGGCACGACCTTCAAGAGCTGGAATGCTCACGAAATCAACAAGAGTTCTAGGCATTTTCGCGGAGCCGTTTGGGTCTGTCAATCCCAGGTAGGCCAGTGCTGACTTTGAATCTCCCCGTTTTTTATGTCTCGCTTCGCTTGTTCCCGGCTTGCTTTGCTCCTTGAACTTCCTCGGAGTGTTGTGCGGACTTCGATGAAGGTCTGGCTCGTTGATTTTGCCTGAATTGTTTACTGTCCCGCCTCTGTTTAGGGCGATGTTGATTTCCTTGCCTACTTTTTTCGGCAACTGTGCCACAAGCTCTGGCTTTGTTGGCTGTTCATGGTGCTGGTTTTGAAGCATTTTCGTCACTCCTGTTTTGTCGAGTGGCAATTGTTTTGCTAATGATATTTATTGTTGTCTTTTTTGGAGAAGTAATTCTCTATTTGCGCCTCGGATTGACACCTCCGTCTAAGGATCCCCACAAAACTACCTTAAAGTTCCCTGAGATTTGGCCTTAATGCTGTCTTTTAGGTTTATTAGTCATTGCCTTAAAAGCATGCTTTTCTTGGCTGTTTAGCCTTTGCCTCGTTCTTGTGAGGTGCTTTGCCATCTGAGGAAATACAAATACCAGCGCGCTTCTCCTGCATTCATCAAGAAAAGACGCCTTTGTCTAGATGCGTCTATGCAGGTATAGTTTATGAGTTAAATCTATGTGCGGCTCTGCTTGCAGGTCGTTTTCGCTTGGTCTGTCGCCTCAATCCTTTTCGCCATCTCAGATTTTGGGATCTCGCCCCTGTTCGATCAGCAACGCTTTGAGCATTTGTACTAGACCTTCCTGATAGCTGCATCCATA
This sequence comes from Synechococcus sp. MU1625, assembly GCF_020514205.1. Taxonomy (NCBI): domain Bacteria; kingdom Bacillati; phylum Cyanobacteriota; class Cyanophyceae; order Synechococcales; family Synechococcaceae; genus Synechococcus; species Synechococcus sp. MU1625. The sequence goes on from NZ_VTLA01000007.1 coordinate 15,231, forward strand.
GCCAGCATCGGCGAGTGCTGCCCTGATCTTTGGTTTAGCCTCCTGGCGCACAAAAAAGGTGATTGCTGATCTTCCCGACCTGGAGGGTTGCTGTCTGTTGCTACCGGGTGCTTGTTCTGGCATTTGATCGCTGAAGGCTGTATCCCCATCTTTCGATGCTTTTCATGCTTTGAAATCCCCCCATGGGGTGAGTGTTCTTTCGCTGGTTGACCCGATTGCATCCCTCATTTGAGGGATGCAGTATCCCTCGAAGCATTTTCTTTTATGTTTGCTGCATGAGTTCACTCGATGTTGCGCAGTGAATCGCCCAACTGATGGTGGGCCGATTTCGATCAATCCTTGTTCATTCAGTTCCTGATGATTCTGCGGTTTTGCCTCTGTTTCAGGCCACGCCGATCTCAGATTCTTCCTGGGCAAGGCGCCAGTCCAGCAGGGCTTTGACGTCAGCCAATGAGCAGGTTGGTGTGCGGAAAGGCAGCAATCGCATTGGGCTGCGTTCCGGCCTCACCAGCCAGCTCCGGTTGGTTTGAGGCATCAAAAGAAAGCCGCGGTACCGAACCGAGGTCTCTTGGCTGTTCATGAATCCCATCGCTCTAGGGATTGTTTGTAGATATCCCATTTATTTCAAGGGATAAGGCCTGGTTTCTTTCGCTTCCACTAGTTCTTTTCCGGTTTGCTTCATGCCAGGGCAAACAGCAGAACGTCGGCGCGTTCACTGAGGCCGATCAGTTCGCCTTGCGTTGCTACCTCCTGGATCAACCCAACCCATCGCCCCGCTGCAGTAACTGCTCGTGTGCGCCCGCACTGTTGAGCTTCAGCTCCCTATCAATCATCTGAATCCAGAGCAATCGCTCCTTGATGACGGGCCATGGCAAGTGCTGTAGGTATTGCGGTTGGGCACGCCAGAGGCGCACTCGACGTTCAATGGCCATCGCCTCGCCGGATGCGCCGGGCTCAATCAAGGGCGTCCAGCCCTCGCCGATCGCGAAGGGTTTCTGCTGGTAGGCGGGTGGATGCCCAGCTGTGCTGGCTCAATCCAGATCTGCAGCAGCCTGTAGGGCGCGCCGTTCTGGTTGATCTCGCTGTGCACGATGCCGCTGCCGGCACTCATCCGCTGCAACTCGCCGGCGTGCAGCACCGCGCTGTTGCCCATCGAGTCGGAATGGTTCAGGGCCCCATCCACCATCACCGTGATGATTTCCATGCCCTGGTGGGGGTGCATGCCAAACCCCTTGCCTGCAGCAATGGTGTGGTCGTTGATCACCCGCAGGGAGCCGAAGCCCATCCAGTTCGGATCCTGATGGTTGGCGAAGCTGAAGCTGTATCAGGAATCGAGCCAGTCCAGCTGGCTGTGAAAGTGCAGGTCTGCGGGTCGCAGGATCAGGGTTGATGTGTTGGCGGGGGCGTCCGGAGCATGGGCCGCTCAGAGTTGGAGGGGTTGCATCTGCAGCAGCCGTTGCACCAGGTCACTGATGCTGTCGTCCTGCGCTGGTTTGGCGTGGTTGCTCAGCAGCTGACGTCCCACCACCTGAGCTCCGAGGTGGCTGAGCTGGATGCGCAGCGACACCAGCAGTTCCATGCCGCCACCGCCGGAGAAGGTGGCCATGGCGATCGGCCGTCCGTTGAACAGGGATCGGAAATCGTCGTCGGTCACCGAGAGCCAGGCAATGGCATTGGTGAGTGACGGCGGAATCGAGCCGTTGTACTCCGGGGCGCAGATCACCCAGCGAGGTGTTTGGCGCAGTTGGTCGTGCAGGGCCATCAGGTCAGGACCTGCCCCTGCTGCCTGGACTCGCGGCGTGAACAGGGGCAGGTCGAGTTGCGTGAGATCGATCACCTCGGCGTTGGCGTTCTGAGCTGCTGCGGCTTGCACGAAGCGTTCCGCGAGCTTGAGGTTCTCGCCATTGCTCGCTGTCAGAACGATGAGGTCAAAGGACATGGAGACGAGGGCTCTTGATGGAATCGTGCAAGGGCGTCAGGCCGCTTTCAACTCGGCTTCACGGTAAGGAACGAAGCTGGCTTTGCGGGCGCCGCAGATCGGGCAGTGCCAATCGTCGGGAATCGCCTCAAACGGGGTGCCTGGGGCGATGCCGGAATCCGGATCTCCCTCGGCGGGGTCGTAAATCATCGAGCACACCTTGCAGATCCACTTGCCTGGAAGGGCTTGATCGGCTTGGCCTGCCGTTCCTTTGCCTTGCAGTGCTTCCAGGGCGACGCCATAGGTTTCGGCGTGATGTTGTTCGATGGGGGTTAGCAGGCCGAAGTTCTTAGCGGCTGTCCGGAAGGTGCCGGCATGCTCCTTGGATTCGCTGCTTTGCTCGGCAAATTCCGCCTCGGCTCCGCTGTCCCGGTCCTGACGGGCCTGGGCGGCGAACTCCGGATACATCGTTGTGTACTCGTAGGTTTCGCCTTCAATCGCCAGTTCCAGGCAGCGGGTCAGGATGGCCTGCTTCTCTTCGTCGCTGAGCTGGTCGGGGTTGCCCACCACTAATTCGGGATGCAGTAGGCGGAAGTGCGCAAAGGCATGCTCTGTTTCTTGGGCCGCGGTTTCACGAAACAATTTGGCCAGGTCTTTGTGACCCAGTTGTTTGGCCACATCCGCAAAGAACAGGTACTTGCGGTTGGCCATGCTCTCGCCGCCAAATGCGGCTTCGAGATTGGTGTGGGTGGATGGCTTGGAGAGGTCCATCGAGGAGAAGCGATCGTTCCAAAAGACTACTCCTAACTCATACTCGCTATGAGTTAGGAGATGTTACGGGTTGCCGGCTCAGTAGTTGGCGCCGCTCCGGCGTTGGTGCACCGCAGTGCTGCCCTTCGCATCCAGTACCCCACCGTGATCCACTTCGGCGTAGATCAACCAGTGGTCGCCGCATTCCATCCGCTGGCTTACTTTCCCGTCTAGCCAGGCCAGGGCATCCGGTAGCAACGGCTGATCGGCGGGGCTTGTGTCGAGCTCAAGACCTGCAAAGCGATCAGCACCGGGCTCGAACGGCTGCAGGAATTGCTTCATCGCTGCTGTTTCGCGACCTTCTGCCAAAACGTTCAAGGCGAAGCGATCGCCCTTGTGCAGCAAGGCTTCTACGGCGCGGTCTTTGGCGACTGCCACCGTGATGCCGGGAGGACTGAAGCTCGCCTGACTCACCCAGCTGGCCACCATGGCTCCGCTTAGATCAGCTTTACGTGTGGTGAGCACGCAGAGGGAGCCGATCACGCGGCCCAGGGCTAGTACCGCTGGATCGCTGCGGCTTTCACTCAACCCTCCTGCACTGCGCCGCTGCGCTCGCTTCTGGCTCTGCAGCAGTTGACGGGCGAAACGGGTGCCGGTCTCTTCCAGCTCTTTCACCCGTGCGGCATCTGGACTGAACTTCACCCGGATCGGCTCGAAGCCAAAGCTGAAGCCGCCGTCCCGCAGCTTGGTTTCCAGCAGATCCACCGCCTCGCCGCTCCAGCCGAAGCTGCCGAATACCCCCACGGGCTTGTTGCGATCTCCTTCCGCCAACAGGGTGCCCAAGGCCGAAACAATCGGCGTGGGGGCATGACCCCCCAGGGTCGGTGAGCCGATCAACACGGCATCGGCTAGCTGGATGGTGCTCACCAGTTCATCGGCCGGGGTGAATTCGCAGTTCAAGCTGCTCACCCGGATGCCGGTGCGGCTGACCCCGCGGGCCAGGGCGTCGGCAATGGCCGCGGTGTTGCCGTAGGCGCTGGCGAACAGCAGGGCCACCGTCAGGCTGGCGTTCTGCTGGCCTTCTCCCCAGCGGCGGTAGTCACTGAGCAGGCTGCGCCAACTGGCTTCGATCGCGGGGCCATGGCCCGGAGCGATGGTGCGGATATCCAGCTCTTCGAGCCGTTCCACCAGGGCATCCACCTGACTGGCCATGGGAGCCATCAGGCAGTCATAGAAGTGACGGCGCTCTTCTTCTGTGCTGCTGCGGTTGCTTTCGGCCCAGCTGTCTGTGCAAAGGTGAGCACTGAAGAATTTGTCGCTCATCAGCAAGCCGAGGCTTTCCTCAAACGCCAGCAACCCGCCAGGCCAACGGGGGGTTGGGGCCGGCAGCAGCATCAGGCTGCGCTGATGGCTGAGGGCAAGCGTTTGCTCCTGGCGGATGATCCGCAGGGGCGGCAGGTCGGGCAAGGGTGGCTGTTCGCTTGTTTCTCCGGGCGGGGCCGGTTTGCGTTGGCTCCACAGTTCATTGATCAACTTGGCGCCCGGGTTGGAGACGATCAGTTCCAGCCCGGCATAGGCCTCCGCTAAATCCCGCAGCAAGGCAACGCGATTGGGATTGACGTGACCCACGACCACCAGTAGTGGCGCATCGTTGCTGGGTAGGGCGTCGGCAAGCACCGGAAGAAAGGCGCCGCTGTAGGCCACACCTGGAGGGTGAACCAACACGGCCGGGGCACCATCACCGGCCTCAAACAACACGCTGTTGGCGGTGCTTCCCCGCTCTAGGGCGTACTCCAGTTCAAAGCGGTTTCGTTGAGGGCTCAGACCGCGGAGACCAACGACCCCATCGTCGATCGGCAGTTGGATCGTGCGACGCGTGGTTGCGGTGCTGTTCACGCTCATCTTCGAAGCCAGTTGAATGTAGGCGTGTTGTTAGTGAGAGCAGCAGACCTGTGGCGCAGAGCGTTGTTGTTCTCTCTTCCCAGCTGATCACCACCCTCTCGGCTCTGGCCTATCTGCGCTGGCGAGGAATACGAGGAACCCGGCTGCACGTTGTCTCGCCTTATCGCGACGAGTTCAGCCATTCGACCAAAGCCTTCCAGCCGCTGTTGCGGGATCTCGCTTCCCAGAATGGACATCAGTGCCAGTTCATCCAGATCCCCCCTGATCAGACTCGAGTGCTCCAGCTCAGCGCTGGGGAAAGCCTGCTGATTCGGTCTGAGCCCCTGAAGTGCAGCCTGCTGCTGCTGCCACGGTTGGATGATCGTGAAGGGCAGCAGATGCTGCTTTCATACCAGGCTTCAGAAGTGGTGGAGCTGGGGGAATCGATTGGGGTCGAGACGCGCTTGTATTCAGATCAAGCGCAGCGCAAACGCAGCAAGGTGCTGGAGGTCGTGAATTGTTCTGAAGTCATTCCTTCGGTTCGTCAGGATCCGCTGCTGCCTTTTGACCGTCCTGTTGAGCCGTTGCGGCTCCAGGCCATGCTCGACATTTGCGCCAGTTTTCAGAAGGCTTTCGTCGATAGCCAAGCGATCCGTGGACCGCAGCCAACGGGTGTGCTGCTCTGCCTGCCCTATCTGAGAGTGCCGAAATGGCACATGCGCTGGCGGCTTTTGGGTCGATCCTTTGGCTGGCGCCGGGCGCCAGGGATCGAGAACCAGACCTATTTCAGGCGTGCCATTCGTGCCGCGTTACGACCTCTATCGGTTGATGTGCCGTTGCGGGTGCAAGCCCACCCCAAGAACGAAACACACCACGCCTTGATCGAACGGTTGTTGGCTTCGCTGCGGCCACGCAGATCCTGGGAGCTGCTCCCCGCCGATGAACCTCTGGAGGTGCGTTTGTTGCGTGGTTGGTCTGATGAAGTGAGTGAACCTTCGCCTGTGCTGGGTTTTGGCACCAATCTTTTGGCTGCAGCGGTGTTTCTCGCGCCCCATCACCGAAGGGTTGGCATCTGCCAGCCGGCGGAGCAAGGTTGGTGGCGGCGCTGCTTAGATCCGTGGCTCAACTGCCGTGAATGGCGGAGGAGTAAGCACGTGCGCGCCATGCTGAGAAACCTTCTGGATGCTTTGGATCAGCTCTAGGTTTAGTAGCTCGCAATTTTTCATGAGTGCACCAAAATAGTTGACAAGTTTTTAACTATTTTGGTGTAATTTATTTTTAGGCAATCGCTGAAGATCTAAACCGAATTGACTGGTGTACAATTAAGCGGTGATTTTTGAGGCGCGCGTGAATTTCTTGCTAGTTTTAGGAACTCAAAAATGCGGGACAACTTGGCTGGGTAGTGCGATTGGGCGCCATCCTCAGTATTTCAGGGTCATGAAGGAGTGGCGATCGCTTGCAGAAATTGAAAAAAAGTTTTTAGAAAATAAAGAAGAGTTCAAAGCGAAAGAGATTCCTGTTTATTTGAAAAATTTAAGTCAAGAGGAATTTATGGCTTTTCCGCTTAAGGAAAGAAGAAAGTATGCTTCTGATGGCTTGAGTAATTACTTTAGCGTAGCGGTATCGGCTTTCCAGTGGACAAAGAAAGGTGTTGAAAAAGATATAAAAGCTGTTGGTGATATTACTGGAGTAAATGGTACATTAGATGAGGAGTTTTTATATCTTTACAAAAATGTTGCAAAGAGTTTAGGGATAAACTTAAAGCCAACGTATTTGATGCGAGATCCAGTTTCTAGGCATTTTTCTGCCGTCAGAATGATATTCTGGAATAAAGTTTTGGGCAACAGAAAATCCATGTGTGAAGGCTTCTCGGTAGAAGAGCATGCTCAAATGCTTCATCAATTTTGTCTTGAATGCTTGGATTCTGATAAATTCAAAAAGAGAGCGAGTTACGAGAAAATTGTGCCAAAAATAGAGAGAGTGTTTGGGCGAGAGGAAATTCTTTTTTGTTTTAGCGAAGATTTGAGAAAACCCGATAGTATTAATCAATTCATTGATTATCTAGAGCTTGACCCTTTAAAATATAATAGTAAAGAAGTATCTCAGCTGCGAGCCAACGTTGGATCGCTGGAGTATCGGTTTCCCGATGAAATCATAGAAAAAGTTTATGACCGCTATCGCTCAACTTATTCCTTTGTTAGAAATAGATTTGGCGCTTCGGTGCCCATTGATTGGTTGAATTTATCGAAATGATGTTGTCGAATTGAATATAACCTGAGGTTATTTTTTATCTTTGATCAGCGTATATTATTTCCAAATTTATTGTTGTGTTGTTTTAGTAGTGATTCCCCACCTTGCGGTGATGCACCGCGGTGCTGGCATCGGCATCGGCCACGTTGCCTTGCTCCACGACGGCATAGATGATCCAGTGATCGGGGCCTTCCATTCGCTGATCCACCCGGCAGCCAAGAAAAGCCAGTGCATCGGCCAGCACCGGGCCTCCATCGGCTGTTCCTTCCAGCACATTCACCCCGGCGAAACGATCGGCACCGGGGGGGAAGCGTTTGAGGAAATGCCGCATCAGCTCCTGGTGGTTGTCCTGCCGGAGAACATTCAGCACGAACCTGTCGCCGACCTGCATGAGTGCTTCGATCGCACGATCTTTGGCGACAGCAATCGTGAGCCCCGGTGGTGTGAAGCTGGCTTGGCTCACCCAGCTGGCCACCATGGCGCTGCGGCGCTGCGATTCGCCGTCCCCCTGGCTTGCGGTAACCACATAGAGGCCACCACTGATGCGACCAAGAGCCTTGTCGAGGTCGCCATCGAGGCTTTTCATCGCCGCGATTGTCTTCTCCTTGGTGAGCAGCTGACCAAGGTCGGTGCCGGACTCTTCACAACGTTGATAGTCGCTGCCCTGGGGTAGTTGTTTGATCCTTAATGGGCTGAATGCTGCTTTCTGTCCCTGGCTGCGCAGTTGATCGGCGACGGCGTCGATCGGTTCATCGTTGCCGCCGAAGGCGTCGTAGACCCCCACCAGTTGCTTGGGATGAAGGGCCGCCAGCAGGGTGCCGATCGAGGCCTGGAGATCAGCTTCCGGTTCCGATGGCCAGGTCGGCACCACAACAGCCTTGGCATCGCCAATGAGTGCGGTGAGTTCCTGGGGATCGGTGGCCCGCAAGTCAACCAGTTGCACCTGAGCATCCGCCTTGCCGATGCCGTGGGCAATGGCCTGGCTGATCCGATCGGAGAAGCCGTACTGGCTCAGATAACAGACGGCTGCATAACTTTCTCCCTTGCTGCGTTGACCACTCCAGTCGCGGTAGTCACTGACCCAGTGGCTGAGGTGATGGCGTAGCAGGGGGCCATGGCCCACGGCGATCGTGTTGATCTCCGGCAGGCCATCCATGCGCTTGAGGGCCTGCAGAACGCTGCGGGCATTGGGACCCATCAAGCAGTCGTAGTAGAAGCGGAAATCGGGAGCGATGGCGCCAGGGTCGGCGTCAAAGACATCGTCGGAGCAGTAATGCAGGCCGAAGGCGTCGCAGGTGTAGAGGATGCCTGTGCCGTGATCGAAGGAAAAGATGGTGTCTGGCCAGTGCAGGTTCGGAGCGCTCAGGAATTCGAAGCGGTGCTGAATGCCGCTGGCTGGGTTCGTGCCGAGATCAAGTTCTTCCCCGGATTTCACGGCACGGGATTTGAAGGGTCGGTGCACCTGGTCCTGCAGGAACTGCAGCGCCACCTTCGATCCGACGATTTCAATGTTTGGGTTGAGGTCGATCAAATCCCCAATCAGTCCGGAATGGTCCGGCTCCGTGTGGCTCACGATCAACACATCAATCTCGATTGGATCGATCTGCTCCTTGAGCAGGGGAATCCAGGTATCGCGGAACTTGGCGTGGCTGGTGTCGATCAGGGCTGTGCGTTCGCCCCGCACCAGGAAGGCGTTGTAGGTGGTGCCGTTGCGCAGGCCGAATTCGATGTCGAAGCGGCTGCGATCCCAGTCCAGGGAACGAATCGTGCTGGTGTCGGCTGCAATGGCCTCGCACTGCAGCGACAGCTTCGGAGCAGCGGGAGCAACGACCATGAAACCGACCGTGACGGATGTCGACTTTACGGAGATTCAGCGGGGGAAGGCGGCGGAGACTGGTAGCAACCGCAACCTTGTGATGGCGTCATCGACGCTTCGACGCAGCATTGGTCCCGGGATTCTGTTGGCCGGTGCCTGCATTGGTGGATCCCACTTGATGTCTTCCACCACGGCGGGGGCCCGTTTCGGCTTTGCGCTGGTGGGACTGATCTTGCTCACCAATCTGATCAAATACCCGTTCCTGCGGGTGGGCACCCGCTTTACGGCGGCCACCGGACTGTCGTTGCTGGAAGGCTTCCAACAACGCAATCCGCTCTACCTCCCGCTGTATTTGGTGGTGAGCCTGGTGACAGGCACCTTCACCATCGCTGCAGTGAGTTTTGTTGCGGGGCTGCTGCTCACCAACATCCCCCTGCTGGCGGGATTGGACCCCTATGGACTGTCGATCGCCGTGTTGGCGGTGAGTGGCCTGGTGCTGCTGTTGGGGCACTACCGCGCTTTGGACCGTCTCTCCAAGCTGCTCGTGGTGCTGCTCACCTTGCTCACAGGGATCGCGGCCGCATCCCTGTTGATTCGCGGCCCCGTCGGTGATGTGGCAGCGAGTTGGGTCAGCACGGATCCCAGTCCCTGGACCCTTGCCAACCTGGCCTTTTTGATTCCCCTGATGGGCTGGATGCCCGGTCCGGTGGAGATGTGCGTGTGGCCATCTTTGTGGATGTTCTCCCGTGCCCGGGATACCGACCACACCGCAACGCCGAAGGAAGCGGAATTTGATTTCAACCTCGGCTATGGCGTCACGGTGGTGACGGCGATGTTCTTCGTGATCCTTGGCGCCTTCACGATGTACGGCAGCGGTGATGGAATGCTCGCTGGCAGTGGTGTGTCCTTCGCTCAGAAGCTGATCAAGCTCTATACGGCCGCCATGGGCGGTTGGGCGGCTTGGGTGATCATTCCGGCGGCCTTTTTCGCCATGTTCAGCACCACCCTCACCTGTCTTGATGCCTACCCCCGCAGCATTGCGGCGATTCAGGGCTTGCTGCGCCATCACGACAGTGGTGACTCGGCACCGGGGCCCATGCAACGTCGCTTCGATATCTGGGTCATCGTGCATTTTCTGGCGGCTGTGCTGGCGTTGGTGGTGGCCAAGACCGGCGGTATTGGGGTGAAGGATTTCGTGTTCGGGGCGATGACCGGCAGTTTCCTCACGGCGCCCCTGTTCGCCTGGATGGCGATGGACACGATCAACAGTCCGTTGGTTCCGCTCGAGCACCGTTATGGGCGGCTCACCCAGGCGTTTTGCTGGTTTGGTTTGGTGTTTTTCAGCGGATTCAGCCTGTTGTTCATCGGCCGCTTCTTTTTCGGCCTTGGGGGCTAACCCGAATGCGGACCCATCAAAAAACCCCTGCCATGGGCAGGGGTTGGGCTTCCGTTCTTCGGTGTGGGGATGAGCTGCTTCAGCTCGATGTTGTTTAGATCGATGGTTGTTTAGCTGGATGGTTGTTGGGGTCGATGGCTGTTCAGTTCTCGATCTTCACCGAAACGCTGGTGTGTTCAACAGCTTTGCCGGCGTTGATTTCAAGAATGCCGTCGCGGTAGCTCGCTTTGAGCTGGTCGCGATCAAGGCTGTGGGGGAAGCGGAAGCTGCGGCTCCAGGTGCCGCTGCGGAATTCGCTCAGCAGAGGTTCATTGTTGTCATCGCCGGTTGCGGCTGTGCGTTCTGCGTTGATCACCAGATTGCGATCGGTGGCCTTGATGTCGATGGAGTCGCGGTCCACGCCAGGCAGTTCCAGCCGCACGATGTAGCTGGATTCAGTCTCATGGATTTCGGCGTTGGGGACGCGCTCTGCGGTCGCAAGTTGCTGCTCGAGACGCTCGAACAGATCGAAGGGGGATTGGCGGAGGGTCAGCATGATGGTTGCTATGAAGAATGAACATCTGCGGACTTGGTTGATTGCCCGCCAACACAATCTGCGCCGCTTGGATGAGAACTAGAAGCGTGAGAACCGCCCGTTTTGATTCGGTCTCTACCACCAGGTTCGGCTGGCACGACAGGGATGGTGTTGAAACCGAATCTCCCTAAAGCCACCACCAGTCGCTGAAGCAGGCCGCCTGGCCGCACACCCGCTCTTCTGCATCCCAGAGCGTCCAGATACGGGCGTTGTTGATCATGAATTGCTGCCCTTTTCGGCTGATCCGAATGCCTTGATAGTTCTGAACTGCCTCCAGACGTTTGGCCTGGCCCAGGGCGTTGCTGCGTTCTGCCCGTTCGGTTTCCGGTGCGGTGAGCCGTGAGGGCATACCGATCAGTTCATGCCAGCTGGTCTCCCACAGTTGCAGCGCTGCGGCATTGGCGTAACTGAGCCTTGGATCGTTTCCGGTGCCGTGGGCCAGCACTGGAAAACCGCAGGCAAACAGTTCCTGGCACATCAGTCGCTTTGAGCGGTTGGGTTGTGCTGAGGCGATCAGTGGCCGGCCGAAGGCCCGTTGATGCGATTGCAGCAGCACCCCGGCGAGCCCTTGTTTTTCGGAGGTGAGCCAGGCGGCTTCGCAGGCCATGGCTCGCCTCCGCTTCAGCTGCCGGCCGCCATGGCCTGCAGCATCGCCTTCTGGGCACTGGCCTGGCCGTGGGCCTTGAGGTTGCTGAGGAAGGTGCTTCGGGCATCGGCGAAACGCGGGTCTTCCGCCAGTGGCAGCTCTCCGGCGGCATCCAGGCCGGTGTCTCCATCCATCGCCGGGGTGATCACCACCAGGTCGCCATCGAGGCTGCGGTTGTAGCGCCACCACAGGGCGGGGTCCTGCACAGCTGGATGGGGCGGCAGGGGGGTGGCATCGTCCGGGATGTTGGTTATGCCCGCTTCCTTGGCCGCCTCCGCCCGCTCAGCCAGGGCCTTGCGCCGGTGTTCCGCCAGGTCCTCCAGCAGCCGAGCCCGGGTGCGGCCCCGCAGTTGAAACAACACGAAGGGGTCTTCACTGAAGCGGTCCCCCATCAGGAAATACACCGCGCTGATGTGTTTGCAGGGGTTGGCTTTATCCGGGCAGCTGCACTCGCTGCGCACCTCCTGCAGCTTGAACGGGAACAGGCGTTTGCCGCTGGCGGCGAAGGCCCTTTCGATGTCTGAGGGCATGATCCCCGCCAGGAGTTGGGCCGACCAGCGGGCTTTTTGGGTCAGGGCTTCCATGACATAGCCCCAATCTTCATCGTTCAGCACATCTAGCCAGAGCTTCACTTTGTAAGGCGCTTCATCGGTGCCTTGGACCCGGGCATGGACCCGGCGGCCTTCGAAGCGGATCGACGTCACATGGCCTTCGCGGGCGTAGCCCCAGGCCCTCTCCAACCGCTTCTTGAACCGGTAACCGTTGATCAGCTCCATCCATTGCTCCACCCACCAGGGCTGTTGGCCCAGGCCGTCGTCGCCGATGGCGGTGCTGCCGTTGGTGCTGTTGTTGCTGAGGGTCATGGTCAGGTGTCCTCCAAGGAAACGAGATCACGCAATTGATCGCCACCGAGGCTGCCGAGCCAATCCTCCCCGGAGCCGATCACATCCTCCGCCAGGCGTGATTTCTCCCGGATCATGCGATCGATTTTTTCTTCCACCGAGCCGCTGGTGATGAATTTATGCACCATCACCCGATTGGTCTGGCCGATTCGGTAGGCCCGGTCGGTGGCTTGGTTTTCCACGGCCGGGTTCCACCAGCGATCGATGTGGAACACGTGGCTGGCCCGGGTGAGGTTGAGGCCCACACCCCCGGCCTTGAGCGAGAGCAAGAACAGCTGCGGACCGCGGGGATCCTCCTGGAAGCGATCCACCATCGCCTGACGTTCGCTCTTGCGGGTGCCGCCGTGCAGGAAGGGCACCTCCGCCTTCCAGCGCTGTTGCATCCACGCCTGCAACAGATGCCCCCATTCGGCGAACTGGGTGAATAGCAAAGCCCGGTCGCCCGCTTCGATCACCTCGTCAAGGATCTCCTCTAGCCGCTGCAACTTGGCGGAGCGGCCGAGGAAGCCATCGTCTACAGCCCCTTCGCTCAGGGCAAGTGCGGGATGGTTGCAGATCTGTTTCAGCCGGGTGAGTAGGGCCAGCACTTGGCCGTGGCGCTGCCCGCGCGGAGCACGTGCAATGGCATCAAGCGTGTCTTCCACGGTTTTGCTGTAAAGGGATTTTTGCTCTTTGCTCAGCCCCACCCATTCGCTCAGCTCCACCTTTTCGGGAAGGTCCGAGATGATCGTTTTGTCGGTCTTGAGCCGGCGCAGGATGAATGGTCCGACTCGTCCCTTGAGGTCGCGCAGAGACGACATGTCGCCATAACGCTCGATCGGCATCCTGTAGCGCTGGCGGAAGAAGTCCTCCTCCCCCAGCACCTTGGGGTTGAGGAAGTCCATCAACGCCCACAGTTCGCTGACGCGGTTTTCCACTGGGGTGCCGGTCAGGGCGATGCGGAAGCGGTTGCTTTTGCTTCGGCCGGGGCGGGCCAGATCCCGGGCTGCTTGGCTCTGCTTGGCGCCGGGGTTCTTGATCGCCTGGGCTTCATCAATCACGACCCCCTGCCAGTCCTGGGTTTCCAGCAGTTCGCTGTCGCGTTGCAGCAGTCCGTAGCTGGTGAGTAACAAGTCCACCTCCTTCAAGGCTTTCTTCAGTTCGGCCGGTGTGGAGGGACGACGCGGGCCGTAGTGCTCGGTGACCGCCAACTCGGGGGTGAAGGCTTCCGCTTCTCTTCGCCAGTTGGTGAGCACTGAGGTGGGCGCCACCAACAGCACAGGGCGCTTCAATTCCTGCTCCGCTTTGAGGTGCTGCAGAAACGCCAGCAACTGGATTGTTTTGCCCAAGCCCATGTCATCGGCCAAGCAGGCCCCTTGGTCAAACCGATGCAGGAAGGCGAGCCAGCCCAGGCCCCGCTCCTGATAAGGCCGCAATTGGCCGCAGAATCCCTCTGGGGCCGGCAGTGGGTCGGGGGCTTTTTGCTGGTGATATTGCTCCAGCACCGACTGCAGCCGTGGGCCGGCATCGAAGCGGTGCACCGGCATCCGCATCAGCAGCTCCCCTTCCGTTCCCGTCAACCGCAGCGCGTCGTCGAGGCTCAGTTCTGCTTTGGCGCCACAGAAGCGTTCGGCGTTCTTGAGGTCGTTCGGACGCAGTTCGATCCAGGCCCCCTTGTGGCGCACCAGGGGGCTGCGCTTGCCGCTGAGTCGCTCCAGTTCTCGCAGGGTGAGCGTCACCCCACCGATCATCAGATCCCACTCCCAATCCAGACACTCACCGAGGGTGAAGCCCCGCGACCGCTCTGGTAGTTCAGCCTTAATCGCCAGTCCCAGTCGGCTGGCTAGTCCACCGGAGAGGCTCGGGGGTAGTTCCACACCCACACCGGCGTCCCGCAGTTGCCGAGCTGCGGTGCGCACCAGCACGAAGGCTTCGGCCGGTGTGAGTTGCATCGTGTCTGGCGTGGCGCTTTCCAGGCCCCGTTCGATCGGTGGGAACACCGTCAGGGCCCGCCCGAGGCCCTCCAGTAGCACTTCGCCGGGCTGGTCCACCTGGATCTCACCCAGTTGGAGCATTTCGGCGCCGGAGGCCCAGGCTGCGGCGGCCGGGAGCTTCAGGCTTGGGTCGGCTTCCGCCTGCAGTCCGAAGCGCAGTTCCCAGAGATCCTCCCCATCCGGTGGGGTGTGCAGTTCCAGGCAGGTCCGGGCCGCGGCGAATCCGCCGGCGATGCCTTCCCGCCAGTGATGGCTTGCGCTGGCCAGTCGTTCGGCCTCCTCATCACCGATCTCGATCACCCCGGTCTCTGATCCCAGGGCCTCCTGCCAGAGCGTCAGCAGGGGATCAAGGCCATCACTGGAGGGCTCGAAGTCCTTGCGCAGCTGGGCGTCCACAAGGTCTTCCAGCAGGGTCGCCACCCGCAGGCGACCGCTGCGGGGCCTGCAGCTGGCGACGGGATTGGCGGCCCGCATCGCCTCTGGCCGCAACCGGGTCGTGCGGTTGCTGCGGCGCCCCAGTGGTTCGCGCCAGGGCAAGGCACATGTGGCCACTAGGGGAAGGCTGGCTGCCAGATCCTCCAGCCGACGTCGATCTTCTTCTCGGTTAAGCAGCGGCACCCAACGGGCCCGATGGGGGTAGCCCTCCCCTTTGCTCAGTTCCATCTGGGGCATCCAGCGGCCCCGGGCCACCAGACTCAGGGCCCAGCGCTGCAAATGGCTCCACCAGCGCAATTCATCGGCCAGGTCCGGGTTGGTCCCCGACAGCGGCAAGCGGGACAGCCACTCTGTGGCTGCTGAGGGTTCCACGGCAAGCCCCTGCACCTGCCAAGGCCACCATTCGGTTTGTTTGGGGATCGGTTCGCCGGCTTGCATCGGCAGTCCGGTCCAGCCCGGTGGCTCTGGCGCTGGATCCGCTGCTTTGCTTCGGCTTTTGCGGGGCTTCACCGTGCGGCTTGGCAGGGTGAGACAAGCCGTGGCATCGATGCTGCCGCCGGGCAGAAGGTCGCGTTCGCTGAGCCAGGCCTTGAGGTCGTCGTGGCTGAGGGTGAAGGGATGCAGCGCCGGGGTGAGGCCTGGCCCTTCCGGTGTGGCCACCCGCCAGGTGTCAGCCCAAACGAGCAGTGCCGGTTGGCCGGAACTGCTTGAGGTACGGATGGCGGGAAGCCAGGTGGCGTGCAGCAGGCTCATGGCCGCGACGCGGGCAGGAAGCGGAGGATGCCTTGGAGCAGGAGAGCACTGCCGATCAACGGCAGCCAGGCCAGAAAAAGCTCCAGTAGTAATGATGCCAGGCCATCGACCTGCCAGTTGTCAAGGGGTAGCGGCATGCCGAGGCTGCGCAGCCCGCAGACCGCCCCCACCAGACCCGCTTGAAGATGCCCGTCATCGGGGTCCACCCGCTGCAGGTGGAAGGCCAGTAGTCCGTAGAACAGACCGCAACCGCCAGAACGCACGGCGGCTTCCAAGCCCCAGGGCAGGCTGATCAACCCTGCGCTGATGCCGGCAATGAGAGCCCAGCCGATCGACTGCAGTCTCAATCGCTGGCGAATCTCAGGATCACTGGGAGGAACGGCCACGGGCGCCGGCGGTTCAAAGGCGATCATGACGGCAGGATCCCCCCTTCCTGTCATGGTCGCCGCCGCATCGTCGTCTTCTGCAGCGTCTGCACCGCGCAGCGGTGAGGAGATCCGTGAGGCTTTCCTGAATTTCTACGCCGGGCGCGGCCACAAGCGGATGGCCAGCGCTTCGTTGATTCCCGACGATCCAACGGTGTTGCTCACCATTGCGGGAATGCTGCCCTTTAAGCCGGTCTTTCTCGGCCAGCAGGAGAGGCCGGCTCCCCGGGCTACCAGTTCTCAGAAGTGCATTCGCACCAATGACATCGAGAACGTGGGGCGCACCGCCCGGCATCACACCTTTTTCGAGATGCTCGGCAACTTCTCCTTTGGGGATTACTTCAAGCAGCAGGCGATTGAGTGGGCCTGGGAGCTCAGCACTGTTGTCTATGGCATCGACCCCAAAAATCTGGTGGTGAGTGTCTTCCGTGAAGACGATGAAGCCGAGCAGATCTGGCGCGATGTGGTGGGGGTGAACCCCAAGCGGATCATCCGCATGGACGAGGCCGACAACTTCTGGGCTTCGGGGCCGACTGGGCCCTGTGGTCCCTGCTCGGAGATCTATTACGACTTCACGCCTGAGCTGGGTGATGAGGGCATCGATCTGGAGGACGACGACCGCTTCATCGAGTTCTACAACTTGGTGTTCATGCAGTACAACCGCGATGCTGAGGGCACGCTCACGCCGCTGGCCAATCGCAACATCGACACCGGCATGGGACTGGAGCGGATGGCTCAGATCCTGCAGAAGGTCCCCAACAACTACGAAACCGACCTGATCTTTCCGTTGATCCAGGCGGCCGCGGAGCTGGCAGGGGTCGACTACCACCAGCTCGACGACAAGGGCAAGACGTCGTTAAAAGTGATCGGCGATCACAGCCGTGCTGTGACGCAGCTGATCTGTGATGGCGTCACCGCCAGCAACCTTGGCCGCGGCTACATCCTGCGGCGGCTGTTGCGCCGGGTGGTGCGTCATGGCCGCCTCCTGGGCATCGACAAGCCCTTCTTGGTCACCATGGGGGAAGCGGCGATTGCCTTGCTGAAGGGGGCCCACCCCAGCGTGATTGAGCGGCAGGAGGTGATTCTGGCCGAACTCCAACGGGAGGAGGCTCGTTTCCTCGAGACCTTGGAGCGCGGTGAGAAGCTGCTGGCGGAGGTTCTGGCGTCCAAGCCAACGCAGATCAGCGGTGCCCAGGCCTTTGAGCTTTACGACACCTATGGCTTCCCCCTGGAGCTCACCCAGGAAATTGCTGAGGAGCAGGGCTTAGCCGTTGATCTCGATGGCTTCGAGGCGGCGATGGAGGAGCAGCGTCAGCGGGCCAAGGCCGCTGCGGTGAGCATCGATCTCACGCTTCAGGATGCGATCGATCAGGTGGTGGCTGATCAGGCGGCGACCTGCTTCCAGGGGTATGTGGCTCTCGACCACCCCTCCTGCGTCCAGGCGCTTGTGGTGAACGGCGAACCGGCTACCACCGCGAAGGCTGGTGATGCCGTTCAGGTGGTGCTCGACACCACACCCTTTTATGGAGAAGGCGGTGGCCAGGTGGGCGATCGCGGGCTGTTGGCCGGCACGGACCTGATCGTGCGGATTGATTCCGTGAGCCGTAGCCGTGATGTGTTCGTGCATGCCGGTCGTGTGGAACGCGGTGAGCTCTCCTTGGGTGAGACCGTTAAGGCTCAGGTGGATCGTGCCTGCCGGCGCCGGGCCCAGGCGAATCACACCGCCACCCACCTTCTCCAGGCTGCGCTCAAACAGGTGGTGGATCCGGGGATCGGCCAGGCCGGTTCCTTGGTGGATTTCGATCGACTGCGCTTCGACTTTCACTCCCCTAACGCGGTGACGGCGGAGCAGCTGGTGCAGATCGAAGCATTGATCAACGCTTGGATTGCCGAAGCCCACGGGCTTGACGTGCAGGAGATGGCGATTGATCAGGCCAAAGCGGCCGGCGCTGTGGCGATGTTCGGGGAGAAGTACGCCGATGTGGTGCGCGTCGTTGATGTTCCCGGTGTGTCGATGGAGCTCTGCGGCGGCACCCACGTGGCCAACACCGCAGAGATCGGTCTGTTCAAGATCGTGGCGGAAAGCGGCGTCGCTGCCGGCATTCGCCGGATTGAAGCTGTCGCTGGCCCCGCTGTGCTCGCGTATCTAAATGAGCGCGATGCGGTGGTGAAGCAGCTGGGGGATCGCTTCAAGGCGCAGCCTGCCGAGATCGTTGATCGTGTTGCGGCTCTTCAGGATGAGCTCAAGGCCACCGGTAAGGCGCTGGCGGCGGCACAGGCGGAACTGGCGGTGGCCAAGGCCGGTGCTTTGGCCGCCAAGGCCGAGACCGTGGGCGACTTTCGGCTGCTGGTGGAACGCCTCGACGGGGTCGATGGCGCCGGTTTGCAGGGAGCGGCCCAGAGCCTGGTGGATCAGCTGGGGGATGGCGCGGCGGTGGTGATCGGTGGTCTGCCGGATCCCGGCGATCTGGGCAAGGTGATCCTGGTGGCGGCCTTCGGCCAGCAGGTGATCGGCGCCAAGCTCCAGGCCGGCAAGTTCATCGGTGGCATCGCCAAGCGCTGCGGCGGCGGCGGTGGTGGCCGCCCGAATCTGGCGCAGGCCGGTGGTCGCGATGGTGCTGCCTTGCCTGGTGCTCTTGAGGCAGCTCAAGCTGAACTGGCTGCGGCACTTGGCGCCGTATGACAACAGAGGTCGCTGCTACGAGAGCAGGCTTTGGAAGAGTTCTTTCATGCGCCCCACCACGTCTCGACTGTTGGCTGGGACCGATTGAATGGCGAGTTGGGCCAGTTGAGCTTGCCGATCGCTGATCAATTGGCCAAAGCGCTCAATCAGGCCTGGCTCTTCATCGATGAGTTCGGCGATGGCTTGTCGATTCACCTCTAGCAGGTCGACTTTGCTGATGCTTTGAATTGTTGCACTGCGAGTGGTTCCGGTAAAAACAGTCATTTCCCCAAAGATGTCTCCGCATTGCAGTTGAGCTATTTCGACATTGTTCTGAGGAATTGATGGTTTCTGGATAGAAATATTGCCATTGATTAGCATAAAGAGTGAGTCTCCGTCTTCATTTTCTTTCACGATAATTTCTCCGGGTCCGTATGAGCAGAATGAGCTCATTTCAATCATCTTTTGAATCTGATTGTCGGAAAGGATGGAAAAGAGTTGGTTGTCTCTCAGGAGTTTGTGAATGCTTTGGAGTAAGTTGTCTTTGCTGGAAGATAGTGGCTTTGGTTGCTGCTCATTTTGTGTAATTCGTACATCACGAACGCTGAATGGGAAGCTGAAGCCTTCACGTTGTAGCGCATACCAAAGCTGTTCCTGAAGGTCACCACGGAGCGCACGGCTTTGGCCGAAGTCTTTGTGCCAATTGATCCATTCGTAGTTGATGCAGCTCTCTTCGAATGAGCGGATTCGAATGATGCTGGCTGGTGATCGAAGAACTAGCGGGTGATTATCAGAGATCTTCTGCATTATTTTCTTGGCTATATCTGGCGGCATGCTGTAATCCAGCCCAATAATCAGCTTGTTGCCATGGGCTCCATTGCTCGTGAAATTTTCGATTGTGCTGGAGTTGGAATTCGTATGTGGAAAGATCAGTCTTGAACCATAAAGGCTGTTAATTTCTGTATCCCTCCAGCTGATTGATTGCACTTGGCCAATGTGTCCATCAATTTCAACCCAATCGCCTTCCCGGATTACCTGTTCGAGTTGAAGGCTCAATCCACCGATGAGGTCTTTCAGTGGGTCCTGGGCGGCTAAACCAACAACAGCCGTAAGAACCGCTGATGTTGTCACCAGGCCCACCAGGTCGATGTTGGCTTGCTCCGTCAGGTTGACGGCGATCAGAAACAGGCTGCCAACAATGAAAATCAGATCCCGCAGAATTTTCGGGCTGGAGGGCAAAATCCGCAGGGTTGGCAGGATTTCCAGAACCATCCAAACCAGGAAACGGCTGATCGCAATCGAAGTGAGGATGCCTGTGATGAGGCTGAGATCAAGCCCCGCTGAAATCGGAATGCGGAGGCTTTCGATTGTCAGTTCCGTGGAGTGTGCCAGGAGAGCAATCCAAGGCGTGCGCCAAGGGAACGGTGGCATGCCGAAGCGTTGACAGATGCGTTTGGCGACCAATCCGGCGAACAGGCCGACAACTGTGAGTAGCCATTGCAATGCCAGGACCATGGCCCACTGACTCGTTGATGCTCATTGTGGTGAGATTCCTGGATCAGGGCCGCAACTGTTTTGATCTTGTTCCAGTTGGGTGACCAATCAACTCACTCCCTAATTGTGCTTCCAGTTGGAATTGGTGCGGATTATGGATGTTTATCCTGCTGGGTTGCGCTGACGACGCCACGCCAGAGGGCACTGTCGAGATCAACCATCCGCCGTTCCTTTGTGGCCAGATGAATGGGGACATGGGTGAAGAAATTGTTCCAGTAGCCGATCACGAGGTTGGTTTTGCCACTCATGCCAGCATGCACGGCATATTCCGCAAGGAGATAGCAAAAGACTGCGTCTGCTGCGTTTGCTGAAACGCTTCGGATGTGATAGCTGGGATCCAAATATTTGATGCTGATCGCGAGATCGCTTTGTTTGAAGTATGTCGTTATCTCCGCTTTTAGAAGCTCTCCAATATCGTCCTTGAGGATATTTCCAGAAGCATCGACTCTGCTTTCACTATTCTTGAAAAGGTCTTGCCCAGCCCCCTCTGCAACAACAATCACAGCATGGCTGTTCTGTTGGAGTCTGCGTTGAATGGCTGCACAGATGCCCTCGGTGCCACCGATTTGAAACGGGGTCTCGGGAATCAGGCAAAAATCAACAATGGAATTGGCCAGTGATGCTGTGGCGGTAATAAAACCAGAATCTCGACCCATCAGCTTCACGATTCCAATACCGTTTTCGGCACCTTCTGCTTCGTGGTGGGCGGATGTGATGATTTCCGACGCTACCTGGACAGAGGTTTCGAAGCCGAAGGTTTTTTCAACAAAACCGAGATCGTTGTCGATGGTTTTCGGCACGCCGACAACGCTGATGTTGGCTTGACGTTTGTTGGCTGCTTCCGCGATTGCTTGAGCCCCCTTCAATGTGCCATCGCCGCCGATGCAGAACAGGAGATTGATGTTTCGACGTTGGAGCTCATTCAACATGGTTTCTGGATCCTGGTTGCCTCTCGAGGATCCAAGAATGGTGCCGCCCTGTTTGTGAATCTGTTCAACGACAGATGAATTCAGCTGAATTGGCTCATGATTCGATTGTTGTGTTAATCCTTTATAGCCATAGCGAATGCCGACAATCTCTTTCACCCCATAGTCCTGTTCCAAGACATTGACCAATCCCTTGATCACATTGTTCAGTCCTGGACATAGCCCGCCGCAGGTGATGATAGCTGCACGGGTTGACTCGGGATTGTGAAAGATTCTTTTACGGGCCCCTGCTTTCTCAAAGGCGGGCAGTTGTTTGCATGTTTTGAGTTGATGATCCAGGTTTTTGATCTGGCTTGAAAAAATAATTTTCTCTGCGTCTTCAACAAATATCTCTTGGCTGCAGGGGTTGCTATGGCTTGCTTCGCCAAGCTGTTCAATCTCGAAATTGAAGTCATCGGGTTTTTTTAGAACGTTCTCGTATGCCATGCGTGTGATGACGCTGAATGCTCGTAATCTGACGACGGATTTTTTGCTTTGCAACCAACGTCAAGTCGTTGTTGTGTTTGTTCTCTGGTGGCGGAATCCCTGCTTGGCTGCCAGTCTTGAAAAACTGCTGCATTACAGACGTTGAAACAGGCAGTTTTCATTCAGGCAGGTGCGCTGCTGCTTCTCGGAAGTGCACTCTGGTCACTGCCGAGCCGTGCTGCTCAGCCTCGTGTTGTTGAGGTTCCGGCGGGTCCAGCCTTCGTCAAGCTGCCGGGCGCCACTGAGATCACAGCCCGCTCGGGTCAGTCTCTGAAGACGAATACTTTGTTGCGCACGACCAAGCCAGGTCGCATGCAGGTGATGTTGGGTAATGGGCGTCAGTTCCGCATGGGTGGTGATGCGCAGTTGCGCTTGGGTGCGTCCGACGTCGAATTGTTGAAGGGTTCCATCATCGGCTGGATCAAGCCAGGGACTCCGCATCGCAGTCCCTTCTCGATCAAAACGCGGTTGGCCACGGCTTCGATTCAGGGCACCACCGTTTTTTTGGAGTTCACCGATAAGCAGTTCAAGGTGTTCAGCTGGGAAGGCAGGGTGCAAGTTGAGACGAGCAATGGCCAACGCTTCACCTTGAACAGTGGTCAGCAGCTGCTTTTGGATCTCAAGCGCCAGATGGATGAAGTCAGTGGTCGCTTGGATGGTTTGGAATCCGCTTTGGGTGAGCTTGGCGGCGGCATCGTGACGCCACCGACTCCTGGGCGAGATGGCTCCCGCAGTCCTCGGTCGCGTCAACAGGACGAGCAGGAGTACGACTGGGAGCCCCCCCAGCCGGTGACTGCTCAGGATGCTGAACGTCGCCTTCAGAAGAGCCTTCTGATTAACGGTTTCTCAACCCCCTTGGAGACCTTGCCGGATATTGAGCGGGAACTGGGGGTTTCGGCGCCAGCTCTTTGAGACGTTTGATCCGCCGGCATCTTGTTCCGTGTCTGTGGCGGGCATCGCTGCTGTTGCCCCTGGCCATGCTCCCGTTGCTGTCGCGTTTGGATGCCACGGGCCGGCAGCTCCTTTTTCAATGGCGTGGCCCGATTGAGCCCCCCGATGACGTGGTGCTGTTGGGCATCGATGAGGCGTCACTGGATCCACAGCTGTCTGATTTCGGCTCCTGGCCATGGCCGCGTGCGCTGCAGGCAGACCTGGCCCGTGCGGTTCTCCGTCAGGGTGCCCGTCGTGTCGTCTTCAACATCGTTCATGTCGGGCCCAGCGGTTTTGGTCCAAGCGACGACCGTGCTTTCCAAGACGCGCTGCAACCATGGCAAGACCGGGTGGTGTTGAGCGCCTCTCTGGTGCGTCAGCAGCTGGAGAGTCACGAACAGGTTCAACTGAGACGTCCCTGGTACACGGGCTATCCCGTGGGACTGTCGGCGTTTTCGATGAACGCCTTCGGCGTTGTGCAGGCTGTTCCGGGACGGCAGCGTCTGCAGGGGATGCTCAATGAATTTTCTGAGCCCCACCCTCGCCCTTTAGCGCCCCTCGCTGCGGGGGTTGCTTCATCACAAGGCGATAACGGCATTGATTTCCTCGGACCCAGCGGACACATTCCGGTGATTCCAGCCTGGGCCGTGGGCACGCTTCCGCAAGACACCTGGCGGAACAAGGTTGTCATCATCGGTTCCACCGCCCCTTCGCTGGGTGATCAGCTGGAGACCCCCTTTGGTCAGCAGAGCGGCTCTGAGGTTCTGCTGTCGGCCATTGCAGGCTTTCAAAGCGGACGAGGCTTTCGCCTGCCTGATGTCTCCCATTTGGTGGTATTGATGGCCCTCTGGTTGCTGTTGTGTCAATGGCGTATCGCAGCTCCATCGACCGCCCTTGGGACAGCGATCACAACCGCTGCTCTGGAGGCTCTGGTAACCGGGGGCGTTGTTTTGGCTTGGTTCAACGGCCTTTGGTTGCCTGGCGCAGCTTTGATGCTGATGCCGTTGATCGCGGGAAGTCTCCGGGCTGGAGATCTGTTTCAGCGGGAAAGCTCCCAACGGAGATTTCTGCACTCGGTGCTGTCCCGCCGGGTGTCACCGAATCTCATGCGCGACATGCTGCGGTCGGGGAAGGAGAGTTGGACCCGTCTTGGTGGCCGTCGCGAGCGTTGTGTTGTGTTGTTTACCGATTTGGTGGGATTTACGGCGCGTAGCAATGTGATGGATGCGGAGGCCCTGTTTGGCTTGTTGAATCGCTATTTCGAGGCGATTGCGGCTCCGGTTTTGCAGGAGCAGGGGTTGTTGGACAAATTCATTGGCGATGCCCTGATGGCGGAATTTGGTGTGCCCGTGCATCGGGGCGATCGTGCCGAGGCTCTCGCGGCTGTGCGGGCCGCTCTGGCCATGCAGGCCAACCTTGAGGTTCTGAATCGAGAACTCGATCAGGAGGGTTTGGCACCGCTACGCCAGGGAATTGGTATTCACTGTGGTGAAGTGATCGCCGGCAATCTGGGGTCGAGCCACCGGCTGGAGTACACCGTGATTGGGGCACCGGTGAATCTGGCCAGCCGGCTTGAATCCCTCACACGGCGATTCCCTGACTATCCAATCCTGATGAGTGGAGACGTCAGGAATCTCATCGCGGAGGATGTCGTGGTGGAGGATCTGGGGTCTCATTCTGTGAAAGGTTGGCCTGAGCCCATCCCTGTCTTTGGCTTGCTTGCGCTTCGGTCTGATTCAGATTCTGGTTAAGAGAAGAGTGGTTTTGGTTTTAACCCGCTTCAACAACCTTTCTCTGCCCCTGAACATAGGCTTCAAGAACATGATTGGGGATCAATTCATATTCGGATTTTCCTGAGAGGAGGTAGTCGAGAATGGCTTCTCCACTTTGGGGATTGGTGGCAAAGGGGATCTGATACACATCGCAGAGGCGTCCCAGGGCTTCGATGTCGGCATGGTGGGGGTGAGCAGACAGTGGATCCCTGAAAAAGATCACCCCGCAAATATTCTTTGTTGAGATCAGCGTGCCAACCGCCTGATCTCCACCCAGAGGGCCAGACGCCACCTTTTTGCTTAGAGAGAGGCCTGTTTTGGCGTAGAGCATGCTGCCGGTGGTGCCGGTTGCAATCAAGGGAAATTTCTCAAGCTTTTTGGTGTGAATGCTGCAGAATTCCATCAAACTTGCCTTCATGTTGTTGTGCGCTATCAGGGCAAGGTATTTGCGTTTATCGTTGTAGCTTTCTGCCAAAAGCTGTTCATCACGTGCGCGTCCTATCGCCCTGAAGTATTCACGGTATTTCAGGGCGAGAGGTTGGTTTTTATCGAGAAAAGCGTTGAAGTTGAAGAATGAAAATCGCCCAACTGTTGTTGGTTCTATCGTTTCAACATCTGCTCCGCGTGTCGCCTCGTCTGAGAAAAGGCTTTCGCCAATAAATGCTCCTTTTTTCTCGATTGCAATTTGTCGTTTGCCGTCAAGAATCTGTACCAGTCCATCAAGTATGAACACCATGCTGTCTGAGGGCTCGCCCTTTTTCATCAAGATGGTTTCTTTGGGGATCTCCTCGATCGTCAAATGTTCCGCCAGGCTCGCAATCTCTTTGGTGCTGAAGGAATGCTTCAGGTTGCCCTCGTCTTGCAGGGCCTCGATCAGGGCGTTGCGATCCATGAGCGACGAATAGCTGATCGGACCTTAAGAGCGTTTTTGCCAATCAGCTTTGTCAGGGATTTGGCGGCTCTGTGATCTGCTATGGAGAGAGCTGGCTCGAAGCACTTCCATGAAGTTCTCCTTAGTCCTGAAGGTATGTGGTTTGGCGCAGGCTGCTTTCGAGGTGGTCGAGAAGACGACGTGATTCGTCGATGCGCAGTTGACCATTGTTGATGGCCCCCTCCGCCGCTAACCGCAAGCGCTCAAGTAAGGCGCGGGGGTCGTGTTCCATCGCTTCCAGTACATCGGCATTGGTATCACCACGCACGACGTGGTCAATGCGATAGCTACCGCCTGGGCTGAGGCGGATGTGCACAGCGTTGGTGGTGCCAAACAGATTGTGCAGATTGCCCATCACTTCTTGATAGGCGCCGCTGAGAAACAGCCCGATCAGATACGGGCTGTTGTCATCGAGTTCGTGGAGCTCCAGCAGATGTTTGGGTTGTCCATCCCCGATAAAGCGATCCAGGCGCCCATCCGAATCGCAGGTGAGGTCGGCGAGGTTGGCTAGTCGTGTCGGCCGTTGATCCAGCTGCTGGATGGGGACCACCGGAAACAGCTGATCGATGGCCCAGGTGTCGGGAGCTGAGCGGAAGATCGACAAGTTGGCGTAATACGTTCCTGCCAAGGCTTTGCTGAGGGCTGAGAGCTCTTCAGGGATGGCTTGATCTTTTGGGAGCCGTTGTGCAATGGCATCGGCGCAGGCCCACGTCAGCTGTTCGGCTGTGGCTCGGTCGGGCAGACCCATATATCCAAGCCGGAATGCGGCGAGGGCATCCTGCTTGAACTTCAAGGCGTCGTTCCAGGCCTCCTGAAGCCGCACCAGCTGTGCATCCGCACTCACCGATAGCTCTTGAATAGTGGCGAGAGTGTCGCGGAGGTTGCGAACGGTGAGTGGTTCGTCTCCTGTGGCGTTGGGAATAGATGCCGGGAGTGCGCTACTGCCCAGGATGTCGAACACCAGCAGGGAGAAATGACTGGCAATGGCGCGGCCGCTTTCGCTCACCAATGTGGGCACGGCAACACCGTTGGGTTCGCAGCATTCCCGCACCGTGGCCACGACATCGTTGGCGTAGTTCTGGAGCGAGTAGTTCGTGGAGGCTGCCGATGCTGTGCGGCTGCCGTCGTAGTCGATGCCGAGTCCACCGCCGACATCCAGGAACCCCATCGGGGCTCCAAGTCGGGTGAGCTCCACATAGATCTGCCCCGCTTCTTGGAGAGCGTCCTTGAGAATGGCAATGTCGTTGATCTGGCTGCCGATGTGGAAGTGCAGCAGGCGGAGATCCTGGAGGAGGTTGTGCTCACGAAGTCGTTCCACCGTTGCCAGCAACTCGGGAATGGAGAGGCCAAATTTGGCCTTGTCGCCAACGGAACTGCCCCAACGCCCTGTGCTGCGGCTGGAGAGCTTGGCTCGCACGCCGATGTAGGGCGCAGCACCAAGGTTTTTGCTGGCTTCAATGATCCGATCGACTTCGTCGGGCTGTTCAATCACCACCACCGGTTGCCGTCCCAGGCGTCGCGCCAGGATTGCGGTTTCGATGTACAGCCGATCCTTGTAGCCGTTACAGATCAACAAGGCTTCGGGATCGTCCAGCAGGGATAGAGCGATCAGCAGCTCCGCTTTGCTGCCAGCTTCCAGCCCGAAGTTCCAGCGGTGGCCGCAGCTCACCAACTCCTCCACCACGTGGCGTTGTTGGTTGCATTTCACCGGGAAGACGCCTTGGTATCGCCCTTGGTAGCTGTATTGCGCGATGGCGCGTTCAAAGGCTGCGTGGAGCCGTTCCAAGCGGTCTTCGAGGATGTCGTCGAAGCGAATCAGCAGTGGCAGGGCAAGATTTCGGCTTTTGAGCTCCGACACCAGATCCACCAGATCCAGGCTTCCGCCGCGATCTCCTCGGGGTTGGACGCTGATGTGCCCGCGCCCGTTGATGGAGAAATAAGGATCTCCCCAGCGGTCGAGCCCGTACAGCGCAGCACTGTCTTCAATCGACCAGCCTTCGCTGTCAGCCACTGGCATTCGTCGTGGGGAATGGTCGGAATCTAGGGACATTCCCTGCGCTGCCCAAGGCCTGTGCTTGCCAAGCGGGGTGGCCAGCACTGACGATGGCGGCGCTTTTTATTGACACACACCATGGCCGAACGCACGTTCATCGCCATCAAGCCCGACGGCGTCCAGCGCGGCCTGGTTGGCGAGATCCTCGGCCGCTTCGAGCGCAAGGGGTTCAAGCTTGTGGGCCTGAAGCAGATCACCCCTAGCCGCGCCCTGGCTGAGCAGCACTACGGCGTCCACAAGGAGCGTCCCTTCTTTGCCGGTCTCGTCGACTTCATCACATCCGGTCCTGTGGTGGCCATGGTTTGGGAAGGCGATGGTGTGATCGCCAGCGCCCGCAAACTGATCGGCGCCACCAAGCCCCTCGAGGCCGAGCCCGGCACCATTCGCGGCGACCTGGCCGTCAACATCGGTCGCAACGTGATTCACGGTTCCGATGCCCCCGAAACAGCTGCATTTGAGATCGGCCTCTGGTTCGAAGCCTCTGAGCTGAACGACTGGTCCCCATCTGATCAGGAGTGGCGGGTCGAGGGCTGATCGCTCAGTTTTTGAATCGGTTCCAGCGGAAAGCTTCCAACAACGCCTTTGCGGCCGCGTTGGGGGCTTTTTGCATCAGGGCGCCGGCCGTGATCTCGGCGGTGATGGCAGCGAGGAGAACACCATTGCGGTGATGACCGCAGGCCAGCCAGAGTCCTGGAAATGGGCCTGAGCCAAGTAAGGGACCTTCGTCTGGCGTGCAGGGCCGGAACCCCCACCAACGCTCCATGGGCGGCCAGTTGGCGGCCATGGGGAGCAGGCTGGTGATGCCCGTTTGGAGTTGTCTTTGGCCATCGGGTGTGAGGCCTTCCGCGAATCCAGCGTCCCGTTCGCTGGTGGCCCCCACAACGATCAGTCCGTCCTCACGTGGAACGAGATAGGTCCCGGGGCCGAAGATCACGCGCTTGAGCGCTTCCCGCGGCCCTTGCAGGGAGAGCATTTGACCCTTAACAGGGAACACCGGGAGCTCGGGCACCAGGTGTTGACTCCAGGCGCCGCTGCAAAGCACCGCTTGTCGGCAGTGCAGGTGTTGCTCGCTTCCTTCGGCACTGCGCAGATGGATCCCGCAGAGGTGTCCCGCGGAATCACGCTCTAGATCAATCACTTCGGCGCCTTCCATGAATTGAACGCCCAAGGAGACGCAGGCGCGCTCTAGAGCGCGCATCAGTCGACGGCGGTTGTCGATTTGGCCGTCTTGTTCGAACAGCAACCCTGTCGTCCAATCCGGGCCCAAACCTGGAATCTCTCGATCCAGGCTGATGCGGTCGAGCGTTTGTCCGAGCTGGGCCGTTGGGTAGGCCTTCCGTTCGCTGGCTGTGCGGAATGGCACCACGATGCCGCTGGTGCGAAGTCCGCAGCTCAAGCCGCTGTCACTTTCGATTTGGGCGACCCAGCGGGGAATCCCCTCCAAGCTGGCCTGCCCCAGGCGTAGTAAATCTCCGCTCAGGCCTTCGGCATGGGGCGCCAGCATGCCCGCAGCAACAAACCCTGCCGCTTCGCTGCGGCGTCGGCTGATCACCAGCACGGTTTGGTGGTGACGGGCGAGTTGATGGGCAATGGCTAAGCCCATCAACCCACCCCCCAGCACTAGCGTTGCTGGCGTCTGTGCAGGGGTCATGGCTGGCTTAACTCTCCGGGCGGGGTGATGCAGCGACCGTCAGCAGATGCTCCAGCTGGCCAGCCGCTTGTTCCATGCTGTCAGGCCCTTGGCGCAGTGTGCTGCAGATGCTCGCCAGTGAAGTGGCATCACCGCGCGATGAGGCATCAATTCCATCCAGCAACAGGTTGATCATCCGGTTGCTGTTGCGGCAGCGTTCACTGCTGAGCAGCAGCATTTCAGCAGCCAGTTCGGCGTCGAAGAGAACCGCACTGTGAAGTGCTTCTCGCGAAAATCGCAGGATTTCTGTGTTGGCCTCCAGCACCCGAACCCGCGCGCCGTGCCGGGTCTCTCCTATCCCAAACAGGGCCATTTCCCCAAGAACTGCGCCCGCTCCCACTTCAGCAATGGTTCGGGACGCGTTCCCGTTCTGATGGATTTCGATGGAGAGACGGCCCTGTTGCACCAGCAAGAGCGAGTCAGCGACATCGCCTTGCTCAATCAGAACGGCATTGTGTTCAGGGAGAAGCAGCTCGGGTTCAAGTTGCTTCAAATGGGTCTGAAGCAGATGCCACAGCCTGAGGTTGTTGGGTTCTTGCTCCTGTGCTTCGGGGTCCATTCCGGCCAGGCAACGACACCCATCCTGATTGGCTAGGGCCTGATTCCATAGGATCCCGGAAACTGCAACACACCAGGGGCGCATGGCCGACGCAGCAACCCAACCGGCCTGGGAGGCCGTGATCGGTCTCGAGACCCACGTGCAGCTGGGAACGGACAGCAAAATTTTCACGGCGGCGTCGACCACCTTTGGCGATGACCCCAACACCCACATTGATCCGGTGGTGTGCGGTTTACCTGGAACGCTGCCTGTTCTCAATCAGAAGGTTCTCGAGTATGCGGTGAAGGCCGCGATGGCGCTGAATCTCAACATCGCCGAACACAGCAAGTTCGACCGTAAGCAGTACTTCTATCCAGACCTGCCGAAGAACTATCAGATCTCTCAGTACGACCAGCCGATCGCTGAGGAGGGTTGGATTGAGGTGGAGGTTGCTGAAAAGGGAAAAAACACCTACCTGAAGACGATCGGCATCGAGCGTCTGCACATGGAGGAGGACGCCGGCAAGTTGGTTCATGCCGGAAGTGACCGCCTAGCCGGATCCACCCATTCCTTGGTGGATTACAACCGCGCCGGTGTGGCCCTGGCCGAGATCGTCAGCAAGCCGGATCTGCGCACCGGTCGCGAGGCGGCGGAATACGCCTCGGAGATCCGCAGGATCATGCGTTATCTGGGTGTGAGCGACGGCAACATGCAGGAGGGATCCTTGCGTTGCGACGTCAACATCTCCGTGCGCCGTGGGCCGGATGCGCCCTTCGGGACGAAGGTGGAAATCAAGAATATGAACTCGTTCTCGGCCATTCAAAAGGCCTGCGAGTACGAGATCAAGCGTCAGATCAAGGCCTACGAAACCGGTGAGCCGATCGTTCAGGAGACCCGCCTCTGGGACGAGGGCAAGCAGCTCACCAAGAGCATGCGTAGCAAGGAGGGGGCCAGCGATTACCGCTACTTCCCTGATCCTGACCTAGGCCCCATTGAAGTAAGCGCCGATCAGCGGGAGTCCTGGCGCGCTGAATTGCCTGAGTTGCCGGCAGCTAAGCGCCATCGCTACGCCCAGGACCTGGGTCTGTCCCAGTACGACGCCAGGGTGCTCACCGACGAGCGGCCGATGGCGGATTACTTCGAGGTTGTTGTGAGCGCCGGTGCCGATGCCAAGCTTGCAGCGAACTGGATCACCGGCGACATCGCCGCCCATGTGAACAGCAACCGGCTGAGTTATGCCGAACTGCCCTTTCGCCCGGAGCAGTTGGCTGAGATGGTTCAACTGATCGATGGTGGCAAGATCAGTGGAAAAATCGCCAAAGAGATCCTTCCTGAGCTGCTTGAGAAAGGCGGCTCTCCCAAGGCGATCGTCGATGAGCGTGGCCTCGGGATGATTAGCGATCCGGCTGCGATTGAGGCGATCGTCGACGAGCTGCTCGGTGCTCATCCCGATGAGGTGGAGGCCTTCCGTGGTGGCAAGACCAAGTTACAGGGCTTTTTCGTTGGACAGTTGATGAAGAAGACTGGTGGTAAGGCCGATCCCAAGCTGGCCAACCAGATTCTCAGCAAGAAACTAAAGGGTTGATGAGCGGAGCGGCAGCCATTCCCGACACCTGGAAGGAGTGGTTGCTGCAGAACCGAGATCGTGGCTGTGATCCTGAGGAGCTAATGCAGCGGGCTCTCGGTCAGGGTTTTGCGCGAGATGCGATTGCGGACGTTCTCCAATCGACATCGCAGGCGCCGACGGCTAAGGGCTCACCCACGGCTGCTTGGCTCGCCTGGTTCGAGGCACCCCTGACTCGTCCTGAACATCGGCCGCGCGCCTGGCGCCTGGATACGTCTCTCGCCCAGGTCTATGAGTTGCCTGCACTTCTCAGCCACGAGGAATGCGAGGCGGTGATCGAAGCCATCAATGCGTCATTGCAGCCATCGACGGTGACCCGTGGCACCAGCGATTACCGCACCAGCCGAACCTGCCATCTGCGTCAGAACCATCCGCAGCTTGCTGCGCGTCTTGATCAGCGGTTTGCGGCGCTGTTTGGCGTGGATCCGCGTCTGTCGGAACCCATCCAGGGTCAACGCTATGACCCAGGCGAATACTTCAAGGAACACACGGACTGGTTTGCGCCTGGGACGAAGGAATACGCCACGCACACAGACAGCGGTGGGCAACGCACTTGGACGGTGATGGTCTATCTCAATGCTGTTGAACGTGGTGGAGAAACCCTGTTCCGCCGCCTTGGCCGTTCCTTCACGCCTTTGCCTGGTATGGCGTTGGCCTGGAACAACCTTCAGGCCGATGGAACCCCCAATCCCTTCACGCTGCATGAAGCCCTGCCCGTGGAGGAGGGGAACAAATGGGTGATCACCAAGTGGTTTCGCGCAGACTTCGGCCGTAACGGATAACCCGGATCGTCCTAGCCCGTGGACCTCTGGGGCTTGGGTGTCTCCGGGTTGCTCAGCAGACCCATGGCTTGGGCTTGCCAAGCACAGGGTTGGCCCTGATTGGAAATGACGTGATCTGCCAGCACGCGTTTGCGACTCAGGGGCCATTGGGCGGCGATGCGTGCTTGAGCGGCTGCAGGGCTTAGCCCGTCGCGCGCGATCAATCGCTCGAGTTGCTGGGATTCATCGCAGTCCACAAGCCAGATTTCGCTGCAGAGTGATTCCAAACCCGCTTCGAACAACAGCGGAATCATCAACACGATCGCTGGCATCTCGGCATGGCGTGTGAGTTCTTGATCGAAGCGGTCCCGCACGATCGGGTGAATCAGTTGCTCGAGCCAGTGCCGCTCAGCGGAGTCTTGGAACACGATCCGACCCACTGCCGCTCGGTCGATGGTCGCTGCCTCCTTTGCTTGAACTGCTGAGCCATACCGCTGCAGCACGGTATTGGTGGCGTTTCGACCGGGCTCGAGGGCCTCTCGGGCGAATTGATCCGCATCCAACACCGGGAGGCCTTGTTGCGCCAACCAATGGCCCACGCTGCTTTTGCCGCTGGCAATCCCGCCCGTGAGTCCGATGCGTCGTTGCGAGAACCGCTCGCCAGGCGCCATGGTGTCGGAGCAGGATGCATTCAGTGTCTCGCGGCGGATTAGCGGTGGCGATGGCTTCTTCTTGGCAACCAATCCAGGGTGGTGTCACGGCATCGGAGGGGTTCCAAGCGGCAGGCATCGTTGCGGGTCTCAAGCCCTCGGGTAAGCCAGATCTGGCCCTGTTGTTGGCACCGGAGGCGGCCGTTTGTGCTGGCACCTTCACCACCTCAGTGGTGCGGGCGGCCTGTGTTGATCTTTGCCGTGATCGCCTCTCCAGCAATGGCGGCCAGGTCCGTGCGGTGTTGATCAATTCTGGTCAGGCCAATGCCTGCACCGGTGATCGCGGTCTGGTCGACAGCCAGCGCGCCACCCAAGTGCTCGCGGATCAGCTCGGCTTGGATGCGGAGTCGGTGTTGATCTGCTCCACCGGCGTGATCGGTGTGCCGATCCCGATGACGACGTTGTTGGCCGGATTGGCTCCTTTGGTGGAAAGCCTTGATGACGCTGGCGGTGATGCCGCTGCGAACGCCATCCTCACTACGGATTTGGTGGACAAGCAGGTGGCGCTTGAACTGGAACTGGAGGGGCGCCGGGTTCGCATCGGAGGGATGGCCAAAGGCTCGGGAATGATCCATCCCGATATGGCCACGATGCTCGGCTTCTTCAGTTGCGATGCCGGCGTCGACTCCGGCGTCTGGCAGGGGATGGTGCAGCGGGCGGTGCAGCGTTCCTTCAATGCCATCACCGTGGACGGTGACACCAGCACCAACGACACCGTGTTGGCCTTCGCGGCAGGCCCGCCGCTGCCGAAAGAGCACCATGCAGTTCTGGAACAGGGCCTCACCCAGGCGATGCAGCACCTCGCCAAGGCCATTGCTCGGGATGGAGAAGGGGCGACCTGTTTGATCGCAGTACAGGTCGAGGGAGCTGTGGATGAGGCCTCGGCGTTGCAGGTGGCGCGCACGGTCTGTGGCTCTTCCTTGGTGAAGACCGCTGTCCATGGCCGGGATCCGAATTGGGGGCGGATCGTGGCTGCTGCAGGTCGCTCCGGCGTGTCCTTTGATCCAGATTCGGTCGCCCTATGGATTGGTGCGCATCAGTTGATGGCGGCAGGTCAACCCTTGGCCTTTGATCGTGATGCAGCCAGTGATGTCTTGCGGCAGGAGCACGTCCTGATTCGCCTCTGTCTGGGTCATGGCTCCGGCTGTGGTCAGGCCTGGGGATGTGACCTCTCGGATCAGTACGTGCGCATCAACGCCGACTACACGACTTGAGGTCTCTGTTCTGAATCCCTGTCACAATCCGAGTCTTCGTCAGACCACCTGTGGACAAGACCAGCACTCCTGACGCTCCCGATGTGACCCAGCCCCGTTTCTGGGTGGGCCCCCTTGTGGCTGGTTGTTGTTTTGCCCTCGGCTACGGCATCACCGATCGGGTGCTGACGCTGCAGACCAATTCTGAAGATCCCGCCCCTCAGGCCTTCGCTCCGCTTGCGTTTCCAGGTGATTCCTTGCAGGAGATCCGAGCCCGGTTCAGCGATGGCGATGCAGATCTGCAAGTGGATGTCACAGCCCTAGAGGCCGCCGATGCTGCGAGCCGACCGGCCAAGCCAGCGGTCAAGACAACGATCAAACCCGATCTCGCTCTGCAGACTCCGCAACCCCCGGTGTGGACGGCCCCCGACTGGTCAGACCCCCAAACCATTCCCCCCGAGCTTGAGGCAGAAGACGGACCCGTCCCTTCATCAGCCCAGGAGACTGAACTCGAGCTTGATGACAGCAACGCCGATTCCCTGGTGACCCCTGAGACCTCCGAGATTGTCCCTGCTGCTGTTGTCCCAGCCGATGATTCACCGGTGCTGCTGGCCGAGCCGGATTCAGCTGTAGTTCCCCCTGGCGCCGAAGCTTTTTTTGAAACCATTGAGCCCGTGATTCCTCCTCAGCCCTGATCTCCTGTTGGATCTGCCACAGTTGAGCTTGTCTGCTTTCGGTTCATGGGTTCCTCGGAGGCCTTGATTCGCGCCACCGTGAATCGCATCAGCGCGCGGCTTGGCCACGGTTTTGCGGACGCAGCGGCTGAGCTGGCGGTGTTGGCGCAAGATGCTCCGCAACGGCTGCGTCAGGAATGGGATCTATTTCAGGACGAGGTGCTTGCAGAGGCAGAACGGATTGAACGGGGTGATCAGGCCATGGTGAGCACAGATGGCGAGCCCTCCGCGGAACAATCGGAGACACCTCAAGCGGTCATTGATCGCCTCCGGGCCACGGTGGCTGATCTCAGTCAAGCGGTCGAGGCACGCCCCTGATGCTCGGACTGCTGCGAGCGCTTCGGATCTGGCGCTCTGTCCTGACCCTGCTGCTGTTGCTTTGGTGGGATGGTCAGTCCTGGACTTATCGCGGTGGCGTGACCGCGGAGCGTCGTGCTCGTCGTCAGCAAGGCCGAGCTCGCTGGTTGACGTCTGAGCTGCTGTCTCTGGGTTCAGCTTTCATCAAGCTGGGGCAGCTGCTGTCCGCAAGGCCAGACATTCTCCCGGCGGGCTGGGTGGCTGAACTGGAGGCGCTGCAGGACAGCGTTCCGGCATTCAGTTTTGATCAGGTGCAGACCGTTCTCGAACGAGAGCTTGGTCAGCGCTGTGCAGAGGTCATCGACCTTGACCCGGAGCCCCTTGGTGCTGCCTCTTTGGCCCAGGTGCACCGCGCCAGCCTGCGGAGTGGCCGGCAGGTGGTGCTCAAGGTGCAGCGGCCTGGCCTGGATCGTCTGTTTCGCCTTGATCTTGAGGTGATGCAGCAGGTGGCGGCTGTGCTGCAGCGCCACCCCAGTTGGGGCCGTGGTCGAGATTGGCCGGCGATGGCACGCGAATGTCGACGTGTCCTGCTGCGTGAGCTGGATTTCCGGGTTGAGGCCCAGTATGCGGCGCGTTTTCGCCAACAATTTCTGGATGACGAACGGATCAGGATCCCAGGTGTGATCTGGGAGTTGAGCAACCGCCGTGTGCTTTGTCTCGACTATCTGCCAGGCATCAAGGTCAATGACCGTGAGGCGTTGATCGAGGCCGGTATTGATCCAGTCAAAGTGGCTGAAGTGGGTGCGGCCAGCTATCTGAAGCAGTTGGTGCGGTTTGGTTTCTTTCATGCCGACCCTCATCCCGGCAACCTTGCCGTCGCTAGCGATGGCGCTCTCATCTACTACGACTTCGGAATGATGGGCCTGTTGTCGGACGGCTTGCGTCGACGTCTCGGGGCCATGGTTCGCGCTGCTGCCGCCAGGGATTCAGCGGCGTTGGTGGAGGAAATGCAGGCTGCCGGGGTGATCTCCAGAGGCATTGATGTTGGTCCGGTCCGTCGTCTTGTGCGGCTGATGCTGCAAGAGGCCCTGACCCCACCGTTCACGGCCAATGCGATCGACAAACTCTCCGGAGATCTCTACGACCTGGTCTACGGGCAGCCTTTCCGTCTGCCGGTTGAACTCATCTTCGTGATGCGAGCGCTATCCACGTTCGAGGGTGTTGGCCGCAGTCTCGATCCCGCTTTTAGCTTGGTTGCAATTGCCAAGCCCTACCTCCTTCCACTTATGACCTCAAGCGGCTCTGGCAGCAATGATCTGTTCAATGAACTCGGCCGTCAGGTCGGGGCTCTCAGCAGCCGTGCTGCTGCCTTCCCACGACGTCTTGATGAAAGTCTTGAACGCCTAGAGCAGGGCGATCTTCAGCTCCAGGTGCGTCTGGGGGAATCGGATCGCCAGTTCCGCCGGATGGCCCTTGCACAACAGTCCATCGGCCAGTCGGTGCTGCTCGGATGCTTGGCGTTGGCCACAGCCATTGTTGGTGCGAGTGCCCGCCCGCTCTGGTCGATTCTTCCGGCTGCTGCTGCTTTGCCTGTTGGATTGGGCTGGTTCCAAATGCAGGTCAAGATCCGTCGCGATCAACGGTTGGAGCAGTTGCCCGGTTCCAACCGTTAAATCGTCTGGGGCCTGAGATCAGGCCTTGCCGCGGGGGCCCTGGGCGACAGCGCCGGCGTAAACGGCCTGGCTCCCCAGTTCGTCTTCGATGCGCAGCAGCTGGTTGTACTTCGCGACCCGCTCACTGCGGCTGAGGGAACCGGTCTTGATCTGCCCGGCGCGTGTGGCGACGGAGAGATCGGCAATCGTGGTGTCTTCGGTTTCGCCACTGCGGTGGCTGATCACGCTGGTGTAACCGGAGCGCCCTGCCAGATCGATGGCCTGAAGGGTTTCCGTGAGTGAGCCGATCTGGTTCACCTTGATCAGGATCGAGTTGGCCGTGGCGCTGTCGATGCCTTGCTGAAGGCGCTTGGTGTTGGTCACGAACAGGTCATCACCCACGAGCTGCACCTTGCCGCCGAGGCGTTCGGTTAGCAGCTTCCAGCCATCCCAGTCGTCTTCGGCCAGGCCGTCTTCAATCGAAACGATCGGGAATTTGTCCACCAGTTGTTCCAGTTGGCCGACCATCTCTGCGCTGGTGTAGCTGCCACCATCAAAGGCATAGCGACCGTTCTCGAAGAATTCGGTGCTGGCGACGTCCAGCGCAAGGGAGATCTGCTCGCCGGGCTTGTATCCAGCCTTGGTGATCGCTTCCACCAGGATTTCACCGGCTTCAACGTTGCCCAGATTGGGGGCGAAACCGCCTTCATCGCCTACGGCGGTGCTCATGCCTTTGGCACTGAGCAGCCCTTTGAGCGTGTGGAACACCTCGGTTCCCATGCGCAGCGCTTCGCGGAAGCTCGGAGCCCCATGGGGGACCAGCATGAATTCTTGGAAATCCAGGCTGTTGGCGGCATGGGCGCCACCGTTGATCACGTTCATCAACGGCACCGGCAGCAGGTTTGCCATCGGACCTCCGAGGTAGCGGTAGAGGGGAATTCCCAGGCCGTTGGCGGCAGCGCGAGCGGTGGCCATGCTCACCGCCAGGATCGCGTTGGCACCCAGGTTGGATTTGTTGTCGCTTCCGTCCAGCTCCAGCATCGCGGCGTCCACAGCGGCCTGATCCAGGGCCGAAAGGCCGCAGAGGGCTGGTGCGATCCGCTCTTCGATGTGATTCACGGCTTGGCCCACACCTTTGCCCATGTAGCGGTCGCCGCCATCACGCAGTTCGTGGGCTTCGTGGGCGCCGGTGCTGGCACCACTGGGAACGATGGCCCGTCCCATGGCACCGCCTTCGAGCAGCACTTCGGCTTCAACCGTTGGGTTGCCGCGGGAATCGAGCACCTCTCGGGCCACGATGGTGTCGATGACGAGGTCGAGGGAATCGATCACGTTGGGACGCACGCTTAACCCGGGGATCCTATGAGTCGCCCCTCTCTCCCCTGTTGTGACGGGCCACACCTGGCCAGAATGATGGGAAGTAAATCCTGAACGACGCTCACCCATGCGGATGCTTCACACCATGCTTCGGGTTGCTGATCTGGAGCGGTCTTTGAGCTTCTACACCGAAGTTCTGGGCATGCAGCTTCTGCGTCGAAAGGATTACCCCAGCGGCCGCTTCACCCTGGCTTTTGTTGGTTATGGATCGGAGCAGAATCACACGGTTCTGGAACTCACCCACAACTGGGACACCGAGAGCTACACCTTGGGTGACGCCTATGGCCACATCGCTCTGGGGGTTGAGGACATCCGCAGCACCTGTGCCGGGATTGCTGATAAGGGAGGCCGCGTGGTGCGGGAACCTGGCCCGATGAAGCACGGCACCACCGTCATCGCCTTTGTTGAGGATCCGGATGGCTACAAGGTGGAATTGATCGAGTTGTCCTCCAAAGTCCCCGCCTGAAACGGATGACCCCATCCCCAGCGTTGAACGGCAGCCTCACCCATGAGCCGGATCGCTTCAGCGATGCGGCATGGGATCTTTTGCTGAGTGGTCAGGACGTCGCCCGTCGCTGGCGCCATGAGCAGTTGGATGTGGAGCATCTGATTCAGGTGCTGTTCACCGACCCCTCCTGCCGCCGCATGGTGGAGGGATTGCCCCTGCCAACCGATGCGCTCTTGGATCGATTGGAGGATGTGCTGGCCGATCAGCCCTCTGGACGCGGCGATGAGTTGTTCATTGGTGATGATCTGGAGCAGCTGCTCGATGCGGCCGATGCCATTCGTCGGCGCTGGAATGGCGACGTCATCGATTTGCCGGAATTGCTGATGGCCATCGGTGCTGATCCACGGATTGGTGCCGAATTATTTGCCGGCTTTGGTGTTTCAGCGGATGAGCTTGAGCAGCTGATCCAAGGGGGTTCCGCCGAAGCCTCTCCCCCCCAGGAGGCTCCACGCCGCCAACGGGTGGCCCGCGCTCCATCATCGTCCCGTCAGCCCCGTGCGTCGGCTCCTCCCAACGCAACTCCTCTCTCCCCTGACCCCGAGGTCGCTGCGCCCGTCCTCGCTCCAGAGCCTGCGCCGTCGCAGCCCACGGCGTTGGAGTCCTATGGGCGTGATCTCACCGAAGAAGCAGAGGCGGGCAGCCTCGATCCGGTGATCGGTCGCGATTCCGAAATTCGCAACTTGATCAAGGTGCTCTCACGTCGGAGCAAAAACAATCCGGTGCTGATCGGTGAACCCGGCGTTGGCAAAACAGCGATTGCGGAGCTGTTGGCCCAGCGGATCGTGGCGGGTGAAGTGCCGGAATCTCTGCAGGGTCTGCGCCTTGTGGCTCTGGACCTTGGGGCTTTGATCGCCGGCGCCAAGTTCCGTGGCCAGTTCGAGGAACGCCTGCGGTCGGTGCTTGAGGAGGTGAGCGGCTCCGATTCCGGCGTGGTGTTGTTCATCGATGAGCTCCATACCGTTGTTGGCAGCGATCGCAGCAGCACCGATGCCGGCAGCCTGTTGAAGCCAGCCCTCGCCCGTGGTGATTTGCGCTGCATCGGCGCCACCACGCCGGAGGATTACAGGCTCACGGTGGAGAAGGATCCTGCCCTCAACCGCCGCTTTCAGCAGGTGGTGATCCGGGAGCCAGATCTGGAGTTGAGCCTCGAAATTCTGCGGGGCTTGAAGGAGCGCTACGAGCTTCATCACGGCGTCACGATCACCGATGAAGCCATTCAGGCGGCCAACCGTCTCGCCGATCGCTACATCAGCGACCGCTGTCTGCCGGACAAAGCCATTGATTTGATCGATGAAGCGGCGGCTCAACTGAAGATGGAGGTCACCTCCAAGCCGCAGGTGGTGGAGGAAGCCGAGGCGGATCTGCGCCGCGTTGAACTGGCATTGCTCGCTGCTGAGCAGGCGCCTGAATCGGAGCGGATTCAGTTGCAGCGCAACCGGCTTGAAGTGTCGACGCGATTGGACGATCTGCGGCGACGCTGGCAGCAGGAGCGCGGTCAGCTGGAGGAACTCGGTCAGCTGCTTCAGCAGGATGAAGACCTGCGCCATGCCATCGCTGAAGCCGAGCGGGATGGCGACCTCGAGGAGGCGGCCCGGTTGCAGTACGACCAGTTGCATCGGGTGCAGCAGCGTCGGGATGAACTGGAGGCGTCCCAGGCGGAGGCGCAGACCTCCGGAACTGCTCTGCTGCGCGAGCAGGTGGAGGCCGGTGATATCGCTGATCTTGTGGCCCGCTGGACCGGGATCCCTGTCCAGCGGCTGCTGGCGGGTGAGCGCCGCAAGCTGCTGCAACTGGACGCCCATCTCGCTGAACGGGTGATTGGCCAGGGCGAGGCGGTGATCGCCGTTGCCGCTGCCATCCGCCGTGCCCGTGCCGGCATGAAGGATCCGCGTCGCCCGGTGGGATCGTTCCTTTTCCTCGGGCCAACCGGCGTGGGCAAGACCGAGCTGGCCAAGGCGCTTGCAGCGTCGTTGTTCGATGAAGAGGAGGCGCTGGTTCGCCTCGACATGAGTGAGTTCATGGAGCGCAATGCCGTGGCTCGGCTGATCGGTGCTCCTCCTGGGTATGTCGGCTACGAGGAAGGCGGGCAGCTCACCGAGGCTGTGCGGCGTCGTCCCTATGCGGTGCTGCTCCTCGATGAAGTGGAGAAGGCGCATCCCGATGTGTTCAACCTGCTGCTCCAGGTGCTGGATGACGGCCGACTCACCGATTCCCAGGGCCGCACCGTCGATTTCCGCCACACCGTGGTCGTCATGACGAGCAACCTGGCCAGCCCGGCGATCCTGGAACATGCCCGCTCGGGATCCACGGACGAGTCAGCCCTTCAACAGCAGGTGGATGCAGCGCTGTCGAGTCAGTTCCGGCCTGAATTCCTGAACCGTATCGATGAGGTGATTCGTTTCCGCCCCTTGGAGGTGGCTGATCTGGTGCACATTGTTCAGCTGCAACTGCAAGATCTCGCCGCCCTGTTGGCCGAGCAGGGTCTTGCTCTTCTTGTGGATGATGCAGTCGCCGAGGCCATGGCCCGTCAGGGCTATGAACCCGAGTACGGGGCGAGGCCACTGCGACGGGTGTTGCGGCGCCAGCTGGAAAATCCGCTCTCCACGCTGCTGCTCGAGGAACGCTTTACCGGTGCCAGTGGTGTGACGGTGCGGTTGGGCGAGGCCGGTGCAGATTCCTTGGTGTTTGATCCCATGGGAGTTTGAGGGCATCCGGTAGGGTGGTTGTTTGGCGAAGTGCCAGCCGGCACCGTTGTCAACTTCCGGTCCCATCACCGTGACCAGCCCCATCTCTGAGGACACCACCACATCTGACGGCTCAAAGGCCGCTGCCGATCCCACCCAATCCGGTGGATTTTTGGCGGACACGGTTGATGAGCTGAAACTCGTGGTTTGGCCCAGCCGCCAGCAATTGTTCAGCGAATCCATCGCTGTGATCCTGATGGTCAGCCTTTCGGCGGCCACCATTGCGGCTGTCAGTCGCTTCTTTGGGTGGGCTTCGTCCCAGGTGTTCCGCTGACTCGATATCACCTTTCTCGCCGTGCCCGACGACCTGACCACACCGGACGCCCCTGAGGTGCTTGATCTGCCAGCCCCGAATGAGGGGGAAGATGGCACCTTGCCTTTGGAAGCTGTCGCCAACACGGCCATTGCCCGCTGGTATGCCGTTCAGGTGGCCTCCAGCTGCGAGAAAAAGGTCAAGGCGACCCTCGAGCAGCGCGCCGTCACCCTGGGGGTGAGCAATCGGATTCTTGAAATTGAGATTCCCCAGACGCCTGCCGTCAAGTTGAAGAAGGACGGCACCCGTCAGTCCACTGAGGAAAAGGTGTTTCCCGGCTATGTGCTCGTCCGGATGGTGCTGGATGAGGACACGATGATGGCGGTGAGAAGCACCCCGAACGTGATCAATTTCGTGGGTGCTGAGGACCGCCGTGCCACTGGTAAGGCCCGTGGTCACATCAAGCCACGGCCCCTCAGTCGGTCTGAGGTTGATCGCATCTTCAAGCGGGCGGCTGAGAAGAAGACCGTCGTCAAGGTGGATCTGACCGAAGGCGATCAGATTTTGGTGACGGCGGGTCCGTTCAAGGATTTCCAGGGAGAGGTGATCGAGGTGTCCGGCGAGCGCAACAAGCTCAAGGCCCTGCTCTCCATCTTTGGTCGAGAGACGCCGGTTGAACTGGAGTTTTCTCAGATCAGCAAACAGAACTGATCCATGCGGCGGCCGTCTCCCTGCGGAGGGCGGCCTCAGGAGTGGGCAACCATTCCGCCGCACCCGACCCGAGGGTCTGGTGATCCGCAGCTGTCCAAACCACCCAGCCGATGGCCAAGAAAGTCGTAGCTGTGATCAAGCTGGCCCTAGATGCCGGCAAAGCAAACCCCGCGCCGCCGGTGGGCCCTGCCCTCGGTCAGCACGGTGTGAACATCATGATGTTCTGCAAGGAGTACAACGCTCGGACGCAGGACAAGGCCGGTTATGTGATTCCGGTGGAGATCTCGGTCTTTGAAGACCGCAGCTTCACCTTCATCACCAAGACGCCTCCGGCGTCGGTGTTGATCACGAAGGCCGCGAAGATCCAAAAGGGATCCGGTGAGTCTGCCAAGGGCAGTGTTGGATCGATCAGTCGGGCTCAGCTCGAGGAAATCGCTAAGACCAAGCTCCCTGACCTCAACTGCACCAGCGTTGAGTCCGCTATGCGGATCATCGAAGGCACCGCCCGCAACATGGGCGTTTCCATCAGCGACTGACGTCGCTGCATCTCTTCTCCAACCCATTCGGGGGAGACATCGCTGATGTCGCCTGAACCCCACCTCTGAAAATGCCCAAAATCTCTAAGCGCCTGGCCAGCCTGGCCGGCAAGATCGAGG
Organism: Synechococcus sp. MU1625; assembly: GCF_020514205.1. Lineage (NCBI taxonomy): Bacteria > Bacillati > Cyanobacteriota > Cyanophyceae > Synechococcales > Synechococcaceae > Synechococcus > Synechococcus sp. MU1625. The sequence continues at coordinate 57,751 of NZ_VTLA01000007.1, forward strand.
ACCGTGCCTACGCCCCCCTCGAGGCGATTGCCCTGGTGAAGGACAACGCCAACGCGAAATTCGACGAGACGATGGAGGCCCATGTGCGCCTCGGCATCGATCCCAAGTACACCGACCAGCAGCTGCGCACCACCGTGGCCCTGCCCAATGGCACCGGCCAGAGCGTGCGCATCGCTGTGGTGACCCGTGGTGAGAAGGTGGCTGAAGCCAAGGCCGCGGGCGCTGAACTCGCCGGTGAAGAAGAACTGGTGGAAACCATCAGCAAGGGCGAAATGGATTTCGACCTGCTGATCGCCACCCCAGACATGATGCCCAAGGTGGCCAAGTTGGGCCGAGTCCTCGGCCCCCGCGGCTTGATGCCCAACCCCAAGGCAGGCACCGTCACCACGGATCTTGCGGCTGCGATCAAGGAATTCAAGGCCGGCAAACTTGAATTCCGTGCCGACCGCACCGGCATCGTCCATGTCCGTTTCGGCAAGGCCAGCTTCAGTCCTGAGGCCCTGCTTGAGAACCTCAAGACGTTGCAAGAGACCATTGACCGCAACAAGCCCAGTGGTGCCAAAGGCCGTTACTGGAAGTCCCTGTATGTGACCTCCACCATGGGGCCCTCCGTTGAGGTCGATTTCTCTGCCCTGCAGGACATTGAACAGGGGAGCTGATCAGGCTCTCCTCTACACTCAACCTTTGGCGAAAGCCAAATCGGGCACGCGCCCGGCCAGAGACAGCAGGATGTCCCTGGGCATGACTTCAGTCATTCCCATTGATGTAATCCCTGCCGAGGCAGACGCGACACGGTTTTGTCCCATTCGGGGTTGGATCGGCACGCGGCCTCGTCTTCGTTCAGAAGACTCGATCGGCCGTGTGCCCAGCTTGTTCCTTTGATCCGATCCAATCCCTATGGGCCGCACGCTGGAGAACAAGCAGCAGATCGTCGGAGAGCTCAAGGAGCTCCTCGCCGACGCCGAACTGGCACTTGTCCTTGATTTCAAGGGCCTGTCCATCAAGGAGATGTCTGACCTGCGGGATCGTCTGCGGGCCAGCGACAGCGTTTGCAAGGTGACCAAAAACACCTTGATGCGCCGTGCCATTGATGGCGACAGCAACTGGGCCAGCCTCGACTCCCTGCTGACCGGTACCAACGCCTTCGTCCTGGTGAAGGGCGATGTTGGTGCTGGTGTGAAGGCCGTTCAGACCTTCCAGAAGGAACTCAAAAAGTCCGAGACCAAGGGCGGCCTTTTCGAAGGCAAGCTTCTGTCGCAGGACGAGATCAAAGCCATTGCTGATCTCCCCTCCAAGGAGCAGCTCATGGCTCAGATCGCCGGTGCCATCAACGCCGTGGCCACGAAGGTCGCTGTGGGCATCAACGAGGTTCCCTCTGGTATGGCCAGGGCGCTCAAGCAGCACGCCGAAGGCGGCGAAGGCTGATTCGGCTCTGCCGAGACCACTGTTCATTGATCTGTTGCTTCCCCTTTCAAAACCATGTCTGCAAAAACCGACGAAATTCTCGAATCGCTGAAATCCCTCTCCCTGCTTGAAGCTTCCGAGCTCGTTAAGCAGATCGAAGAGGCTTTCGGTGTGTCTGCCGCAGCATCTGCTGGTGTTGTGATGGCTGCTCCCGGCGCTGCTGGTGGCGGCGGTGGCGAAGCCGCTGAGGAGAAGTCTGAATTCGACGTCATCCTCGAAAGCTTCGACGCTGCAGCCAAGATCAAGGTCCTCAAGGCCGTCCGCAACGCCACCGGCCTCGGCCTCGGCGATGCCAAGGCTCTGGTGGAAGCTGCCCCCAAGCCCGTCAAGGAAGGCATCTCCAAGGCCGACGCCGAAGCTCTTAAGAAAGAGATCGAAGAAGCAGGCGGCAAGGTCACCCTCAAGTGATCGGCTCGGGAGAGGGCATGCCCCTCTCCCCTGCTTGTTGTTGCTTAGCCACCGGTCCCTCGTGGGCCGGTTTTTTTATGTTTTTCGGCTGCCAACAAAAAAGCCCCGCCAAAGGCGGAGCTTTCGTCGAGAGGAACACGTTCAGGAGTCTGTCCTTGTTTCGACCCTGAAGAGGTGTTCTGCACTCCTCACACAAATGCAAACTAAGAGCGAGGATTTGATTGTCAGCCCCTTTCCGGTCGCTCTCTCGACTGGCACTGTGCCGGTTTGCCGTCAACGGCCGTAGGGAATCACCTGCAATCGAATCGGGCCACTGCTAACGATGCGGCTGGCTGTTGTTCGACCTGCTCTTCTGCGCGTTGGTCCTGCGGCAGGGAGGGGAGGTGGTGCGACCGGTGGCATCGGCGTTCCCAATCGCCTGAATCCGGAACGTTGGCCATGGCTGCTGGCCCGTGCGAGCAGCAGGTTCACCGGTGCCTTGTGGGCAAAGTACAGATGGTTCAGCTTGCGCCCTTGGTAAACGCGCCGTTCCAGTGCCCAGCCAGGTGCCAGTTGCAGGGGGACGAATCCGTTGGGATCACGACGGTGGACAGGGGCCTGCCCGATCAGGAGTGGTGCCCGTTGCTGGGGGTCGAGGGCTTCGAGTTTCAGTGATGCGCCGGATTGTTTGAGACGGAAGCGGAAGCGGGTTCCGAGATCTTGGTCACCGCTGCGCAACGAGTAGCCATTGCTGTCCAGGTAGCGCTTGCAGATTCTGGTGAAGTCGAAGCGATTCAGGCTGGGCTCCACCAGTCCGTCCTGGCGTGGCGTCCAGCAGCGCGGTTGGGGCTTGATTTGTTCCAGAACCAGCAATTTCCACTGGGCCCTACCAACGGGTTGTGCGAGTACAGCGAAGCGCTCCTGAGGAACTGCTGTGCTCTCAAACAGGGGCCGCGCCGCACCCTCCTGCGGTAGGCCAGCGCCCATCAGCCCCACGGCAGTCAGGCCGGCAGCCCGCAGGTAGGTTCGGCTCATGCACGGTGACGCCAGAAACCGTGTTGTACCGAACAGTGTTGGGACAGATCAATGGCCGAAGGACGGGGACGTGTCGTGGCTGCAGCGACGGACGGCGCCTGCAGCGGCAACCCAGGTCCGGGAGGTTGGGGCGCGTTGTTGCGTTTCGAAGACGGCAGTGTTGAGGAATTCGGGGGCCATGCGCCCGACACCACCAACAACCGCATGGAATTGCAGGCGGCTTTGGAGGTGTTGCAACGCCTTGAGCAGCTTCCCCGTCATCCGGACCTCACTCTGCGCACCGATAGCAAATACCTGATTGATGGGCTGGGCTCCTGGATCAAAGGCTGGAAGCGCAAAGGCTGGAAGACGGCTGCCGGCAAGCCAGTGCTCAATCAGGATCTCTGGAAGGCCCTGGATGCCGCCCGCTTGGATGACGTCCCGCTGCGGTACGTCAAAGGCCATAGCGGCGATCCAGACAATGAACGGGTGGATCGCATCGCTGTGGCGTTCTCCCATGCCGTCCAGCCGGATTTAGCCCTGCAGCAGGGATCATCCGAGCCGCCAGCTTCGAACGCTGCTCCAGAGGCCGCTCCCAAGCCTCTGCTGCAATTGTTGTCACGATTGGAGTTGGCGGATCGCTTGGCGCAGGGCGGATACAGCCTGTCGTTGCTGGAGCTGGCGCAGCTGGTGGAACAGCCGTTCAAACAGCTGGAAACCAAGCGGGAGAGCTGGATCTGGAGGGACTGGACTGTCCATCCCCAGGAGGATGGCCGCTGGACCCTGCAACGCCGCGAGGCAGGATCAGGACAGTCCTGAGGCAGAGCATGTCGCCGTCCTCTTCGGCCGGACCGCTCAGCAGCGGTGCCTTCTATCAACGTTGGCTTGGCCCTGTCTTGGCGCGAGACGACGGTCTGGATGCTGAACAGCTATCGCGTACAGCGCTCACGGCGCTGGCTCAGGCCAGCCTGCGGCGTCGTTGGCCAGGGGTGTCCACGGTGCTCGATGGCGTGGCGGCTGATCTGCAACGGCGTGATCTGCGCTTGGAGCAGATGTTGTTTGGCTGCCGTTTCCCCAACCCGGTGGGCTTGGCAGCGGGATTCGACAAAAACGGCGTGGCGGCTGGCATCTGGGATCGCTTCGGCTTTGGTTTCGCCGAAGTGGGCACGGTGACCTGGCATGGCCAGCCGGGCAACCCCAAACCACGCCTGTTTCGTTTGGCGGAAGAACAGGCAGCGTTGAACCGGATGGGATTCAACAACGATGGTGCCAAGGCGCTGTTGAAAACCCTGGAGCGACAACGGTTGGACCCGCCCGGTCGTCGTCCATCTGTTCTGGGGATCAATGTCGGTAAATCCAAGATCACAGACCTGGAGCAGGCTCCGGATGACTACGCGGCCTCCCTGGAGTTGTTGTCTCCTTTGGCGGACTACGCAGTGATCAACGTCAGCTCCCCCAACACCCCCGGGCTGAGGGATCTGCAAGACACCACCCAGCTGCGACGGCTTGTGGAGCGGCTGCGACGACTGGCGGCCTGCCCTCCGCTGCTGGTGAAAATCGCGCCGGATTTGGACGATGAGTCGATTGATGCCATTGCTCGACTGGCCTTTGAGGAAGGCCTGGCTGGCGTGATCGCTGTCAACACCAGTCTCAATCGGCTTGGCCTGGAGCAACGGCGTCTGCCTCAGACGGGACGCACCCTGGCGGAGGAGGCCGGTGGCCTCAGCGGTGCCCCCCTGCGTCACCGGGCTCAGGAGGTGGTTCGCCGGTTACGGGCCAGTGCCGGCCCTGCGTTGCCGTTGATCGGCGTGGGTGGGATTGACTCCGCGCAAGCTGCCTGGGAGCGCATCACCGCAGGTGCCTCCCTGGTGCAGCTCTACACCGGTTGGATCTTTCAGGGGCCGGATCTGGTGCCGCGGATTCTGGAGGGTCTGCTGTTGCAGTTGGATCGCCATGGCCTCCGCAACATTGCGGAGGCATCCGGCAGCGGTTTGCCCTGGCAGGACTGAAATCGATGCATCAAAGCCATCTCACCTGCTTGATGTCGTGCCTTTGAATGTCTCTTCGGGAGAGTGATTCAAGCGGGTGATCGTCGATAGCATGAAGACAGTGGAAAGCGTTGTGTGCCACTGCCTGCTCTCGCTGAGCTGCCTCAACTCACAGCATTGAGCTTGGCTTGGCGGCGGCTTGTCGAGATCAAGCCGGTGTTGATCACGGTGACCAACAAGCGCTTGGTGTGTTGTTGGGACAAAGGGGGGCGTTGGTGGCAACGCGTTGTCGACTGGCCCGATGGTGTGTGTCGTGATGGTGTGCCGCTGCAACGGGAAGCGGTTGGTGAGTTCATCGCTGATTTGATCTTTGATTGCGATCTTCCCGGGGCAGAACTTGTTCTTTGTCTCCCCCTGCGCGCTGCTGCCTGGTGCGTGGTCGACGGCTACGGATTGGATGGGGCCCCTGGCGTGTTGCCCCCGACCTTGCCGTCTGTCGACCTGCCGTTTGATCTTGCTGAGAGTTACGTCACGTCCTCGCCGATGCAGGACGCTTTGGCAGTGGTGGGTGTGCCCCGTTCGTTGATTCAAGGCTGGAGTGAGGTTGCTGAACTCGCTGATTTGCCCCTGCGCCGCGTTGATTGGTCGCTGACGGCAGCCCAGCGGGCCTTACAGCAACTCACGCAGGCTTGGCAGGGCGATCTGGCTTGGCTTGTGGTGGAGGAGCAGAGCATTCGTTTGGTGTTGCTCCGCCAGAGGGTTCCTGAGGTTGACCATCTCCTTGAAGCGGATGAGCCTGTTGCCTGTCAACGCGAGATTCGGGCCTGTGTGGCTGCTTGGCAGGCCCATGTGGCCACGCCACCACCACTTGGATGGTGGTTTTCGGTGAAGACGGAGCAGGCCGATCAGTGGTTGCCTCTAGTTGATCGTGCGGCAGGAGAGTGCTGCTTGAACCAGCCCTTGCCCGCTTTGGCCGAATCATGGGATGAAGCCGCTGCTGTTGATGTGCTTTCACCCTTTCAGCACTTGGCGCTGTTGGCTCTGCAACAGGAGGAGCGATAGCGATGACGTCGCATCGGGATTGGCCCAAACCGGATTTGTTGCAGCAACGTCGGGTTGAGCTCGGCTTGCCGTTTGAGCCGGCACCGGTTCCGTCAAGGCTGTCCCTTCTCTTGAAGGGGGGCATCAGTGCGGTGGTGTTGGTGATGCTGTCGTTGCTCACCGTGTTGGTAATGCAGCATCGTCAACAGGTGGTGCAGGGCGAGGTCGCTGCACTCAATCCTGTGGAGAAGCGTGTTGGTGACGCCAAGGCACGGCTCAAGACAATGAACAAGGACACCTCGACCTTGAAGCAACAAACCAAGCGGATTGCTGCTCAACTGGTGGCTTTGCGCTCCGGATCAGGGTTGTTGGAGCAGATGCGACAAGTCACTCCTGAGGGCGTCCGCCTGCTTTCGGTTGCAGCACTTCCCTCCCAACTCTTGATCAAAGGGGAAGCGGAAGGGAATGACGCTTTTGAGCGGATCAATGCTTTGGCGCTCAACCTCGAAGTCCTTGTTGATGTCTTCCCTTATGGAACAACTGTTCAGAAGGCCACGTCGAACGACAACGGACTGATTGCATTCAGCCTTGAAGTAGCTCTGGATCCTTCGTCTCAGTCCACTCCAGAACGACTTCGTGAGCTGGGTGCGAATGGTTTGGCGCGTCGTTATGAGCTTCTGCAAGAGAAGGGGATTGCCCTGTGACCAATCTCCCCCCCTCCAAGCGTCGCCAATGGATCACCCGTGGTCGGGTGTTGGTGGGTCTGCCCATTGCCTTTGGTCTCCTGTTGAGCATGCCCTTACTTCTTGTATTCCTGCCTTCTGCCTGGCAGCACACGCAGGAGCTGGAGCGACGCCGCGATTCCTTGCTGCAGTCGCAGCGCAACCTGCCAGCTTTGGTGAAGAATCTTGAGAAGGCGAGCGTTGCTCTCGAAGAGGCTGAACAGCAGCAGGCGTTGTTGATTGACTTGCTCGCCGGAAGAGACAAAGTGCAGACCTTTCTGGCACTTCTGAATCAACAAGCTCTCCTCTCCGGCGTGGAGATACAGCGTTACGAGCCGATCAAGGCATCAACGTCTTTCTCGGAATCCCAACAACCAAGGTCGACGTCGCGATCCGGGGACGACAAGAGTGATTCGGCGGACCCTCTCTTGGCCCTGGGCTATCAGAAGTCATCGGTTGCTTTAGCCGTTCGTGGGTCCTACGCCGGTCTGCAGGAGTTTCTCCAAAAGATGGAGTCGCTGGAACTCTTAGTGGAAAGCAGTGACCTTGAGATCAAGGCAGCAGCGACGATCAACGACGATCAGGCTGCAACAGCTCCTGTTGCGTCCAGAACTGAGTTGACCATCCAACTGAGCTTTTATGACCCACAGCAGGAGATCAATGTCAATTCAGGCAATTCCCAGGAAATGCCGCCCAGTTAAGTCTGGTGATCGCCGGTTCTGATCGATACCATCGGCCTGATGTCTTCTGAGAGCGACAACGGAAGTGGGGAGCTCATTGTTTCGACGTTCGCTTTCCCTTGCTCTGCTGATCGGTTTCAGTTGTTCGACTGCAGAGATGGCTTCCGTGCTGGCTCCTGCACCCGTCGTAGCCCGAACGACGGTCGCCTTGAAGCTGCGTCGTTTCGGGGATCGAGTCGATCTTGTCGTTTCGGGTCTTGGCAGTAATCCACGCTTGATCAGCCAGCGCCGTTATTCATCGCGCTGGTATGGCCGTTTGCGTGGCACCTCGTCGTCTGCATTAGTCGTTCCTCAGGATGTTGCGATGCCATCCGTTGGCTTGGCTGCGGTCAGACTTAACGCTGGAGCTGATTCGGACTTCGAACTGTCGGTCAGAGCCATTGAGGGAATGGCTTTGCCTGAGCCCGTGATCAATGCGGATGGTTCCAACTTGATCGTGTCATTTCGTCAGTTGCCGATTAGTACAACAGCTCTGCAGAGCGGGAGACTGGATCTGAGCCGGCCGGGACGGGTTCAGCAACCTGTGGTGGTTCCGCCAATGCGAGCCCGTGCCTCGGCACCTCCTCTGGGAGACATCGCCGTCGGCTCCATGTTGCTCAACAACCGCAGCTTCGTGCAGGCCACGGGGCCCTCGGTCTCCCTGACCTTGAACAACGCGAAGGCGAAGGATGCCTTGATGTCATTAGCCCGTTTGGGTGGGTATGGCTTCGTTTATGTAGGCGAGTCCGACCCGGAGCCCGACAAGGAGAATCCTGCTGGCGTGACGATGGCGTTCCGGGAAGAGCGATTTGACCGGGCCTTGAACAGTGTGCTGTTGGCTTCTGGTCTCCAAGCCAAGTTGGATGGTCGCACCCTGATGGTTGGCACCTCCGTTTCATCAAAGACATTTGGCCCGCAGATGTCCAAGGTGTTTCGACTGAATCAAGTCAAAGTTGACAAGGCGGCAGATTATTTGGCCAGCCTTGGGGCATCGATGAATGTCATCAATACGATCACCACGACAACCGGTGAACCCTCATCCGCTGGGACAAGTCAGCTGAGTAATCAGGCCAGTCGGTCCACGCAGAAAACGACCAAAGTTGAAACCTATGGCGCTTCTGTTGGTCCCTTGATTGGTTTGACGGGGACCACAGATACGCGTCTTGGGACAGTCACGCTGGTTGGTGACCCCCAATTAATTACTTCTGCTGAGAATTATCTCAAGCAGCTTGATTTGCGCCGTCGCCAAGTGGCAGTTAAGGTACAGATTTTGAACGTAAACCTCAATAATGATGAGCTTCTTGATTCCAGTTTCTCGGCCCGAATGGGTGACAAATTTATTGTCAGCGATAGTGGTACCGGGCATCTCAACTTCGGTCAATTCAAGCCGGGTGGAAGTTCTGGTACGGGAAGATACGGTCAGGGCGTTTCAGGCGTTCCTGGTATGTATGAAAATAATGGGCAGGTTCCTCGGCAGAGTGTTGTGAATCCTGTTGTGGAGCAACAGCTGGTTGCTCCATATGGTGGTGTGTCGGGAGAGGACATTTATGTTCCGGTTACTGATGCGGAAGGTGAACCGATTGAGGCTTTTGATTCAGAGGGCAGGCCTCGTTATGCTCCTGATACGAACCCCACATCTCCACAGGTTTTGAAGCCTGTTTATGACAAAAAGGGGCGTAGAATATACGTGCCCGATTCGAATCAATATCGGCAGCCAGACAATTCTTTCTATGCCTATCTTGAGGCTCAAGTTGTAGCGCGAAATACAAAAATACTCGCTCAGCCGACATTGTTAGTTCAGGAAGGGCAGAAGGCGACTGTCGAAACAGGTCAAGATTACGTTGTGAATGTCGATCGCGATGAAAATGGTGACACGGGTACAACTTCATACACCTATGAAAAGGAAAATGCTGGGCTCACGTTTGAGGTGAATGTTGACAAGATTGATGACAATGGATTTATCACCATGAACTTGAATCCTTCGATTTCTATTCCTATTCCTGCGGTTCAATCTTCTTTGACAGATACGGGTGGTGTGCAGATCTACAACTTTAATCGACGTGAATTGGAGTCTGGATCCATTCGTCTGAGGGATGGCCAGACATTAATACTCACCGGTGTGGTGTCCGAATCACAACTCGAGGTAGTTCGCAAGTGGCCTTTTTTGGGTGATCTCCCTTTGCTTGGCAGCTTGTTCCGCAAGAGGCAATCAACACGATTTAAGGACGAACTCGTGATTCTGGTGACCCCACGTGTTCTTGATGATGACCAGGGGGGTGTTTTCGGTTACGGCTACCGACCGACCACTCAACAAGCCACTGAGTTAATGCAGAACGCTTTTTAATTCAGGGCAGCATTGGGGACAAAGCCCGGAGGACGATGGGTGTCAAGGCCTGAGCGGTGGAGAGTGCTCCACCTAGTAGCTGCGAGCCAATGCCATTGCCACCTTTCGGCGACGTGTCGGCGATCGCTGCGGTCGCTTTTTGGCTGGCTTCCAGAAGTTGTTGAGCCTTCTCTTGGTCGCCTTGGTCGCCGAATAGTTCTCCGGCATAGGCCAGATCCCTGGAGGCACCCTTGGTATCCCCCAGTTCGCCGCGGGATAACCCTCGCGCCACCCAGCTCAGTGGCTCTTCAGGTTCAACCGTGATTGCGGCACTGAACAAGGTTTCGGCCCGTTTCCATTGGCCGTTCTCTGCTGCCGTTACCCCAGCGTTGTGAAGTGCGGCATGGCTTCGGACGCCAGCGCTAATGCCTTGGGCCCCATTCCAGTAAGCCTGTTCGAGTGCCCCCTCATCAAGCTGGGCTCCACTGAGGTCGGCTTGGCGTAGATCTGAGCCGTAAAGCGTGCTGCCGCGCAGATCTGCTCCCCGTAGGGACGCCCCCCGCAGGTTGGTGAATTGCAGGTTGCTCTGCCGTAGATCTGCCCCATCGAGGCGTGCTTGTCCGAGATTGGCGCGTTGCAGTTGGGCTCGCTGCAGATCTGCATCCCGCAGGTCGGCGTGCACCAGATCCACATCCGCCAGGCGACAGTCCGGGCAATTCCGTTGCTGCAGCAACACGATTAGATCGTCTGCCCGTGCCACCAGTGGCGCGGCGAACAGCAGTGTGAACAGCAGCACTCGTGCTGGCATCGGCAGTGGGTCACTCTGGTGATATCTCTGCGTTTTATCGGGAGTCGGGATGGGCGTCGACCTGCGCCATGGCGGCAACCGTGAAGCAGCAGCTGCGAGGTTGAACTGCAAGCCATCGCAGCTGCTGGATGCCAGTGCTTCTCTGGCCCCCTGGAGTCCGTGTTGCTCCCGCATCCCCCTGACCGCCATCCGCAACTACCCCGATCGGGGGCAGACGTCCCTGAGCCAGGCGATGGCGGGCTTGCATGGCGTGGATCCTGATGCTGTGCTTCCTGGCAACGGGGCAGCTGAGTTGTTCACCTGGGCGGCGCGCGACGCTGCTGCTGCTGGCGTCAGTGCGCTTCTCGCTCCCGGGTTCGCCGACTACCGGCGGGCTTTGAAGTGTTGGAACGCTTCTCGGATCGACGGGTCCTTGGCATTGACCTGGGATCACGCCGGCCCGCTGGTGCATCCCGCCCTGAAGGGGGCTGTGTTGTGGATCTGCAATCCCCACAACCCCACCGGTCAGCTCTGGAGCCGTGCCTCGTTGCAGCCGCTGTTGGAGCGGTATGCGCTGGTGATCTGCGATGAAGCGTTTCTGTCCTTGGTGCCCAATGGCGAACAGCAGTCGTTGATTCCTTTAGTGGCTGAGCATTCCAACCTGGTGGTGATCCGCAGCCTCACCAAGCTGTATGGCATCGCCGGGCTTCGGCTGGGCTACGCCATCGCTCAGCCCCAGCGATTGCAGCGTTGGTCTGAGTGGCGGGATCCCTGGCCCGTGAATGGCATCGCCCTGGCTGTTGGCGAACGGTTGTTGGCATCGCCGCAGCGTTACCGCCGTTGGTGTGAGCGGGTTCAGCATTGGGTGGCCATAGAAGGCGCCTGGATGCAGCAGCAGTTGGCCGCGCTGCCTGGCATCACCCCCATGCCGTCGGCGGTGAATTACCTGTTGATTCGCGCGAACAGCTCCCTGGTGCCGTTGCGGGAAGCGATGGAGCAGCGGCATCGCATCCTTCTGCGTGATTGCCGCTCCTTCGAGGGCTTGGGTGAAACCTGGCTACGGATCGGCTTGCAATCTCGCCGCAACAACCGCCGCATCGTCAGGGCGTTGCGTGAGGAGTTGCAGCGCAACCCTCTGACTTGACTCAGTCCACCAGCGTCTGAAGCAAGGCAGCCAGTTGCCGCTCGGCATCCCGTTCCGCCAAGGCCTGCATGCCTTCACGCATCTGGGCGAGAGGATCGGCTGCAGCCGTGGCTTGCCCCAGCCGGGCTGCCAGGAGTCGTTTAACGGTGTTCAACAACACCGGCTGATCCGGCTGGTGTTGATGCACGATCACGGCAGCACCCAGAGACGCGGCGCAGGCGGCATTGGCCTCCTGATGTTGATCTGCCGCCTGCGGGAACGGCACCAGCACGCTGGGAGTCCCGCAGACCGCTAGTTCACTGAGGCTGCCGGCCCCTGCGCGGCTGATGGCCAGGTCGGCATGTTGCAGCAGCCCAGGAATCTCGTCGCTGAAGCGGCGTTCCACCAGCTGTGGATGCTGCAGCTGCTCGATGTCGGGATCGTTGTCGCCGGTGAGGTGCACCACCCGGCAGCCCTGCTTCAACAGGGCCGGCACCGCAGCACGCACCATGCGGTTCAAGCCCACCGCGCCTTGACTGCCGCCCATCACCACCAACAGTGGGCCTTCGCCCGAGGGGACCCAGGCCGGCAGGGGTTGCGCCGCCAGGAAGCTGGAACGCACCGGTGTGCCGGTCAGTACCGGCTGGCTGCCGGGGATGCGCTTGGCGGCAGCGGGGAGGCCAATGGCCACGGCGCTGCAGAAGCGACCCAGTAAGCGGGTGACGCGACCCGGGATGGCATTGGATTCATGCAGCACCACGGGAATGCCGCACCAGCGCGCCGCCAGGATCGCGGGGGCAGCGATGTAGCCGCCGGTGGTGAACACCACATCGATTGCGTTCTGGCGGATCAACCGTCGCACGCTGACGCTGGCCAGCAACAGACGCAGCAGCTGCAGCAACTTGGTCAGCCCACGCCCCTGCAGGCCGCCGGCGTTCACGCACACCAAGCCAAAGCGTTCGGGCACCAGACGCGTTTCGAGTCGATCGGGCACCCCCAGCCAGCGCACGGGCCACTGGTCTTCAACGGCTTCTGCAACAGCCAGAGCCGGGAAGAGATGGCCACCGGTGCCGCTGGCAGCGATCAGAAGCCGGGTCATTGCGTCGGCCGTCTCCGCTCACCACGCCTAACTTAATTGGGTTGTTGCGTTCCGGCCCGTGCGTCGTTTCCTGGGAGCCACGCTGGTGTCGGCCATGGCGCTGGTGCTATCTCCGGTCCATGCCCTCGAGCAGCCGGGGCGTGAGGGCAGTGCGTTGGAGAGCTTCAGCTCGCGCCTGGAAACAGTTTTGAACAGCGGTGGTTCTACGAGTGGTGGCTCTACGTCGTTCGACACGGTGGCCAGCGTTGAGCTTCAGCCCGTATTGGCCCAGCGCTATCAGCGATTCCGTCAGGATTTCCCTGAGGTCACCTGGCAGGTGGAGCCTGCAGCGCCAACGCCGGATGGTCGTCAGACCCTCACCCTGAGGGTGCGTGGTGCAGCCGAATCTGAGGGGCTGAACTACGCCTTGGAAGCCTCGGAACAGATTGCGATTCGTCTGGAGGGGGGGCAGCTGGTGGAGCAGGAATTGTTGGCCCAGCAGTCTTTGCTGCGCAGCGGTGAACGCTCGTTGGCCGTCAATGTCTCGATCCCCGATGTGGTGCTGACTGGCAGTCGCTACGACATCGATCTGGTGGTTGAAGAGCCGCTGGGTCAGGCACTGGTGGCGGGCGGTTTGATCGACCTCACCGATGAGCAGTTGTCGGCTCAGATTCGCCCCAATCTGCCGCTGGCACCTCTGGGTGGTGGTGGATTGTTCAAGAGCGTTCAGGCACCGCAGCAACCCGGTTCGCAAACCTGGGCCGTGATGCTGGTGCATCCCGATGGGGTGGTGACGGCCACCAAGCGGGTGCGGGTGGTCAGCAGCAATTAGCTCTCTCCCATCGCAGGGTTCCAGCGATGTAGAGCGGACACGTCCTCATCGCCATGGCCGCCGTTGATCAGATCGAGTTCCAGCTGTTCCACCAGCGTCGTCACGGGGAGATCCAGTTCGACTGCTCTGGCTGTGACGAGGGCGATACCGAGATCCTTGCGATGCAGGCTGAGTCGGAAGCCGAGGGGGTAGGTGCCTTCAAGCATGGCGGTGCTGCGATGCTCCAGAGCCCAGGACCCGGCTGCTCCGTTTTTGAGGGCGTCGACCACCAATGGCATGGGTAAATCCAGGCGCTGGCCCAGGGCCACTGCCTCAGCCACGGCGGCATAGCTGCCGGCCACCAGCACCTGGTTCACCGCCTTCACCTGCTGCCCTCGTCCCACGCTGCCGAAGTGGTGGATGGAGGAGCCGATCACCTCGAGAATCGGCCGAACACGCTCGAGCGGCTCGTTGGCTCCTCCAACCAGCACTGTGAGGCTGCCACGTTTGGCACCTTCCGTGCCGCCGGTGACTGGGGCATCCAGGTAATGGATGTTCTGGCGCATCAGGCGCTCCGCACAGCGTTCAGCTGTGGCGGGAGCAATGGTGGAGCAATCCAGCACCACGCTGCCGGTGGTGAGTTGTGACGCAGCTCCGTGGGGTCCGAACAAGACCTCCTCAACGGCTGCGTCGTCGCTGACGCACAGAACAAGAGCGTCAACGCCGGCGCTGGCCTCGGCTGGGCTTGAACATCGAGTTGCACCCTCGAGCTCCGGCCTGGTTTCGGCTTTGCGGCTGCGGGTGTGCACCCGCAGCCGCAAGCCGGCGCGGTGCAGGTTGATTGCCATCGGCAAGCCGAGAGCCCCCAGCCCCACGAAGCCCAGGCTTAAGTCACATCTGGTCATGACTCATGGCAGACCATTCAGATCCTGATTGATGTGTGTCACCAGAATGGATGCATTGCGAAGGCTTCATCCATGCGCATCTCCAACGCCTCCCTGGCTCTGGCTGCACTGATGGCAGCACCGTTCATGACGATGGCCCCATCGGCAGTGGCTGGGCGGGACCAGTCCCCCGAGCAGAGCCAGGTTCTGTTCCAGGCCCGTAAGACCTGGTTCAAAGACAACTACCAGCGTCGACTGGATTTGCTGCAGAGCCACCAGCTCTGTATTGATGCGGCAGCATCCGCGGTAGAGCTGAAGACGTGTCGCCAGCAGAAGAAAAATGCCCAGAAGTTCCTCAAGCAGAACTACCGGGCGTACGTGAACAAAGTGCGGAATCAGCTGGGGCTTCCGGCGCGCACCGGCAAGAAGCGCGATGCCAAAGGCCGGAAGCTCCAGGCCTGAACGTCTGATCAGGCGGCGTCGAGGGCAGCCACACCGGGCAGCACCTTCCCTTCCAGCAGTTCAAGGCTGGCGCCGCCACCGGTGGAGATGTGAGACATCTTTTCGGCCAGGCCAGCTTTCTCAACGGCGGCAACGGAGTCACCGCCGCCGATGATCGTGCAGCAGCCCTTGCCGCTCAGGTCCGCCAGGGTGGTGGCGATGGCGTTGGTGCCAGCAGCGAACTTGTCGAACTCGAACACGCCCATGGGGCCGTTCCAGATCACGGTCTGGCAATCCGCCAGAGCATCCTGGAACACCTTGATCGAGTCGGGGCCAATGTCGAGGCCCATCCAGCCATCAGGGATGGCGTTGATGTCAGCGATCTGACTGTTGGCGTCGGGGGCGAAGTTGTCGGCCAGCATCACATCGGTAGGAAGCAGCAGCTGAACGCCCTTGGCCTTGGCCTTGGCTTCCAGCTCCTTGGCCAGTTCCAGCTTGTCCTCTTCCACCAGGCTCTTGCCCACTGAGAGGCCGCGGGCCTTGTAGAAGGTGAAGATCATGCCGCCGCCGATCAGCACCTTGTCGCATTTGTCGATCAGGGCCTCGAGCACGCCGATCTTGGAGCTCACCTTGGAGCCACCGACGATGGCGGCCAAGGGACGCTTGGGCTCATCCACAGCACCCTGCAGGTACTGAAGCTCCTTCTCCATCAGGAAGCCGGCGACGGAGGGCTTGAGGAACTTGGTCACGCCTTCGGTGGAGGCATGGGCACGGTGGGCGGCGCCGAAGGCGTCGTTCACGTACACCTCAGCCAGACCAGCCAGTTTCTCGGCGAAGCCTGCTTCGTTCTTCTCTTCCTCAGCGAAGAAGCGAACGTTCTCCAGCAGCACCACATCGCCGTTGGCCATGGCGCCCACCTTGGCTTCGGCATCAGGGCCGATGCAGCTGTCGGTCTTGGTTACGGATTTGCCCAGCAGTTCGCTCAGGCGAGCCGCCACGGGGGTCAGGCGCATCGCGTCATTGACCTGGCCCTTGGGACGGCCGAAGTGAGCAGAAAGGATCACCTTGGCGCCCTTGCTGATCAGGTCGTTGATCGTGGGCAGGGCGGCACGGATGCGGGTGTCGTCGGTGATCGCACCGGCATCGTTCAGGGGCACATTGAAGTCAACCCGCACGAGAACGCGTTTGCCGCTCAGGTCGCCGGCTTGGAGGCTGGCCAGGGAACGCTTCGCCATAGGGTTGTCTCGTTCGGTAAGAAAACGGGGTGACATTAACCCGTGTGAACGGCGATAGCGCCGGCGAGTTCAATGTGAATGTGTTTCAGCGGGCCACCTGTTCTGTGCGTTTGCGGTTGTGAGCACCCCAACGATTCAGTGGTACCCCGGCCACATCGCGAAGGCGGAGCAGCAGCTCAAACGCCATCTCGACAAGGTGGATCTGGTGATTGAGGTCCGCGATGCTCGCATTCCTCTTGCCACAGGTCACCCCCATCTCAACCGCTGGCTGAAGGGCAAGCAGCATCTCTTGGTGATCAATCGGCGTGACATGGTCACAGCGGCCGCCAAGGAGGCCTGGGAAGCCTGGTTCAAGGCCCAAGGTCAGCGCACCGTTTGGTGTGATGCCAAGGCCGGTACTGGGGTGAAGCAGGTGCAGCAGGCTGCGATCCGTGCCGGAGATCAGCTCAACGAACGCCGTCGCAACCGGGGCATGCGGCCCCGGCCGGTGCGGGCTCTCACGCTGGGATTTCCCAACGTGGGCAAGTCCGCCCTGATCAATCGTTTGGTCAGGCAGAAGGTGGTGGCCAGTGCTCGGCGGGCTGGGGTGACACGAACCCTGCGCTGGGTGCGGCTGGGGCAAGACCTGGATCTCCTCGATGCACCCGGAGTCCTGCCCCCTCGACTCGATGACCAGCAGGCGGCCCTGCGGCTCGCCTTGTGTGACGACATCGGCCAGGCTGCCTACGACGGCGAATTGGTGGCTCAGGCGTTTTTGCAGCTGTTGATTGATGCCGAATCCCAAGCTGCAGCCGGAGTGACGCTCCCGCTCTTGCAGGAGCGTTATGGCATTCCCCTGAGCGGTGAAACGGCGGACCCCGCCCTTTGGCTAGAGGCCGCAGCGTCCCGCCACACCTCTGGGGAAACAGCGCGCATGGCCCAGCGGCTGCTGGATGATTTCCGTAAATCGGCCCTCGGCAGCATCGCCCTGGAGCTGCCGGCATGAGTCCGCAGTGGAAGCGTCCTCCGCTGCCGGAAGAGACCTTCACCGACCGTTTCGGAGAGGGGGAGGGAGAGCTGCTCACGCTGACGTACCCCAAACCGCTGCCGATGCGGCTGGACCGTTGGCTGGTCAGTCAGCGCACGGAGCAGAGCAGAGCCCGGATTCAGAAGTTCATCGACGCGGGCTATGTGCGCGTCAACGGCAAGACCGGCAAGGCCAAAACACCGTTGCGTCAGGGCGACGAAGTGCAGCTGTGGATGCCGCCCCCGGAACCGTTGCCCTACCTCAAGCCGGAGCCGATGGATCTGGATGTGCTGTTTGAAGACGAACATCTGATCGTGCTCAACAAGCCGGCAGGTCTGACGGTGCACCCGGCACCGGGCAACAAGGACGGCACCTTGGTCAACGGTCTGCTGCATCACTGCCCCGATCTGCCAGGGATCAGCGGCAAGCTGCGCCCGGGGATTGTCCACCGTCTCGACAAAGACACCACCGGCTGCATCGTGATCGCCAAGAGCCAGGAGGCCCTGGTGCGGTTGCAGGTTCAGATCCAGAAACGGATCGCTTCCCGTGAGTACTTCGCCGTTGTCCACGGTGTGCCCGACGGCGACTCCGGCTCGATTGTCGGCGCTATCGGTCGTCATCCGGTGGATCGCAAGAAGTACGCCGTGGTGAGCACTGAAAACGGCCGTTACGCCTGCACCCACTGGACCCTGGTGGAGCGTCTCGGGGACTACTCCCTCCTGCGCTTCAAGCTCGACACCGGACGGACTCACCAGATCCGCGTCCACTGCGCCCACATGAATCACCCCGTGGTGGGGGATCCCACCTACAGCCGCTGTCGCAAATTGCCGATCGAGCTGCCCGGCCAGGCCCTGCATGCCGTGCAGTTGGGGCTGGATCATCCGATCACCCGAGAACGGATGGTGTTCGAAGCCCCCCTGCCTCCAGTGATGGAGAAGTTGTTGGGGGTGTTGAGGCGTCGTTTGTAGGCAAAGATCAAACCACCGTGATGCTGCCTCCTGCCAGCAAAAGTTGCTCTGTGAGCGGGATGTTGACGTTGTCTGTGATCCCCGTCATCGCGTTGAACCCCACCTCGATGGTTTGCCCAGGGGCGATCGATTGGCCCCAGTCAACCCCGGAAATTTCATAGCGATAGCCGCCGCCTTTGCGGACCTGACTGTTCACGTTCACACCCCAGGCTTCTCCGTTGAAGCGATGGTCACTGATGAACTCCACCCCCCAGTGCTCCAGGGCTTGATCGCCGGTGTTGGTCACGGCCAGTGATGCCGTGAGTCCACCCCACCAAAGTTGACCTCGAACGTCCACCTCTACCCCTGTGATCGCATCTGAGCTGTGGGTGCTGGATGTCGAGATGGTTGGTTCAGTTGCCCTTCTGTTTCCCGCCTCTTTTGGTGAGGGGAGGTCCGGTTGAGTTGGAGTTGCAGCAACACTTGTTCCCAGGCGGTTGAGATTGCTCTCGAGGGGGGCTCCCAGGACAACCATGCTTTGGAAGTAATTGATCACCGTGTTGTCGCTCACATTCAGTGCCGGCCATTGCGGCCAATCGAAGGTGTCGTTCATGAAGGGCTGACGTTGATCCCAGCCCAGAACAGTCAGGTGGTTGATGTCATGGGCGATGGCACCGCTTTCGATCGGCAGGAAGCCGTGGGTGCGGCCATGCATCCACCCCCCGTAATGGGGCTCCATCTTGAGGGTGTTGATAAAGGCCTCCTGCAGGCCTTCGCTGATTAGAAAATCGGCGAAACCGTCATGGCTCACCTCGCGAACCATGGCCATCACTGCATCGCTGCTGCCCTGGCGTGCTGTGCGTTGTAGGTCGGCGAGAAGCTCTGGATTGAAGGAGCTGTCAGCGATCCAACCAACCTTCGCGCCTTGCATGGCGTACCAGAGCCCAACGCCCTGCAGGTCGTTGCCCCAGGCTTCTGCATTGTTCGTGAGCCCTTCTGCAAAGGCCCAGCGGCCGACATCTTCGATGGAGACTGCGTTGAGGCCTGCAAACGCGCGCAGGCCGTTGTAAGCCACAAGGGCTTCGGTGGTGATTGGTGTGCGTCCCCCTACGAGTTCGTTGTGCTCGGAGTTGTGATTCGAGGCGTGAAAGCTTCCCCAGTGGGTGATGTCGATGAAGTCGGAGCTTGTGCCGCCGACGTGCGCATGCCTGGTGGACGCGTGATGGGTGTTCTCCATGTCACAGGGATTGATTGATCCACCATCAGTTCAACCAAGACCTGTGACTCACACATGACTCCCGGAAGTGGCTGATGTGACTGGAGCTAACTGTCAGGCGTCGGGCTGATGGTCTAACAAATACGCCGTGGTGAGCACTGAAAACGGCCGTTACGCCTGCACCCACTGGACCCTGGTGGAGCGTCTCGGGTACTACTCCCTCCTGCGCTTCAAGCTCGACACCGGACGGACCCACCAGATTCGCGTCCACTGCGCCCACATCAATCACCCCGTGGTGGGGGATCCCACCTACAGCCGCTGCCGCAAATTGCCGATCGAACTGCCCGGCCAAGTGCTGCATGCCGTGCAGTTGGGGCTGGACCACCCCATCAGTCGCGAACGGATGGTGTTTGAGGCACCCCTTCCGCCTGTGATGGAGAAGTTATTGGGGGTGTTGCGGCGGCGCGCCGCGTCGGGTTGATGGGGAGAGTTGCCGGTTCAGGGGCGCACTGGACAAGTGCTGAATCCGCTTTTTGATGGTGAATAATCCACAGGCCGATCGATGGTCATACGGGTTCGTTGCAACAGAACTTGGGTCTCCGCATTGATCCGTTCCGTGCGCCGTGAGGTGCTTCCTGCTTCCTTGCGCCGGCACCTGATCGTGGTTGACCTTTCAAAGACTGCTTGAGTTCAGCGGGGCAGCCGCGGACAGGCCTCCACGAGGACCTGGCTGATCGGTGCCTGAGGCGCGCTGAAGATCCGGTCCCCTGGGCCCTCCTCAACCACCTTCCCCTTGTCCAGCACCATCACCCGGTGACAGAAGCCACTGGCCACCGAGAGGTCGTGGGTGATGAACACGATCGCGAGGCCCAGCTCCTGCTGCAGCTCCCTCAATAGGCCCAGAACATCCGCCTGCACTTCCGCATCAAGCATGCTGACGCTCTCATCGCAGATCAGCACCTTGGGCTTCAAGGCCAGGGCCCGCGCGATCGCCACCCGCTGTTGCTGGCCACCGGAGAGCTGCTTTGGCAGGCGCTCCTGAAACTGTTCTGCCGGGCTGAGTCCGACCCGTTCCAGCAGGCGTCGGGCTTCCTCCCGGGCTGCAGCTTTGGAGCAGATGCCATGGATCAGCAATGGATCGGCGATGGCATCAGCCACCTGCAGGGCGGGGTTCAGGCAGGCCAGAGGGTCCTGAAACACCATCTGAAGGGCCCGACGGGCTGACCGCAGCGCTTCTCCGCGGAGGCTCAGCAGAGCCTGGCCGAGCAGGTCGACCCGTCCGCCGCGGATGGGATTGAGCCCCATCAATGCCCGGCAGAGGGTGCTTTTGCCACAGCCTGATGCTCCGACAACTCCAAGACTTTCCCCGGCCCTGAGCTCGAAACTCACTCCATCCACTGCCTTAAGCCAGATAGGAGACCAAGGCGCGCCACCCACGGCATGCCAGCAGCGCAGTTCCTCCACCTTCAGCACGCTGCTGTTGTCGGGACGTGCCGGCGACCTCCCACCTTCCCGGGCCTGTGCTGCGGCGACCAGGCGTTGCCCCACGGACGACTTCGGCCTGGTGAGCAGCTGATGGCTGGGGCCATCCTCCACCTTGCGTCCGTTGTCGAGCATCGCCATGCGGTCGCACCAGCGGGCGGCCATGGCCAGGTCATGGCTGATCAGCAGCAAGGCACTGCCCAGTTCTTTGCAGAGACCGCTGAGCTCGGCCATCACCTGCCCTGCTACAGCCACATCCAGGCTGGTGGTGGGTTCATCGGCGATCAGCAGCGGCGGTTCCAGGGCAATCGCCAGGGCAATGGCCAGGCGTTGTCGCATGCCACCGCTGAGCTCATGGGGGTAGGCGCGGAAGCGGTTGGCACCGATGCCCACCCGCTCCAGTAGCTCTCGGGCCCGTTCTTGGTGGGCCGTGTTGCTGGTGTCAGGCCGGTGGGCCTTGAGGGTGTCGATCAGATGTCCTCCAACGGTCATCAGCGGATTCATCCGCGTCATCGGGTCCTGGAACACCAGGCCCACGGCCTCACCGCGCAGCTGTCGCAACTGCGGTCGCCTGAGCTGGCGTGGATCTTGGCCGGTTAAGTCCAGTCGTCCTTCACAGACGGTTCCCCGCGGCAGCAGCTGCATCACGGCGCGGGCCACGGTGCTTTTGCCGCATCCGGAAGATCCCACCAAGGCCAGGGTCTCCCCGGGCTCGAGGCTCAAATTCAGCCCATCCAGCGTCCAGCACTCACTGCCGGGGTAGCGCAGTCGCAGCTGTTCGAGTTCCAGAACAGGCCGGCCCATGAACAGTGCGGCAGGAAAGACGGGAGGTCCTGCACTGAATACCATGGATTGATCCGCTGGGTCGGATGCTCAACGCCGCCTCAACACCCAAAGAGCCCCGAACCAGCACTGGTTCGGCTGCGGTGGCGTGTGTGTTGCCAGAAGTCCGGCGCCATCCCATCCGCCATCCGGATGACTACGACATCTCTCTGCCGGACTGGTTGAGGGAGTGCATCGCCAATGTGCCGCCTGGCATCGGTCAGAGCTGCCCTACGGATTCCGAGGCGCTGCTGGTGTCGGCCTTCGATTTCGGTTTTCAGCTCCACGAGGGACAGTTCCGGGCCAGTGGTGACCCCTACATCGTTCATCCGGTGGCGGTGGCGGATCTGTTGCGGGATATCGGCGCCAGTGCCCCCGTGATTGCTGCTGGGTTCCTCCATGACGTGGTCGAGGACACCGACGTCACCCCCGATCAGATCGAGCAGTACTTCGGTTCAGAGGTGCGTGAACTGGTGGAGGGTGTGACCAAGCTCGGCGGAATTCACTTCAACGACCGCACGGAAGCGCAGGCGGAGAACCTGCGGCGGATGTTCCTGGCGATGGCCAGCGACATCCGCGTGGTGTTGGTGAAGCTGGCGGACCGGTTGCACAACATGCGCACCCTTGGTGCTCTGAAGGAGGAGAAGCGCCAGCGGATCGCCCGTGAAACGCGTGAGATCTATGCACCCCTCGCCAACCGGCTCGGCATCGGCCGCTTCAAGTGGGAGCTGGAGGATCTGGCGTTCAAATTGCTGGAACCGGAGGCCTTCCGTGAGATTCAAGAGGAGGTGGCCACCAAGCGCAGCGAGCGGGAGGAACGGCTCGGTGTCACGGTGGGGCTGCTGAATGAGCGGCTGGAACGAGCTGGCTTAGAGCACTGCGAGGTGACGGGTCGTCCCAAGCATCTCTATGGCATCTGGAGCAAGATGCAGCGTCAGCAGAAGGAGTTCAACGAGATCTACGACGTGGCGGCGTTGCGGATTCTCACCACCAATGTCGAAAGCTGTTACCGCGCGCTGGCGGTGGTTCACGACACCTTTCGTCCCATTCCTGGTCGGTTTAAGGACTACATCGGGTTGCCGAAACCCAATGGGTATCAATCCCTCCATACGGCGGTCATCGGTCGGCATCGCCCGATCGAAGTGCAGATCCGCACCCTTGAGATGCACCATGTGGCCGAATTCGGGATTGCGGCCCATTGGAAATACAAGGAAGGAGGCTCTCCGGCCAGCAGCAGCAGTGATGCGGAGCGGTTCAACTGGCTGCGCCAGCTGGTGGATTGGCAACAAGAAGGAGGGAATGACGATCACAACGACTACCTCTCGTCGATTAAGGAAGACCTATTTGACGAAGAGGTGTTCGTGTTCACGCCGAAGGGTGATCTGCTCGGTTTGCGCAAAGGGGCAACCGCTGTCGACTTCGCCTATCGCATCCACTCCGAAGTGGGCGACCACTGCCATGGCGTCCGCATCAATGATCGGCTCTGCCCCCTGGCCACACCGCTGCAAAACGGTGATTTCGTTCAGGTGCTCACCAGCAAGACGGCTCACCCCAGCCTGGATTGGTTGAACTTTGTGGCCACGCCCACGGCCCGCAACCGCATACGCCAGTGGTACAAGCGCAGCCACCGTGACGAAACGATTGAGCGGGGCAAGGATCTGCTGGAGCGGGAGCTGGGGCGTGATGGCTTCGATGCCCTGCTGAACAGTGAGGCGATGCAGCGGGTGGCGCAACGCTGCAATGTGCCTACCACCGAGGATCTGTTGGCGTCACTGGGGTTCGGTGATGTCACGCTGCAGCAAGCGCTCAATCGTCTGCGGGAGGAGATGCGCCTGCTGGCGGAACAGCAGCAGGCCCCGCCCAGCAACGAAGAGGTGGCGATGGCTCTGGTGCCATCGCGAGATGTGGCGCCGGATCGTTCTGGAGGTGAAGGGGCGATCCTGGGGCTGGAGGGATTGGATTACCGCCTCGGTGGCTGCTGCAGCCCGCTGCCGGGCGAGTTGATCGTGGGCACTGTTGCCCTCGGCAACCACGGCATCACCATTCACCGGCAGGACTGCTCCAATGTGGAGACGATTCCGCGGGAACGGCGTTTACCCGTGCGTTGGAACACCACCCACGCTGAACGGGAGAAGCAACGCTTCCCCGTGCAGCTGCGGATCGAAGTGATCGATCGCGTCGGCATCCTCAAAGACATCCTGATGCGCCTCTCT
The DNA here is from genome assembly GCF_020514205.1 of Synechococcus sp. MU1625. Lineage (NCBI taxonomy): Bacteria > Bacillati > Cyanobacteriota > Cyanophyceae > Synechococcales > Synechococcaceae > Synechococcus > Synechococcus sp. MU1625. Next base: position 81,454 of record NZ_VTLA01000007.1, read on the forward strand.
GATGGCGCCATCAACGTCAGTGATGCCAGGGTGACCACGGCAGCGGGCCGGCCAGCCCGCATTGATCTACGGGTTGAGTTGGATGGTGCGGATCAGCTTAGTCGCACCATGGACCAGATCCGCTCGATGGCGGATGTGATCGGAATTGCCCGGGTGGGCACGGGCTAGAGACTTCTGCGCACAACAGGATGGGCCCCGCGCCGCAGAAACAGGCGGTAGGCCATCCATCCGCTGGCGATGGCCAGCACCATCCCCACAACGGTCGAGCCCAGCAGGATGCGTTGGGTGAAGTCCCATCCCTGGGACCACAGGCTGCTGCGATTGAGCTCCGCCAGGTTGATCGCGCCTCGGCCAGGGCCCAGCAGCTGACAGCCCACCAGATAGTTGAACCAGTAGAGGGGCAGATAGGTGAGGGGATTGCTCACCAGGGTCCCTGCTGCGGCGAGAAGGTGGTTACCACGCACCACGCTGGCGACGCCCACGCTGAGGAAGATCTGCAGCCCGAAGAAGGGGTAGCAGCCGCAGAACACGCCGGCGGCTAGGCCGCGGGCCCGTTGGCCTGGTGTTCCTTCCTGTTTCCACAGCCAGAGGACCCCGCGGCGCATTCGGAGGCGACTGAGGCGCAGCAACCGGCGCATGAACCCAGCGGAAGACGGCTGGATCCTAGGTATGGATCATCAGCGGCGACTGCTGTGCCCAGCACCGACACGATTGCGGCGGTGGCCACCGCGGTGGCTCCAGGTCAGGGCGGGATTGCTGTGATTCGTCTCTCCGGGCCTGCTGCGGAAGCGGTGGGGCGCCGCGTTGTGCACTACCCGGGCCGGCAGGAGTGGGCATCGCATCGGGTGGTGTATGGCCACGTGATCGACGGCGAGGGCCGGCATCTCGATGAAGTGCTGCTGCTGCTGATGCGGGGCCCGCGGAGCTTCACCGGCGAAGACGTTGTGGAGATCCATTGCCACGGCGGGGTGATCGCCGTGCAGCGGGTGCTGGAACGGGTGCTGGGGCAGCCGGGTGTGCGTCGGGCCTTGCCTGGCGAGTTCAGCCAACGGGCGGTGCTCAACGGTCGGCTCGACCTCACCCGCGCCGAGGCGGTGAGTGAGCTGGTGGCGGCCCGCAGCCGCCGGGCGGCCGAGTTGGCGATGGCGGGCCTTGATGGCGGGATCCAGGCCCAGATCACAGATCTACGGGAACGGCTGCTCGACCAGCTCACCGAGCTGGAGGCTCGGGTGGATTTCGAGGAGGATTTACCCCCTTTGGATGGCGATGCCTTGCTGCAGCAGCTGCAAGCCGTGCGGCTGGAGCTTCAGCAGCTTGTGCGGGATGGAGAGCGGGGAGATGCCCTGCGCCAGGGCCTGCGGGTGGCGCTGGTGGGTCGCCCCAACGTGGGCAAGAGTTCACTGCTCAATCGTCTGAGCCGCCGCGAGCGGGCGATCGTGACCGATCTGCCGGGTACCACCCGGGATCTGCTGGAGAGCGAGATCGTGCTGGAGGGGGTGCCGATCACCCTTCTCGACACCGCCGGCATCCGCAGCACCGACGATGCGGTGGAGCAGCTGGGGATTGCCCGCAGCGAGGAAGCTTTGGCCACGGCTGATGTGGTGCTGTTGGTGCTGGACGGCCATGCGGGCTGGACCGCCGAAGATGCAGCCTTGCTGGCGCGCATCCCTGAGCAGATTCCCAGGATCCTTGTCGCCAACAAGGCGGATCTCCCTGCGGGTTCGTTCCCCCAGCCGGTGGATGTTCAGCTGTCCGCGTTGGAGGGCACGGGTGAAGCGGCCCTGGTGCAGGCCCTGCTTGAGCGTTGTGGTGCGGCAGGAACCGACGGCATGTTGGTGGCGCTGAACCAACGTCAGCGTGATCTCGCCGCCCGGGCTGCCGAGGCCCTGGCCCGCAGCCAAGAGGTGGCAGCGCAACAGCTGCCCTGGGACTTCTGGACCATCGACCTGCGGGAGGCAATCCGATCTCTGGGGGAGATCACCGGGGAAGAGCTCACCGAAGCGGTTCTGGATCGGGTGTTTTCGCGCTTCTGCATCGGAAAATAGATGCATCGGACTTCAGGAACCGTTTGGACTGGCAATCCCCGGCACTCACCGCTGCGTTGGAGACCTGGCTGGAGGAAGACATTGGGCGCGGTGATCTGACGGCTGCTGCGTTGCAGGGCCAGCAGGGTCAAGCCCATTGGGTCGCCAAACAGGTGGGGCGGTTTTGCGGTGGCCCGTTGGTGCAGCGCTTGTTTCAGCGCCTTGATCCTGGGGTGAGCGTGAATTTGCTGCGGGAGGAAGGCGCCGCCGTCGCTGAGGGCGAATGCCTGCTGGAGCTGCATGGACCTGCAACGGCTTTGGTGGCAGGAGAACGCACTGCCTTGAATCTGGCCATGCGGCTGTCGGGCATTGCCACGGCCACTGCTGAGCTCGTGGCTCAGCTCCAGGGCACGGGTGTGCGTCTTGCCGACACCCGCAAGACCACGCCTGGGCTTCGCCTGCTGGAGAAATACGCGGTGCGTTGCGGCGGCGGCATCAACCACCGCATGGGGCTCGATGACGCCGCCATGCTCAAGGAGAACCACATCGCCTGGGCGGGGGGCATCACGGCGGCAATTGCGGCCGTGCGCGAGCAGGCGCCCTGGCCCACGTCCGTGATTGTGGAAGCAGAGACCGACGCCCAGGCGATGGAAGCAGTTCAGGCGGGCGCCAATGGAGTGCTCCTTGATGAGTTCACCCCCCAGCAGCTCAGTGCCCTGGTGCCTCGCCTGCGTGACTGCAGCTCCCGCGGGGTGGTGCTTGAGGCCTCGGGCATTCAGCCCGAACAGCTGCAGGCCTACGCCGCCACCGGGATCGATCTGATCTCCACCAGTGCGCCGGTTACCCGCAGCCGCTGGCTGGACCTGAGCATGCGCTTTTCCTCTCCAGAGCGTTAACCCCCGTTGGAGAGAGGCGCCCAGGAAGGGCTGGTTTCCACCTGAAGCAGCAGCAGCATGGCGTCCTCCGAGCCGACCGTCCACGACCGGTGACCTCGACCAGCGCGCGTGCCCTGGTCGCCTCCAAAAGACAGATCACCGGGCCCCATCGTCACGGTCTGTCCGTCCATGGTTTCAACGGCCCAGGAGCCCTGGAGCGGCACGATCCATTGGGGTTTCGGATTTTCATGCCAGTCGTAGATGCCTCCTGCAGGCAGCACCAGGGTGATGAGGGTGGTTGTTTCCGTGCCATGGCGGGCTGACCAAAGAGGAGCAGCACCAGCCGCGAAGTTGGCGAATTCATGGCCCTCCAAGGCATGCCTTGACTGCCTGCTGATGCCGTCGTTATCCACCCAGACGCGCCAGTAGGGAATGGTTGGTGATGCCATGACGGACCTGTGATCGCTCCCTCGCTTTAGCGGTGGGGAGAGGGGGCGTGCCCCCGTTGACATTCCTCGGTTGACAGTGCCGCGGGATGATCGGGGGCTGACCTTGTCACCGCTGCCCTCCATGCTGCGCATCGCCCAGGCCCTCGAAACCCAGTTGCGCGGTGCCATGCAACGGGCCTTCCCTGAGGCGGAAGCGGTGCTGGATCCCCAGCTGGCACCGGCGAGCAAGCCGGAATTTGGCGACTTTCAAGCCAACGCTGCTCTGCCCCTAGCCAAGCCGCTGAAGCAGGCCCCACGGCAGATCGCCACGGAGATTGTGGAGCAGCTGCAGGCTGATACGGGCTTCACGGAACTGTGCCTGGAACCCCAGATCGCCGGGCCTGGTTTCATCAACCTCACGATTCGCCCGGAGCGGTTGGCGGCGGAGGTGTCGGTGCGGCTGGGGGACGAGCGGCTCGGCGTGCCGGCGGTGACGAACAAGGCACCGGTGGTGGTCGACTTCTCGAGCCCCAACATCGCCAAGGAGATGCATGTGGGGCATCTGCGCTCCACGATCATTGGCGATTCGCTGGCGCGGGTGCTGGAGTTCCGTGGCCATCCCGTGCTGCGCCTCAATCACGTGGGCGACTGGGGCACCCAGTTCGGCATGTTGATTACCCATCTCAAGCAGGTGGCGCCGGAAGCACTGGAGACCGCCGATGCGGTGGATCTCGGAGACCTGGTGGCCTTCTACCGCGAGGCCAAGAAGCGCTTCGATGACGATGAAGCCTTCCAGTCCACCTCCCGCGATGAGGTGGTGAAGCTGCAGGGGGGCGATCCGGTGTCGCTCAAGGCCTGGGGCCTGCTCTGCGATCAGTCGCGGCGTGAGTTCCAGAAGATCTACGACCGGCTCGACATTCGCCTGAGTGAGCGCGGAGAATCGTTCTACAACCCCTTCCTGCCCGCGGTGATCGATGGGCTGAAGGCTGCCGAGTTGCTGGTCACCGATGACGGTGCCCAGTGCGTGTTCCTTGAAGGTGTGCAGGGCAAGGACGGCAAGCCCCTGCCGGTGATCGTGCAGAAGAGCGATGGCGGCTTCAACTACGCCACCACTGATTTGGCTGCAATCCGCTACCGCTTTGGTGCGGCTCCGGAGGGGGATGGTGCCCGCCGTGTTGTGTACGTCACCGATGCCGGCCAGGCGAACCATTTCGCCGGGGTGTTTCAGGTGGCCGAACGGGCCTGCTGGATCCCTGAAGGCGCTCGCCTCGAGCACGTGCCCTTTGGCCTGGTGCAGGGGGAAGACGGCAAGAAGCTCAAGACCCGCGCGGGTGACACGGTGCGTCTGCGGGATCTGCTCGATGAAGCCGTCGAGCGCGCCGAGACCGATCTGCGCTCACGCCTGAAGGAGGAGGAGCGCAGCGAGTCGGAGGAGTTCATCCAGCATGTGGCGGGAACCGTGGGTTTGGCGGCGGTGAAATACGCCGACCTGAGCCAGAACCGGATCACCAACTACCAGTTCTCCTTCGATCGGATGCTGGCGTTGCAGGGCAACACGGCGCCCTATCTCCTCTATGCCGTCGTGCGCATCGCCGGCATCGCCCGCAAGGGGGGCAACCTTGCCGCCACCACCGCACAACTGCAGTTCAGTGAGCCCCAGGAGTGGGCCCTGGTGCGGGAGCTGCTCAAGTTCGACGCCGTGATTGCTGAGGTGGAGGAGGAGCTTTTGCCCAACCGGTTGTGCAGCTATCTGTTCGAGCTCAGCCAGGTGTTCAACCGCTTCTACGACCAGGTGCCGGTGCTCAAGGCCGATCCTGAAGCGTTGGCATCTCGCCTTGCCCTCTGTCGTTTAACGGCCGACACCCTCAGACTGGGGCTCGGACTGCTGGGCATCGCCACCCTGGAGCGTATGTGAGGAATTGCCCTCTACTTTTTCTTACAGAGGATTGTTTGGCGGCTCGAAATTCTAGGCTTATTTCGCTAACGTTTGTGAAACTTCCTCGATCTCTTGTTCTCGCTGGAAGGTTTTAATGTTTCCGCATTGTAATGCTCGCTTTCACGGTTGCTGATCCCTGCAATTATCGAGCCTATGTCAGTTTGCATGACCTAGGCACGAATCATGCATTTGCCTTTTTTTAATTTATTGAGTTTGATGGAGTCATGAGGTTTAGCGTGATTTGCTTCTTGTTAATAAGTGGTTGCTAAATTCCTGTATTTTTGTGAGTACGTGGTTGACCTTGATTGTCTTTGGCTGAATAATTAATTAAATTAATTCCCTCAAAATATGAATTGCCCCATACTTGTAAAGTCATTGCTTTGCTTTAGCTGCTCGCTTGAAAAGTAGTCATTAGATTTTAGGTAAGCGAAATAAGCTGTGGCCGCTTTCTCCTTCATTTTTTTGCCATTAAAGGCTAGTAAATATTCTTCAAACCCGGGCTTCAGACTATCGTTGTATTCTATTATTATTCTTTTAAATAGCTGATAAGCTTCTTGATTGAAAGAAGGTAAAATGTCTTTCACGTTTGTGAAACACTTCCCGTCCCAAGAGGCAGGTTGATGCTGATTTTCTAGAAAATCAGCAGAGTTTAATTTTAATTGCCCGGATAGGATTTTGTTGGCGGATGAAATATACTCTATATTGTTGAAAAGTATTGCCTCTCTGATCTCGGCTTTTAGCTCCAGCTTGGTGCCAAGCTTCTTGAGAGCATTAATCTGGCGAAATAGCTTTAACAAAATTTTACTAGATGGCATGAATTGGTTATCAAAATCACTCAAAAAATCACGGCGATACTCTTGAAGCAAAACCGTTTGTTCTGCCGTGATGCTTTCATTTTTTGAAGGCCATTTTTTTACCTCGATGTTTTCTTGAGTAATTGATTTAATCTTTTCAATAAAGTCTGCTACTACGTCGCCTTTAAAAAGCGTTTCTCTGTCAAAAGCCGTGCCAAGAAAGTTTGATGATCCCGTGAATTGCTGCCATGTCGTCAATGGAGATATTATATTTCTCTTGAAGGTGAGTGGGTTTAAGATTTTGTGACTCGCTTTAATTTTTTGCTGAGTATTTGAAAGGTAAAATTCATCAGGGTTTCTTACGTAAACGATACAATATATTTCTGTAAAAGTAATCCCCAAGCAGTCGATCGTTTTTTTGATATCATCTGGGTGTAGGTTAAAAAAGTATTCTGAAGATAAAATGATGTAACTTGGTTCAAGCTGTTTTGCTAGATATTTTATTTTTGCTATTGTGCTTTCCATTCGCTCCACCAAAAGCTTGTCTTTGTCTTTGGAGACCCGATGGCGTTTTCCTGATAGGTAGCTGAGTGTATTGTGGTTTGGGCCTTCGCAGTAATAAAGTATGTTTTTTTCAAGTAGTTTTTTGCTCGATTCTTTTAGCATCTTTTGGATTGAGCTAGATCCTGTTTTTTCTTCGCCGCAGTGCAGGATGAGTTTCATGCTTGGTTAGCGTTCGCTTAGTGGATGAATAAGTCTATGTTAACTGGGGTTTGCATGTCTTCGGTATGTATGTGGAGATTCAATGGTTAGCTCTAAGTGTAATTGGGTTTTGCTAAATAGCCATATTATGTCTGTTATTTCTTGAAAATGGTTGTAGTGACGGCCGATTCTATTCTGACATGCGATGTTCTTCCGATTGCGGCATTAGCTTGTGGTGTTTTCTGTCGCTCATCGTGCTATTGCGCAGGTCTTGTTGTCTGTATCCATAATCGGCTTTCTTGGATCGCCCTTGAGGCCGCCCGAGTATCTGAGTGGTTCCCGGCAGTGCTAAAGGTGAGCATGATCTCCTTCTGTGTTTGGTTGGGTTAGTGCGGCAATATGATTATGATCTCTGCTGGGTCTAGTTGTGTTTTGGGATCTCGATAAAGGCGTTAAGTGTGATGAATTCGATCTTTGCTGTAGATGAGGAATGAGCTCCGCACCATGAGGAAGACATTAGTCTCTATTGTCGCTGGAGTTTCTTGAGTGGAGGTGGTGAAGTGCGCCGACCTAGAATGAGGCCTGTTTTTCTTGGCCAGATCTCGCAAGATTGGATGCTTGGCCTGCAGAGGGACTCGGTGAATTATCTGCTCTTAGCGGCCCTTATGTTTTATGTATGTGTGTGCAAGATTGGTGGCATTGGTGCTAGCGCCACTGAGCAATACGAGTTCTGTTAATTTCAAGAATAGCCTTTCGTGAGGTATTTTTAATTTTTGATAATGTGGTCTCCTTAAAGGGAAGGAGTTGCTTTGCGGTTTATACGCATCGACTGCTTCATGCTCACGCATGACCTCTTTCGCCCCTCCCCTACTAAGGTCAAGCTCTTAAACCAGATTCTGAGCGTCTAGCTTTGACTTCGCTCCGCTGTCGTTTAACGGCCGACACCCTCAGACTGGGGCTCGGACTGCTGGGCATCGCCACCCTGGACCGCATGTGAACGACAACATCCAACCGTTCACGCCCAGTGGCGCTCCGGCGGCCCGCGCCGCCGTTGAGCAGCTGAAGGCCTACAGCGCGCCGTTGGAGGGCCGCCGGGCGATGTTGCGGCTGGATTTCAACGAGAACACGATTGGCCCCAGCCCCCTGGTGGCCCAGGCGCTGCGCAACTTCAGTACTGAGGAGATTGCCGTTTATCCGGAGTACGACGGCCTGCGGGAAGCGTTGCTCCAGAACCTGCTGGAAACCGGCTGCCGGCCGGGCTTGAAGCCTGATCAGTTGGGCCTGTTCAATGGTGTGGATGCCGCTATCCATGCGGTGTTTCAGGCCTATGGCGATGCCGGTGAGACGTTGCTGACGACAGTGCCCACCTTCGGGTACTACAGCCCCTGCGCCGGGATGCAGGGCATGACGATCGAGGCGATCCCCTACCAAAGCGAGACGTTCGACTTTCCCCTGGCGGCTATTCAGGAGGCATTGGCGGCTCGCACGCCGCGGTTGTTGTTGATCTGCAACCCGAACAATCCCACCGGCACGCGCTTGGTGGCAGAAGAGGTGATCGCCCTGGCGGCCTCTGCGCCGGGCACGCTGGTGGTAGTGGATGAGCTTTACGAGGCTTTCACCGGAGACAGCGTGCTGCCGAGTGCAGATTTCACGGCCACACCAAATCTTTTGGTGTTCCGCTCTTTGGCCAAAACGGCTGGTTTGGCGGGCCTGCGGATTGGCTTTGCCATTGGCCACGCCGATGTTGTCGATCGGGTCAGCCGTGTCACGGGCCCCTACGACGTCAACAGCGTGGCCGTGGCCGCGGCGTTCGCCGCTTTAGCGGATCAGTCGTATGTGGATGCCTATGTGGCTGAAGTGCTGCGGGCCCGCGATTGGACCCTGCAGGCCCTGCGGGACGCGGGGGTACGGCACCACTGCGACGGCGGCAACTATCTACTGATTTGGCCCCAGCGCCCTGTGGCTGAGGTGGATGCGGCGCTGAGGCTGGCTGGAATCTTGGTGCGCTCGATGGCGGGCAAGCCCCTCATTGATGGTTGTTTTCGGGTGAGCATCGGCACCACCAGCCAGATGCAGCGCTTCATGGAGGCGTTCCTCCCTATGGAGCGATGAACCGTTTGCTGCTGCTGGCCACCGGCGGCACCATCGCCGGTTGTGCATCCGACAGTGCAACGCTGAACGAATACACCGCTGGGGTGCTGGGGGGTGATGCCCTGCTGGCGGCGGTGCCGCAGCTGCAGGGTTTGGCCACGATCAGCGTCGAGCAGGTCGCCAATGTCGACAGCGCTGATCTGCTCTTTGAGCATTGGCGCGCGCTGGTGGATCGCATTCGTGATGCCTTTGCTGCGGACCCAGAGCTGGCCGGGGTGGTGATCACCCATGGCACCAACACGTTGGAGGAGACCGCCTGGTTGCTGCAGCTGTTGATCGACGATCCCCGGCCCGTGGTGCTGGTGGGGGCGATGCGGCCAGCCACGGCCCTCAGTGCCGATGGGCCGCTCAACCTGTTTCAAGGCGTGCAGGTGGCCTTGAGCAGCGAAGCCCGCGGCCACGGCATTCTGGTGGTGATGGATGGCCAGATCCATGGCGGTCGCGCTGTCACCAAGGTGGCTACCCAGGGGGTCGGGGCCTTTGCCAGTCCCGTCAGCGGGCCGCTGGGTTGGGTGGATGACGTTGGCGTTCATCTGCCGACGGCGAGCGGATCCCGGCAGGTGCCCTTCGCAGGGCTCGCGTTACCCGAGCAATGGCCCCAGGTGCCCATCGTTTACGGGTGTGTGGAGCCCGAGCCGCTCCTGCTCACCGCATGCCTCAACGCCGGTGTTTCGGGCTTGGTGCTTACCGGCACGGGTGCCGGCCAGTTGTCGGCGGGCGAATGCCGAGTGTTGGAGGCGTGGGCTGGCCCACGACCGTTGATGCTGCGGGCCAACCGCTGTGGGTCTGGACCCGTGCATCGCCATGCCCAGGACGAACGGCTCGGGCTGCTGCCGGCAGGGAGCCTGAATCCCCAGAAAGCTCGGGTGTTGGTGTTGTTGGCTTTGCTGGCCGGCTGGAACCGTGTTGAGCTGGCTGCGCTGATTACTGCATCACCGTGATCACGGTGGTGTCGTCGAGGTTGCCCGGCAGGGTTTGCGACCGGCCAACACGGCGTACTGCGGTTCCGCCCATGGCATCGAGGAAGGGCTGCACACCTTCTTGATCACACCCTTCAGGGGCGTCTCCATTGACGTACTGCACTGGAATCACGCGTTTGGGGTTCAACTGACTCACCACCGCCGCGGCTTCCTCGGCGTTGTAGATCTTGCTGCCACCGCCAACGCCGATGATCAGCACATCGGGGTTGCCCAGCAGCACCCGGTCGGCGGCGGTGAGCTCTCCAGCGGTGGCACCGAGGTGGGCAAAGCTGAGGCCCCCTTGCTGCCAGCGCCAGATGGTGGCATTGCCAAAGCGGCGTCCGCCCATCCGGTCGTGGGGGCTGGCAAAGCCCTCCAGGCTTAGGCCACCGATGCGATACGACCCCGGTTGTGCCAGAAAGCGGCCACCGGCGATGTCGCTGGCCCCTTCATCGGCGAGTTCGGAGTTGGCCAGAACGACGCCGGCCGTCAGCTGCGGTTCCGGCAGGCCTGCGGCACAACCGACTGCCTTGTAAGGGTTAAGCAGCACCGACTGGCCGCCGCCTTGGATCAGCAGGGCCCGTTGCCCGTAGCTGCTGATCGACACCCCACTGCCCGCCAAGGCTGGAGAGGTCAGGCTCAGTGCCAGGCCTGCAGCGGCGGTCACAGCGGAACGCAGGACGGACATGGGCGGAGATGAACTTGCTCTGGACGCTAACAGCGTTATCCCTCGGCTTCCCGCAGGAAGTTGGCCAGCAGTTGGTGGCCTTGATCGGTCAGCACGCTTTCGGGATGGAACTGCACCCCCTGCAGGTGGTGATGCTCCCGGTGCCGCAGGCCCATGATCGTCCCGTCCTCAAGCCAGGCGGTTACCTCAAGGCAGTCCGGCAGGGTTTCGCGCTCGGCGATGAGGGAGTGGTAGCGGGTGGCCGTCAGCGGTTGGGGCAGGCCTGCGAACACGCCGTCGCCTTTGTGCAGCACAGGCGAGGTCTTGCCATGCATCTGCTGCTGGGCTCGCACCACCCGGCCGCCGTGCACTTGGGCGATGGCCTGATGGCCCAAACACACCCCCAGCGTGGGCACCGTTGCTGAGAGTTCTTGGAGGATATCCAGACAGACGCCCGATTGATCTGGGTCCCCCGGGCCGGGCGACAACAAGATCGCGTCGGGGTTCAGGGCCCTGATCTGCTCAAGGCTGATGGCGTCATTGCGATGCACCTGCAGATCCGCCGCCAGCGGATGCTGGGCGGCCAGCTCACCGAAGTACTGCACCAAGTTGAAGGTGAAGCTGTCGTAGTTGTCGATGACCAGCAGCATCTGCGTGCGAATCGGGAGTCAGAGCCCCAGGCGGAGCAAGAGCGGCGGAAGCAGGAGAAACACAGCGATCAATAAAGAGCTGATGGCGGCTGTCAGCACAGCTGCAGCAGCACAGTCTTTGGCGATGCGGGCCAATGGGTGATAACGCCGGCCAATGGCCAGATCCACCACCGCTTCCATCGCTGTGTTCAGCAGCTCCAACACCAGAACGGCCGCCACCGTAAGCACCAGAACGGCCAGGCGGATCAGATCCAGTTGAAGCCAGGCGGCGAGACCAAACACCACCAGCCCCGTCACCACATGGATACGGAAGTTGCGCTGGGTGACGAAGGCGTAGCCGAGGCCTTGAGCGGCGTAGCGAAAGCTTGCTGGCAGATCGCCAGCGATGCGCCAGCTGCCCCGTCGTCGCATTCCGTTGGGCACCATGGCCACTTCCTCCGCTGCTGCGTCTGCGGATGGTGTCCGGGGCGATTCGCTGGTCATCGGAACGGAATTCGGCATCCGCAGGGCGAACGCCCGCTCATCGAAGCCTACCCGGGTTGTCCAGATCACCCATCCTCAAGAAGCCTCTCCTGCAGGGCGAGCATCGCGGCGAGGCTGTCGTCATCGGGATGGTCCCAGCCCAGCAGGTGCAGCAGGCCATGGCTCACGAGCCAGTGCAATTCCCGCTTCAGGCTGTGCCCCTGCTCTTGGGCCTGACGCCGGGCCGTCTCCAGAGAGACCACGATGTCCCCGAGTTCGACGCTGGGTCCGTCCATCCAGTCGCCGGCGTCGTCGAGAGCCGCAAAAGACAACACATCCGTGGGGCCCGTTTTCTGGCGCCAGGTGCTGTTCAACGCCGCGATGCTGGCGTCATCGGTGAAGCGCAGCCCCAGGCTCAGTTCATCCGCTGTGCGCACCAGGGTCGGACAGTCCAGGCGCGAATCCCCGCAAACTGTGCTCAGCCAATGCTCCAGCTGCTGGATCCAGGCTGTCTCGTCGAGCAGGTCGGAGGCGTCGCAGGGATCTAGCGGCGCCTCGTTTCGATCCAATGCGAGGTCGAGCTCCATGCCTAGCCCGGCAGGGTCGGTCGACCTAACCAAGCCACAAGGGTGATGAAGCCGAGGAATCCCATGGCGGTGAGGCCGAGGTGAAACAGGCTCTTGCTGCCCTTGCGCACCATGTTGCGCATCGCCTGTTTGATGAAGCTCGGCGGTGGAGTGCTGTCGGAGGCCATGGGATCAGGAATCGGTGTCGGCGCCGGGGCTGTCGACACCTTGGCGCAGAGACGCGTCGATGAAGGGGTCGAGGGCCCCATCCATCACCGCTTGCACATCGTTGGTTTCTTCATTGGTGCGCAGGTCTTTCACCATTTGGTATGGCTGAAACACGTAGTTGCGGATCTGGTTGCCCCAGGCCGCCTCAACGATGTCGCCGCGGATGTCGGCGATTTCGGCCGCCCGTTGCTCCTGGGCGATCACGAGCAATTTGGCCATCAGCAACGCCATCGCCTTCTCCTTGTTCTGGAGCTGGGAGCGCTCCTGGGTGCAGCGCACAAATAGCCCGGTGGGGATGTGAAGGATGCGCACAGCCGTTTCCACCTTGTTCACGTTCTGGCCACCGGCGCCGCCCGAGCGGCTGGTGGTGATCTCCAGGTCCTTTTCAGGAATGTCGAGCTTGACGTCCTCCTCGATCTTGGGCATCACCTCCACACCGGCAAAGCTGGTCTGGCGCTTGTCGTTGGCGTTGAACGGTGAGATGCGCACCAGGCGATGGGTACCTTTCTCGTTGCGCAGGTAGCCGTAGGCATAGCGCCCTTCGATCTCGATCGTGCAGCTCTTGATCCCGGCTTCTTCCCCTTCGGAGAGTTCGTCGACGGTCACCTTCATGCCGTGGTCTTCGGCCCAACGGGTGTACATGCGCAGCAGCATCTGCGCCCAGTCCTGGGCATCCGTTCCACCGGCTCCTGCATTGATGCTGAGGACGGCCCCCTCCTTGTCGTATTCGCCGCATAGCAAGCGCTCGAGTTCCCAGCGATCCAGCCCCTGGCGCAGTTGGTTCAGGCCGTTCTGGGCTTCCTGTAGCAGGTCTTCGTCGGGCTCCAGCTCGTAGAGCTCAAGGGTGGCCTTGGCATCGTCCACAGCCCCACTCCATCCGGCCAGCTGACTCAGCTGTGCCTTCACCTCGTCCAGGCGCCGCATCTGCTTCTGGGCGTTCTGCTGGTCATCCCAGAAATCAGGCTGGGCGGCGAGTTGCTCGAGATCTTGTTGTCGTGCGTTCAGTGCAGGAACGTCAAAGACAGTCCTGGGCATTGCCCAGGCGGTCAGTGAGCTCGGAGAGATCGCGTTTGAAGTCGGTGAGATCCAGCAAGAACTCGGCCCTGATCAGCTTCTGACGCTATCAGCGCAGTCGCTGCATAGGATCCGACCACTGGTATGACCAACGCAATGGCCAAGATTGAGATCTACACCTGGCGCACCTGCCCGTTCTGTGTCCGCGCCAAGGGACTCTTGGATCGCAAGGGGGTGAGCTACACCGAACACAGCGTGGATGGCGATGAGCCCGGCCGTGATGCCATGGCGGCGCGGGGTGATGGCCGCCGCAGTGTTCCTCAGGTGTACATCGATGATCGCCATATCGGCGGTTGCGATGACCTCCATGCCCTGGATCGTGCCGGCGAGCTCGATGCCCTGTTGAAGGCCTGATCGATGCGCCAGCTGTTTGTTCTGGATCCGCTGGGGCAGATCAATCCAGCCAAGGATTCTTCCGTTGCGCTGATGCAGGCCGCTCAGCGGGCCGGCGATGAGTTGTGGGCCTGCACGCCTTCCGATTTGATTGCCCGTGGGGATGAACCCCTCGCGCTCGCCCTGCCGGTGACGCCGGAGCCCTGGATCACGGTTGGGGTGGCTGAACGTCAGGCCCTGGCTGGCTTTGATGTGATCTGGATGCGCAAGGATCCGCCCGTGGATGAGGCGTATCTCTACGCCACCCATCTGTTGGAGGTGGCCGAGCGGGCTGGTGTTCGTGTGCTCAATCGCCCCAGTGCGCTGCGCAGCTGGAACGAAAAGCTGGGGGCGTTGCGCTTCAGCCGCTGGATGGCTCCCACGCTGGTGGCGGGGCGGGTGTCTGAATTGCTCTCATTTGCCCAGGAGCAGCAAGAAATTGTGCTCAAACCACTGGGGGGGCGTGCGGGCCTCGGGGTGATTCGGGTCAATGGGCAGTCGCCGGGCTTGAAGGCCCTACTGGAGCTGGTGACGGAGCAGGAGCGGTTGCCGGTGATGGCCCAGGCGTTCCTGCCGTCCGTGAGCGAAGGAGACAAGCGCATCCTGTTGGTGGATGGCGATCCCCTAGGAGCGATCAATCGGCGCCCTTCAGCGGGGGAATTCCGCAGCAATCTGGCCGTCGGTGGCCAGGCGGAGGCCACAGAACTCACCGACCGGGAACGTCAGATCTGCGCCGCCCTGGCCCCAGCGCTGCGGGCGGAGGGGCTCTTCTTTGTCGGCATCGATGTGATCGGCGGCATGCTCAGCGAAATCAACGTCACCAGTCCCACGGGGGTGCGTGAAGTGGAGCGGCTGATGAACCAGCCCCTGGCCGATCAGACGATCGAGCGGTTGCGTGTGCTGGTCTGAAGTTCCAGCTGGTCGGCCAGTACGGCCAGTTTCAGCCCCACTTCCTGCAGCTCTCGCTCGGCAACGGATCCCCGCACCAGACCGGCTCCAGCCGTGAGGTCCAGGTCGCAGCCCCGGGCATGACCACAGCGGATGGCCACCCGCAGTTCAGCATCACCGGCGCTGTCGATCCAACCGATCGGTGCCGCATAACTTCCCCGTTCAAAGGGTTCCAGGGTTCGCAACCAGGCCATGGCATCTCGGCGGGGCAACCCGGCAACGGCGGGTGTGGGGTGCAGTTGTTCGGCAAGCGACAACACGGGCTGACCGTGGGTTTCCGCCGTGATTGGGGTGTGCAGATGTGTCAGGTTGCCGTGCCGGGCCAGTTGGGGTTGCCAACGGCGTCGCGGGGAAAGTCCGTTGCGGCGCAGTTGGTCGGTGATGGTTTCCACCACCAGTTCGTGTTCGCGGCGGTCCTTGTCGGAGCGCAGCAGCTGAGCGCCGGAATCCCCCTGCCCAGCCGTACCGGCCAGGGCATCACTGCGCAGCCAACCGGCGCGAAGGCTGAGCAACCGTTCCGGGGATGCACCGAAGAAGGCATCCCCCGCATGGCGCTGCCAGAGGAACCGGCAGCTGCCGGCCTGTTGTCGCCGGAGCCGTTTCAACAGCGGTAAGGGGTCGAACGTTTCGGCCAAAACGATGCGGTGCTGCACGGCCAGCACCAGTTTGTGCAGGTCGCCGTTGTTGACCAGATCAATCCCGTGGGTGAGTGCTGCGGCGTAACGCTGCCGCCAGGTTTCCGGTTCCGTTGCCGCCACAAGCGCCTGGGGTTTGAGCGCTGTTGGCGTGGTTGGCGTCTGGAGCAGCTGTTCCTGCTTGAGCCAGAGCTGTTCTGCTAGCTCCCGGCAGTCCGCTGCACTGCTCACGATCCCGTTCAGCCGCAGCCAGCCGCGGCGTCCCTGACGGCTGAGTTGCCAGCGGGGCAGCACCGCATGCACTGAAGGAACCACCGCTTCACTTCGGCGGCGTTCACTCACCTGATCGAAGAAGCGGAAGCGCAGCAGCACCCGGGGGCGTGCATGGGCCGGGCTCTCCGGTGCGGTGTCATGCAGGCGGCTGAGGCAGAGGTCAGCGAAGCGTTGGGCCTGTTCAAAGCGACGACTGCCAGCCAGCTCCAGTTCCTGGCAGGGCCCTGCTGCAGCCAGGCAGAGGCCCGGGGCGCTGTCCCACAGCACCTGCAAGTTTTCCTGCTCCGCCAGCTGCGGCAAGGCCAGAAGCGGGTCGACCCCTGCGATCGGCAGGGCCAGGCTCAGCAGCGCTTCATCGCCGTCACAGGCCATCCATCCCCGCTGGGCTGCGGAGAGGAGGGAGCTGAAACAACAATCAGCCGACATCCGCGGCGTTTTTGGCCAGGGTTACTGCTCAAATGTATGGGTCTTCGCCCTGCGGGAACCGAACCTGTCCATGTCTGAGCCGCAGGCTGTCGCATCCCGTTACGCCGATCGGCGCCGTTTGTGGAAGGCAGCCATCAAGTGGCCGATGTATTCCGTCGCCGTGATGCCAGTGCTGGTCGCGGCTGGATGGCATTTCGGTGTTGAAGGCTCCCTGCGATGGCTGCAGCTGGGGGGCTTTTTGCTGGCGGCCATTTTGTTGTTGCTCTGGGAAAACCTCAGCAACGATGTTTTTGATGCGGCGACGGGCGTTGATGCCTCCGGTAAGCCCCATTCGGTGGTGAATCTCACCGGCCGCAGGGATCGCGTTGCCCAGGGGGCGACCGCCGCGTTGGTGGTGGGGTTGCTGTTGATGGCGTTGCTGGCCTGGAACAGCACCTGGGCGGTGTTGGCCCTGGTGTTGGTGTGTTGCGGCCTGGGTTACGTGTACCAGGGCCCTCCGTTTCGATTGGGCTACCGCGGCTTGGGTGAGCCTCTGTGCTGGTTGGCGTTTGGGCCCTTTGCAACCGCTGCGGCCCTGTTGGTGTTGCAGCCCAGGGGCGCTGCGTCGATCCCATGGGGCACCGCCTGGATGTTGGGGGCAGGCCCAGCTCTGGCGACCACCCTGGTGTTGTTCTGCTCCCACTTCCATCAGGTGGAGGAGGACGCGGCCCACGGCAAACGCTCACCAGTGGTGCGTCTTGGCACGCGAAGGGCGGCGGCACTGGTGCCCTGGTTTGTGGCCTTGACGCTCGCTCTGGAGTGGGTGCCCGTGCTGCACGGGGACTGGCCTGCATCGGTGGTGTTGAGCGGACTCGGTCTTCCGGCGGGGGTGCAGCTGATGCGTCTGCTCCAGCGCCATCACGACCGGCCGGAGCTGATCAGCGGCAGCAAGTTTCTGGCGTTGCGCTTTCAGGGCTGGAATGGTTTGGGGTTGAGTGTGGGCCTGGTCCTGGCCCGCGTCTGGAGCGGCGGATGACGCTCCGGTTGCAGCGTCGCCCTTTTCGCTTTGCTTTGCTGCAGCCGCTTCGCACGGCAGAAGGCGTTCTGACAGAGTGCTGTGGCTGGTTGCTGCGTCTCGAAGACGATCAAGGGGCGGTGGGCTGGGGAGAAGTGGCACCGCTTCAGCAGCATCAGTTCACGTCGCCGTGGTCGTCTTGTGAGGGCGCCCTCGCCTCCCTGCCGGATGTGCCCTCCAGGGTGCAGTTGGAGGCCGTGCTCCGCGATGCGCCGGGGCCTGTGGGCTTTGGCCTTGGTGCGGCGCTGGCGGAGTTGGATGGGCTGGTGGGAGGTCAGGCTTCCCAGGGGTGGCTGAAAGCTCCTACGCCGGCGCTGTTGTTGCCGGCAGGAGAGGCCATGCTCACGGCCCTCGAAGCTGTGGCGGAGTCAGCGAGAGGCCTTGAGGGGCGCACCTTCAAGTGGAAGGTGGGGACGGAGGCGGATTCCCTGGAGCGCCACCTGCTCGATCAGCTGCTCCAGCACCTGCCGCCCACGGCTCGATTGCGCTTGGATGCCAATGCCGGTTGGGATCGCAGCACGGCGCAGGCCTGGATGCAACGGTTGCGTGATGACCCACGCCTGGCCTGGTTGGAACAACCTCTGGCGGTGGAGGATCAAGCCGGTCTGGAGCAGTTGGCGGCGCTTGGACCGGTGGCCCTGGATGAATCACTCCACCAGCGGCCGGAGCTGCGGCGCAGCTGGAGCGGCTGGCAGGTGCGGCGGCCCGCGCTGGAGGGTGATCCCAGAGTGCTGTTGCGGGAGCTGCAGGCGGGGGTGCCCCAACGGATGGTGAGCACAGCCTTCGAAACCGGCATCGGTCGGCGTTGGCTGGAGCATCTGGCCGGGCTTCAGGCCCAGGGGCCCACGCCGGCGGCACCCGGCCTTGCCCCCGGCTGGACGCCGTCGGGGGCGTTGTTTTCCACCGATCCAGAGGTCGTCTGGGCCGCGGCGATATGAGCGAGTTCGAGCAGCTGGAGCGGGGGCTGGCGGCAGGGCAGTGGGTGACCCTGTCGCCGGAGGCGGATGCTGCCCCCATCGATCAACTGCCGCCAGGGCCGGGGGTGCTGGTGCGTAGTGGTGGCAGCAGTGGCGGCAGCCGTTGCTGCGCCCAGCCCCTGGACCATCTGGACCGTTCGGCAGCAGCCACCGCGCACTGGTTGATGGGGATGGCGCTCGACCCCGCCGCCACTCTGCTGCTCAATCCGTTGCCAATGGCGCATGTGAGTGGTCTGATGCCTTGGTGGCGAGCCCGTTGCTGGGGTGCCTCGCATCAGCAGCTGGAGCCGGGGTTGATGAAAACCCCCACCGAATTGCTCGCGTGGTGCCGGAGCCTGCCCGCCTGGGGGACCAAGCCGGTACTCCTCTCATTGGTGCCCACGCAGCTGGCGCGTCTGCTGGCCCATCCCGACGGGGTGGCCTTCCTGCTGGAGATGCAGCTGATCTGGATCGGTGGGGCTGCTCTGCCGCCTGCGTTGGTGGCGCAGGCTCGCGCCTTGCGGCTGCCCCTGGCGCCCTGTTACGGGTCGACGGAGACAGCGGCGATGGTGGCGGCCATGCCGCCGGCCCGCTTCCTGGATGGTGAGCAGGGTTGTGGGGACCCGCTGATGGGTGTGGAGCTGCGACTGGCCGCTGATGGGGCCCTTGAGGTGCGAACCGATCGGTTGGCCCTCGGGCGTTGGTGTGCGGATCAGCCGAATCGCTGGGAATCGCTCAGGGATGCCGATGGCTGGTGGCGCTCCGGGGATCGAGCCGCTTTCACCCCAGGCCTTCAGATCGTGGGCCGAATCGATGGCGCCATTCATTCCGGTGGTGAAACTGTGTTTCCTGAGCAGCTCGAGCAGCGTGTGATGGCGGCGGTGCAGGCGGCATCGCTTCCGGTGAGTTCCGTGTTGTTGCTGGGTGTTGATAATCCGGAGTGGGGGCAGACGCTGGTGGCGCTGGTGGGCAGCGCTGACGATGCGGTGCTTCAGCGCCTTGCGACCCTTACGCGTTACTGGGAGCCGGCGGAGACACCACGGCGTTGGGTGTTGTGCCCC
The DNA here is from genome assembly GCF_020514205.1 of Synechococcus sp. MU1625. Taxonomy (NCBI): domain Bacteria; kingdom Bacillati; phylum Cyanobacteriota; class Cyanophyceae; order Synechococcales; family Synechococcaceae; genus Synechococcus; species Synechococcus sp. MU1625. The sequence continues at coordinate 100,695 of NZ_VTLA01000007.1, forward strand.
GACCTGGCCCCCAATGCGCTGGGGAAATGGCAGCGCCAGCGCTGGCGGGAGTGGTTACAGCGGTTGGATTCGGCCGAGGCTTGATGCTTCCAGCCACCGCTCCACCCCATCGGGCAGGGCACATCGGCGCCGGGTTTGGGCATCGATGGCCACGTGGCGTAGGCAGCCACTGGCGACCAGCTGCTCCTCCAGCAGCACTTGGCTGTTCACTACAAAACTGCTGGGATCGAGCCGTTCTGGTTCCAGGCGGATCAGCAGCTTGTCGCCCACCTGCACCGGAGCGCGAAAATCGGCATGGCAATGCACGATCGGCAGGGCCACGCCGGGTTGCTCTCCGCGTCCGCCGGGGAAGACCGAACCAGCCGGAAGACCAAAGCATTCCAGGCTTTCTTCCCAGGCCTGGTGGCACCAGCCCAACAGCTGCTGAAAGTGCATCACACCGGCGGCGTCGGTGTCGCTGAAGCGCACGGTTCGGCTCAGCTCCAGCCAGGGGGCAGAGGTCATGGCGTTGTGTTGTTGAAGCCGGTGCCGACTGTCACCCTGACAGAAGTTCAGCTTGAACCATGGCCGCGCCGATCGCTCATGAGCGCCCCTCTATTCAGAAGGCCTGGCAGGCCTTTCTGCAGCACATCCCCGTGGTTCTGGTGATCTGGGTGGGCTCCATCGTGCTGTCGCTGCTCGGTGTTCTCGCTTATGCCCTGATCATCGTCGTGGTGTCCGCGACCATTGGCAGCAGCGATGCGGCGCTGGGGCTCGGGGCTGTTCTGGCCCAATTGGTTCAGCTGCCCTTCTCGCTCCTGGCCAGCCTGTTGTCGGTGTTGATGGTGGCTGTTCCGGCCCTCTATTACGAGCGTGGTGAGGTGGTGACGATTTCAGCAGCTGCTCAGCTGCTCACAAGCCGTTGGGGGCGTTATCTCTTGGCGGGGCTGTTCTTTTCGCTGGCCACGACCATCGGTTTTCTGCTCTGCATCCTTCCCGGCATTGCGGTTGCGTTGGTCACGCCGGTGTTTGTGAATCGCATCTTCGTCACCGACATGAGCATCGGTGAAGCGTTCGCCCAGTCGTTCCAGGTGGTCTACCGCTCGGAGAACGGTTTGAGCTTTGTGGGCCTCGAGGTGTTGACCGGCATCGTTGTGGCGTTTCTGGCCTTGGTCACCTGTGGTTTGGGTGGCTTTGTGGTGATCCCCATGGCCAGCTTTTTCCTGCAGAACGTCGCCTATGAGCGCGGCCTGTTGCGCTGATGGCTCAGCCGCTGGGCCAGTTGTTGGTGCTTAGGCGCAGCAGCCAATAGCTGATCAAAGCTCCACCAACGATGGGAACGGACCAGAGGGGCAGGCCTTTTGGGATGAGACGCCGTTGCTGCAGCGCCAGGGCACTCCAGAGGATTAGCCCTAAGGCGGTGATGGGGCCGAAGAGATGCCATTGCAGCGATCCGCTGAAATCACCAGTGAGGGCTGCTCCCGTCGCTCGGGTCAGAAAGCAGGTGGGGCAGGGCACGCCCGTGAGTGTGCGAAGGGGGCAGGCAAGGCCCGGAAGGCCTGGATGCAGGCCCTTGAGCCATAACGTGCCCGTCAGGGTCGCGGGCAGCAGATAACCCGTGTGTTGCAGCCGACGAAGAAAACGGTTCAGGGATCAGCGATCCACGGATCCCATGATCACGTCGATGGAACCGAGGATAGCCATGATGTCGGCGACCTTGTGTCCCTTGAGGATGTGGGGAAGGATCTGCAGGTTGTTGCTGTCGGCAGCGCGGATCTTGAAGCGCCACGGGGTGACGTCGTTGTTGCCCTGGATGAACACGCCGATCTCCCCCTTGCCCGACTCCAGCCTGGTGTAAAGCTCACCGTTGGGGATCTTGAAGGTGGGCGCCACTTTCTTGGCCACGTACTGGAAGTCGAAACCAGTGGCATCGCTGCCTTTTCCTTCGTTGAGGCGCTTGGCTTCGAGGTTTTCGGTCGGGCCGCCAGGGATCATGTCGCAGGCCTGGCGCAGGATCTTCAGCGACTGGCGCATTTCTTCGATGCGCACGCGATAGCGGGCGTAGCAGTCGCCCTCTTTCTCCCAGGCCACCTGCCAGTCGAAGTCGTCGTAGCACTCGTAGTGATCGACCTTGCGCAGATCCCAGGGCACGCCGGAGGCGCGCAGCATCGGGCCGGAGAGGCTCCAGTTGATGGCGTCCTGCTTCTCAATCGTTCCCAGGCCTTCAATCCGGCGCCGGAAGATCGGGTTGTTGGTGATCAGCTTTTCGTATTCATCGATCTTCGGGCCGAACCAATCGCAGAAATCGCGGCATTTCTCAAGCCAGCCCCAGGGCAGGTCAGCGGCGACGCCGCCGATGCGGAAATAGTTGTTGTTGATCAGCCTCTGGCCGGTGGCGGCTTCCCAGAGGTCGTAGATCATCTCCCGCTCGCGGAAGATGTAGAAGAACGGCGTCTGGGCCCCCACGTCAGCGAGGAAGGGTCCAAGCCAGAGCAGGTGGTTGGCGATGCGGTTGAGCTCCAGCATCAGCACACGGATGTAGCTGGCCCGCTTGGGCACAGGGATGTCAGCCAGTTTTTCCGGGGCGTTCACCACGATCGCCTCGTAGAACATCCCCGCCGCATAGTCCATGCGGCTCACGTAGGGCACGAACATCACGTTCGTGCGGTTCTCGGCGATCTTCTCCATGCCGCGGTGGAGGTAACCGATCACCGGTTCGCAGTCGACCACGTCTTCACCATCGAGGGTGACCACGAGCCGCAGCACCCCGTGCATAGAGGGGTGGTGGGGCCCGAAGTTCACCACCATGGGCTCCGTGCGCGTTTCCAGCTGCGTCATGGGAGCGGTGGTCCGATCGATGTGTAGATCTTAAGGAGTCTTCGCCTGTGGCTTGTGCCCCCCTTCAGCCATGTGCCTGTACTGGCCGATGCGGTGCTGGATGCAGCCCGGCAGATCCCGCGTCCGGAAGGCCTGTTGATTGACGCCACCCTTGGTGGTGGCGGCCACAGCGCCCTGTTGCTGGAACACCATCCAGGCCTGCGTTTGATCGGCTTGGACCAGGACGCCACGGCCCGGGCTGCTGCTGCGGAGCGTTTGGCTTCCTTCGGAGAGCGTGTTTCGATCGTCGCCACCAACTTTGCCGACTTTGTGCCGCCCGAGCCCGCCGTGATGGTGCTGGCCGATTTAGGGGTCAGCAGTCCCCAGTTGGATGTGGCGGAGCGGGGTTTCAGTTTTCGCCTCGATGGTCCGTTGGACATGCGCATGAACGCGGGGGGTGAGGGGGAGACCGCGGCCGAGCTCATCGACCGCCTGGAGGAAAACGAGCTGGCGGATCTGATCTATGGCTATGGGGAGGAACGGCTCTCCCGCCGCATCGCCCGACGGATCAAAGCCGACATCAAGCAGAACGGCGCCTATGGCGGCACCGCCGCGTTGGCCTATGCCGTGGCGGGTTGTTACCCCCCCAAGGCGCGGCGCGGGCGGATTCACCCCGCCACTCGCACCTTCCAGGCCCTGCGCATTGCGGTGAACGATGAGCTGGGGGTGCTGGATCGACTGCTGCAGCAGGCCCCCGACTGGCTAGAGCCTGAGGGGCTGCTCGGGATCATCAGTTTCCATTCCTTGGAGGACCGCCGTGTGAAGACGGCTTTCCTGCGGGATGAGCGGTTGCAACGGATCACCCGCAAACCGGTGGTGGCCACCGAGCAGGAGGAAGAGGCCAATCCCCGCAGCCGCAGTGCCAAATGGCGCCTGGCCTGCAGGGTCAGTGAGGGCTGATGACGCCGGTTTTGTCTTCTTGGCCAAACAGCTGTCGGTAGGCAGCGCCGGTGATGCAAATGCAGACCGGAGCGGCGGCCACCAAGCCCACCACACAGGCCAGAAATCCCAACAGCAGGATCAGCACCTGCAGGATCAGCAGGCCCAGCACCTGCCACCACTGGCCCTGCACCACAGTGATGCCCCGTTGGATCGTGGTGATCGGGTTCAGATCCTCCAGCAGCGCAATGAAGCCAAGGAAACTTTGGTTCACCTGGATGTAAGTGGCGAACAGCCAGCCGACGGCCAGGGTCAGCAACGCCAGGGGACTGCTGCTGAGATTGAGCGCCAGTTCGAGGGCGGCCGCACTGCCTGCGTCTGCAAGCTGCGGATCGTTGGGGTCCACTGTTAACGCCAGGTTCATCAGCGGTCGAAACACGGTCCAGGCATCTGCGGCATTGAGGGCCACGACGATCACCAACAGGGCGATGGGCAGCAGCAGCAGAGTCAGCACCAACTGCCGGCTGAACAGGCGCCAGACGGCAGAGCCGTTCCAGCGGGTGAAGTCTTCGAAGCTGGGGGCGGTGCCTCCCAGAGCGATCCAGGAGCCGCGGATCAGGCCGACGCCGCCCCAAAGGTTCACCAGAGTCCCCACCAGCGCGCCCAGGACGGGAATGAGATTGGCCAACTGGGCGAGCAGCGCGCTGAGCAGCACAAAACCAACAAAGACCCAGGGGGCCAGGCGAAAGGCATGCCAGCCTTCCTGGATGGCGGTCCCGACGGAGAGTTCGGCCCTGCTGCTCATGGATCTAGATCAGTCGACTGGAACGTAGGGGGATCAGAGCTGGGCGGCAGCGACGGCGTCGTGGATCGCGGCGATGGCCTGATTCACCTCGGCGGCTGTGGTGTCGCGCCCCAGGCTCAGCCGTAGGGAGGCTTCGGCTTCAGCCCGCGAGCGGCCGATCGCTTGCAGCACGTGGGACGGGGCCCCGTTGCTGCAGGCGGAGCCACTGCTGCAGGCCAGCTGCGGGCGCAGGGCCCGGTGCAGGCGGCTGCCGTTCACCTCGGGCAGGCTGATGTTGAGGTTGTGGGGCAGGCGCGGCTGCAGCGCTCCATTGAGCAGCACGCCAGGGAGGCGCTGCTGCAGGCCCTCCCACAGCTGATCGCGCAGCTGCTGCAGCTGCCTGTTGCGTTGATCCCGCTCCTGTAGTGCAAGGCGGGCGGCGGCGGCAAAGCCCACGATCAAGGCGGTGGGCAGGGTGCCGGCCCGAAGCCCCGCCTCCTGGCCGCCCCCCCACTGCAGCGGTTCGATGGCGATCCCCTCGCGCAGCACTAGGGCTCCGATGCCCTTGGGCCCATACAGCTTGTGGGCACTGAGGCTCAGTAGATCGACGTTCAGGGCATCGGGGGCCAGTGGCACGGTCCCGAAGGCCTGGGCCCCGTCGCTGTGCAGGGTGATGCCATGGCCCTGGCAGAGGGCACCCAGCTGCTCCAGCGGCTGGAGCACACCGATTTCGTTGTTGGCCACCATCACGCTCACCAGCCGAGTGTCGGGGGTGATCGCCTCCTCTAGCTGTTCCGGGGTGATCAGACCATCGGGGCCTGGGGTCAGCAGGGTCACGCTGAAGCCCTCCCGCTGCAACTGCTGCAGGGGATCGAGCACGGCGTGGTGTTCCGTAGCCACGCTGATCAGATGCGCCTTGCCTAGGGCGCGGGCATGGCCCAGCAGCGCCAGGTTGTTGGCTTCCGTCGCACCACTGGTGAACACCAGCCGTTCCGGGGTCACCTCCAGAGCCTCCGCTAGCTGACGCCGCGCCAACTTCACCGCTGCAGAGGCGCTGAGACCCAGCCGATGCTGACGGCTGGAGGGATTGCCCCAGTCCGCACTCCAGAAGGGCGCCATCGCCTCCACCACCTCGGCCGCACAGGGGGTGGTGGCCTGGAAGTCAAAGGCGAGAGCGGAGCCGCTCAGGACGAATCAGGCAGATGTTGCGATCATGGTGCTGCATTGCGAACAGCACTGGCATGGGTCTGCGAACGCCGATGGCTCTGCTGGTCTTGGGGGGGCTGATCTGCGCGCAGCCCGTGAGCGGCTTCGATCGTGAGCAGGTGCTTGAGCAGATGCGGCAATCGCGGCCGGCCGATCTCAAGGTGCTGATTGAACGACCGGCCCCTGTCGGCACCCTCTCGATCGGGATTTATGGGGTCAAGCCAGCCTCGTCGAATCCCAATACCCGCAGCTACAGCCTGTGGGAGGAGTCGGCGTCGGATCTGAACGTCTATGTCGAGAGCGTCAATTGCTCCACAGCGAAACCTGTGCGGGTCAAACGCACTCCGCTGGCGGTGTATGTGCGCACCCTTAACCCCGGCGGCTCTATCACCGATTTCAACCGGGAAGATCATCTGGTGTGGTGGGCAGCCTGCGTGCCGGAGGTCGCGGGAACCGACCCTGCCACGTTGCGTCAAAAAGCCCTGGATCTGGGCTATTCGACCCTGATCCCCGAACAGCAGGAGCAGTTACCCGCACTAGCCCGATGAGCTTGGTCTCCATACATTTTGACCAGAGCGATTACGGCCATGAGCGACGCGCCCACCCCCACCGCTGAATCTGTAGAGGCCGCGGCGCCCACGCCACGGCTGCTGTTGGTGGATGACGAGCCGGGCCTTCGCACGGCGGTGCAGGCCTACCTGGAAGACGAAGGTTTCGATGTGACCACCGCTGTGGATGGGGAAGAAGGGTTCGCCAAGGCCCAGCAGATGCTGCCGGATGTGGTGATCAGCGACGTGATGATGCCGCGGCTCGATGGCTATGGCCTGCTGCAGAAGCTGCGGGCGGATGAACGGCTCGGTGGCACCCCCGTGATCTTCCTCACCGCCAAGGGCATGACGGCAGACCGCACTCAGGGCTATCTCGCCGGGGTGGATGACTACATCCCCAAGCCCTTCGATCCCGATGAGCTGGTGGCGCGGGTGCGCAACGTCGCCCAGCGTCAGCAACGGCTACTGCAGGAAGCGGCACGCTTTGCCGACACCGACATGGGCCAGATGGCCAAGCAGATCACCGAGATCCGCTCGCTGTTGGCACAGGCGGAAGCGCTGCCCTCCACCGAGCCGGTGGTGCACAGTTTCACACCGCGGGAGGCGAGCGTGTTGCAGCTGGTGGCGGAAGGCTTGATGAACAAGGAGATCGCCCGTCAGCTGGAGACCTCGATCCGCAACGTCGAGAAGTATGTGAGCCGACTGTTCAACAAAACCGGCACCTCCAGCCGCACGGAATTGGTGCGCTATGCGTTGGAGCACCGTCTGGTGACTTGAAGTCGGCTGCGTTCAACGACGGCTGGACCTACCGCGACAAGGTTCCGCGGGGAGACGGCGGCATCCTGGTGAGCGAATGGTTGGCGGATCGCTACCGCCACTCCGATGGGGCAGTATGGCAGCAACGGATCGCTGCCGGTGAGCTGGATTGGAACGGAGCGCTTCTCTCAGAGGATCGAGCGCTGCAGGGCGGAGAGACTCTCCGTTGGCGGCGTCCGCCATGGCTGGAGGAGGCGATCCCCGATCAGTGGGAGACGATCCACGATGACGGCGACCTGTTGGTGATCAACAAGCCCACCGGCTTGCCGGTGATGCCTGGTGGTGGCTTCCTGCGCCACACGCTCACGGCCTTGCTCGAACCCACCGGGGCCCGGCCAGTTCACCGCCTTGGGCGGTTCACCTCCGGCCTGCAGGTTTGTGCCCGCACGTCGCACACCCGTGCCCTGTGGTCGAAACAGTTCCGACCCGATGGGGGTTGCCGCAAGGTGTATCAGGCCTGGAGCCGGCAGGTGCCTGGGTTGGAGTTGGGGCAGTCGCTGACGGTGAGCAGTGATGTGGTGGAACGGCCGCATCCGCTCTTGGGCTGGATCTGGGGGCCGGAACCGTTGGAGGAGCAGCCGATCCGCAAACGGCTCTCAGCCCATTCCGAGGTGAAGCTCTTGGAGCGCACGGCTGAGGGTGATTGCCTGCAGGTGACGATCAGCACGGGTCGGCCGCATCAGATTCGGATTCACTTGGCGCAGTTGGGCAGCCCGCTGCTGGGGGATCCGCTGTATTTGCTCAATCGCGAGGTTTCAGCAACAGCAACTCCCGGGGATGGCGGGTATCGGTTGCACGCCTGGCGGTTGGAAGCCAATGCTCTGGATCTGGAGTGTGAGCCATCTCTTTGGTCGTGCATCCCTCACCAGCGATCGCTAAATCCACTGCCTAACGCTCAGAGCACCTAATTCAGTCTCTGTGCTCCTCCTGTAATCCGGCTGGCTGGAGTGAGAAGAGATGGTTTATCTCACAAGTTTTAGATTTGCTAATGCATCAATTGACCGCTCTTTGACGTACTTTGAATAAGTTATTGGACTCATAGCAAGACTCGCAAGACTCGCTTTTTTAGTGCGCACTTGTTGTCGTATAACCAGTTTTTTACTAGAAAAATAAAACTCAGTGCATTCCCTCGATGAATTTGGAGAAAGCTCTCGTCTTCTCAGGTCTCTCTCTGGGTCTTGCGCTGTCTGTTTCTGCTGTTCATGCAGGGCCAGAAGGTGGTCAACAAATCACTAGCGACCAAATGGTGGAGATTTGGACTTTGCCGTCAAGTATGCAAACAGTTGTTGAAGGTGATGATAATAAATACTACGCAATTAATTACTACACCTATGTTGATCCAATTGGTGGCACAAAGGACGCTATCCCTGGAATTTCTAATGGGGAATGGTGGGATAGCGAATCAATAGGTCAATTCTTTCCCTGGGGAGAAGACGAGGACCTCGCTGAGCAGCTTTCGGTTGGATATAAGGCTTTTGCAGAGGCTGGCGACCTGCTTACTATTGATGGGGATTTGATACTAAATGGTTATACAAATGGTGGAGGTTTTATTTTTAATAACTGGGCCGGAAAGTTCGCTCCTGCAGGAACGCAGAGGCCAGGAGATGGCGGGCAAAAACAGGGATTGCTGTATGAATGGAATTCAGTTCAGTATTACACTAGGGGAGGTAACAGTAATCGAATCCAAGCCTTTGGCGGCTGCGCCGTCAATACAATTTCAACAGGGGAGATCTCGACAACTGGTAATCAGCAGCTAATTAAGACTGCTGTTGATCCTTGTAAGTTTGAAGGCGATAAAGTTCGGGAGGATTTGTATGCCCCGGTGCTTCAGGGAGGAACACTTCAAACGATTGAGAATGTTCAAGGTGAAGCTTCTAACACTGATTTAGATGTTCCTTTCTGGGTTGGAACTGAAGGTGGAACGATCAATAATGGTGGGATCACGACCATCTTTAATGGAAAGTTTTCTGATGTTTTGTTGGCAAGCTTTTCGGGTGCAGGGTCTCTTAATTTTGAGGGTGAGGGCGTAACAATTTTAGCCGCCAATAATTCTTACGTTGGTGATACTAATGTTCTTGAAGGAATTCTTCGAGTTACTGGAACTCTAAGCGATGCAACGGCTGTCTCTGTTGATGCTGGTGCCACCTATCAAGTTGCAAACAGCGATGAGGTTGGTTCGATTGAAGGTGCTGGCGATATCGTTATTGACGATGGCCAGACCCTAACTGCTGGTGGCTTGAAAACGAATACGGAATTTTCAGGTGAGATGTCCGGTGATGGTGGATTCACCAAGGTTGGTGACGGAATAACCACGTTCTCAGGCGATAATACCTATGAAGGCACAACGAATATCACGGAAGGGACGTTACAAGTAACGGGAACGCTCAGTAATGATACGGCAGTATCTGTTTCTGAGGGTGCTACCTATGAGGTTGCAAATACTGATGAGGTCGGATCGATTGAAGGAGCTGGTGACATTGTTATTGACGGTGATCAGACCCTAACTGCTGGTGGCTTGAAAACGAATACGGAATTTTCAGGTGAGATTTCCGGTGATGGTGGATTCACCAAGGTTGGTGATGGAACAACCACCTTTTCTGGTGCGAACTCCTATCAAGGCGAGACCACGATTGAAGATGGTGTTCTTTCATTGGCTAACTTCTCGGGTATACCCCAGGGCTCTTCAACATTGGTAACGGGGGTTGGCCGACTTAATTTGCTCTCTGGGCCAACAGGCAAGGGTCAATTTAAGATTGATCGTTTAAGTATTAGGGAAGGAGGTCGGGTTCTTGTCTCGCCCTCTAATCCATTGGTGTCCGAAACCATTACGTTGGATGCTAACCCTGCTAACAATTCAAATCCAGGTGGAATTCTTACCTCACTGGATGGAAAGAATAATCCTCCATTGCGTGTGACTGATGAGTTTGATTATCAGAGTGGCAGCTTAGTAGTCAGTGTGCCAAAGACAGATGATCCTGAGGGGGCTTGGGAGATCATTGACGGTAAAGTTAAAAACATTGATGATCTTTCTGAGAATACATACATTGTTGTTTCGGATGATGAGATCTATTCTTTTGATGGGCTGGGTGAGGGTAATGCCATTGATGGCCCTGCCCTCTACAGAGGTTATTTGGAAAAGGGCTCTTTAAACCTTATTATCGAGCCCAAATCAGAGGAGAATATTGTATGTGACTTGCATCCTGAAGCTGATGGTTGCGATGATGAAGGACCTGATAAGCCTGTTGCGCCGCCGATTTGTGAAGGTGATGATTGCAAAGAGGTTAAGCCTGAACCACTTCCAGGTTGCGAAGAGGGTGATGATTTGTGTGATGTGATTAGTGATATTGATGGCGATGAAGATGAGGCTTGGGAAGTAGAAGAAGAGATTGCGATAGAAATTATTGAGGGTCTGATTGATGGCTTGGAACATGAAAAAATTGATCTGCCTTTGAGCTTTGATTACGGCGAATTGGCCACGTTGGTGGGTAGTGGCTTAGCCCCGCGGAATGTGGATGCGGCGGGCCGTGGTTTGGCGCTGCACAACAACTTGTTGGTGGACACGTTGTTTGATCGCCAGCCGCTGCGTCAGTTCGAGG